>JAYZVO010000119.1:0-82065 GCA_036155555.1 Myxococcota bacterium
GACCAGAAAGCTCGTGTGGACTTCTCGGGCATGGAACCTGGCATCGCGCACTCCTCATGACGTCGTCCTCTTTCGATCGCTTCACTGAGATACAGGGTACCACTGTGCGATGATGTAGGCAAAAACCTACAAGTACTCCGTCCCCTTCATGAAAAATCTGCATCTCGTGATGCTCGTGCCAGTGTCCTTATTTATGATCGCATAACGATGGGTAGAAAAAATCAGCCTTGCCCACACGGACGGCTGGCGTAGGTTGTGTGCACTGAGAGTAAAACCTGAAGACCCAAACCGAACGTGAGGAGCTGTGTTATGGCCAGCAAGACCTTTGTGGATGAAGTGCGAGAGTTCCATGATTTCGACGAGAAGGAGCTCGAGAAGCACCGCGAGAGCACGACCTCCTATCGTGGGTTACAGGAAGCGCCAGCGCTTCCGAAAGAGCGCCCCTTCAACATCACACAGCTCCTCAAGCGCTACCGCGAAGGCGCGGCGACGAAGATGGAGAGCTGGCGCAACTACCCCGAGTGGAGCACCTCGAAGTGGCTCGACACCGAAAAGTCCACGCCCACCAGGGAGGAGCTGCACTTCTGGTTCATGGCGCTCACGAACACCGACCGCCTGAACGAGCTTCGCAATAACCTCACCAGCGAGAAGACGCTCGCTGACGGCACCTACGATGGGAAAATCACCGAGAAGGACGCGATCCAACGCATCCAGAAGTTCCACCGCGAGCTGCAACAACTTGGCAGCCAGAGCGTGGCAGACCATGGGAGCATTATCAGCACGACGCTCACGGTGTTGCTTGGCGAGGAAGGGGCGATGCGCGCCATGCTGAGTGTGATCGATGAGTTCGAGAAGACAGGCTTCACCTATTCGGCGGAGTACTACTTCAACAACCTCCCATCGACCAGCAACGAGAAGACATTTGCCAGGCTCCAGGAGCTCGCCAGCGAAGCTGCCAAAAAAATCGGCACCGACGATGTCAACGCGTTCCGCTCCACGCTCTCGCTGGTCATTCGCTATGGCCTCACGAGCTTCGATGATGCGATGATGGAGGGTTACTTCAAGCACTCCAGCGACTTCTACTACTTCTCTGGCATCTGGCCGATTTACAAGCGCCTCCCTGATGACGAGCAGCTCGGATACTTCCGCAAGGTGCGCAAGAAGCTCGGGTCGACGAGCCTCGAGTACCTCTTCGCGCGCCATGGCTTCGAGCTGGCGGACGAGTTCGGAGAACTCGCTGGGAGCACCAACGGCGTCCACGACTCCGTCACCTTCGTGACCAAGCTCCACACCCCACGCGTCGTCAAGGGGATGCTCAAGCTCTCGATGGAGGGTGAGCGACGCGGGATGGCCAAGAAATGGCTGATGGAACAAGGCGCGAACACCATCGCGGGGCTGACACCGCTTGTGGCATCGCGCGGCAAGATCCGCGAGGGCGCCATCGAGATCCTGCGCGCCTACAAGCGCGAGGGACACGAGGCATTGATTGTCTCGACGATCGATGCGTTGGAGAAAGCGGTAGACGATCGCGGCGTGAACTCGGTGAGGAAAGAGGTCATCGAGTGGGCACCGCTGACCAAACCTCACTTCCCGAAAGGAAAGGAGCCAGCCTGGTTGTCGAAGATGGTCTCGGGCTGCGAGTGGAAGAAGTTGCCAGATTGGGTGCCGGTGGCAGAGCTCCCGAACGTGCTCACCGCAGACCACGAGTACATGTTGACTGACGAGCAGCGCATCGCGCTCGTCTACGCCGCGAAGCAAGCCGTCGACAAGAATGACCTCGCTTCGTTCGAGGAGCCCAGGGAGGCGCTCGATCTGAACACCACTGGCGAGTTGATCTGGCGCATCTTCGATGCCTGGACGATTCATGGCGCGAGCAAGACCGCCGACTGGGCGATGATGGCGATCGGCGTTTTGGGGACGGGCAAGGAGGGCCTCAAGCTCTCGGCGCACCTGAAGCGATGGCCTGGCGAGAACGCCTACCGACGCGCGCAGAAAGGGCTGGATGTCTACGAGATGATCGGCAGTGATTTGGCGCTGATGACGCTCAATGGCATCGCCGCCAAGGTCAAGTACAAGAGCGTCAAGAGCGCGGCTAACAGCCTCATCCAACAGATCGCCAAGGCGCGCGGGTTGACCGCCGAGCAACTGGCCGACCGCATCATCCCTGATTGCGGGCTCGACGATGATGGGAGGCGCGAGTTCGATTATGGCGCGCGCCAGTTCTCGCTCGTGCTCGACGAGAACCTCGCCCCGGTGGTGCGCGACCTCTCCAAGGACAAGATCCTCAAGAACCTGCCCAAGCCCGGCAAGAATGACGACGACGAGATGGGCGATCAGGCGCGCTCGGACTTCCGCGACATGAAGAAGCAGATCAAGGAGGTGGTCAAGACCCAGACCCCGCGTCTCGAGAACGCGATGGTCACCGGGCGTCGATGGACAGCCGACAACTTCGAGACCTTGCTCGTCGGTCACCCGCTGATGCGCCACTTCACGCAACGTTTGTTGTGGGCGATTTACGAGGGGAAGAAGAAGGAGAAGGTCGTCGGCTACCTGCGCGTTGACGAGGAAGGCGCACTGCTCGACGCCAACGACGAACCGATCACGCTCGCGGCGACGCAAAGGGTCGGCATCCCACACCCACTCGAGCTCTCGAGAGAAGATCACGAGACCTGGGGCACGATCTTTGGCGACTACGAGATCATCCCGCCATTCCCACAGCTCAACCGCCCTGTCTACGAGCTCGAGGACGGCGACACCGAGGGAGAGGTGATCACGAAGTTTGCCAAGATCATCGTCAAACCGGGCGCGATCCGAGGTCACATCGATCGGGATGGATGGACAAAAGGAAACCCCGAGGACGCCGGGATCATCTACAACTTCTACAAGCACTACGAGGCCGAGGGGATCACGGCCTCGGCCTCGATGTCCTATGGCATCTATGCGGGCGGCGCATCCTGGGACGAGGATCAGAGCATCAGCGGGATCTCGTTCCACAAGGGAAGCAGAGGGTATGGCAACACGATCCCGCTAGCCAACGTGCCAGCGCGATTGATAAGTGAGGTGCTGTATTCGATCGGTCAGCTGACGGCGACCGTTTGATCCTCAGCCCCACATAAGCGAGAGCGTCGAGGAGAGGAGATGGGAGAGCTTGCCGCGTTAAGCGCGGCGGGAGTTTGGGCCATCGCGAGCGTGCTATTCGCGCAGCTTGGCGAAGCAAAGATCCCGCCTCTGGTGATGAACTTCATCAAGTGCAGCATCGCCCTCGGGCTCCTCTGGCTGACGATGCTTTTGATGGAAGGGAGCCCCTGGCCGGGCAGCCTGACTCACACCGAGTTGGCAGCGCTCGCAGTGAGCGGGTTGATCGGGCTGACCGTAGGCGACACCGCCTACTTTGCCGCGCTCACCCGCCTTGGCCCCAGGCGCACCCTCCTCTTCTCGACGCTCGGGCCACCGGCCACCGCGCTCATGGCTTGGCCTGTTCTCGACGAGCCGATCACGGTCGGCATGATCCTGGGGATGTTTTTGACGATGGGAGGCATCGTCTGGGTGATCCTCGAGCGCACCTCATCCCCGAGCACAGAAGATGGTGAAGAGGCGGCGAGTAAACCTCTGCTTACCAGCGTGGAGCTGCTCGGCGTCGCCTTCGCCATCCTGAGTGTTTTGTGTCAGGCGACCGGGAACATCCTCACAAAACTTGGCGGGGCGCATATCTCATCGCTGGCCACGAGCGTGGTGCGGCTGTCGTTTGGCGTGATGGGGCTGAGCTTGATCGTGGGGTTGACGCGCTATCGCAGCGCGGTGTTGCTCCCCTTCAAGAAGCGGGAGTACACGCTCAAGTTGCTGCTCGCGACATTCCTCGGGACCTATCTCGGGATCTGGTTGCTCGTCACAGGGTTGCAGTACGCCAGCGCGGGCGTCGCGGCGACCCTCTCCTCGATGAGCCCGGTGTTCATCCTCCCGATCGCAGCGATTTTCCTTGGCGAGCGACTGAGCGCTCGCGCGATCGTCGGCGCGCTGATCGCAGTCGCAGGTGTGGCGCTGCTCTTCTTGCTCTGAACCTATCCAATAAGAACCGCGCGATTTGGCGTGGATGATTGTGTGGATGGTTCGGGTTATAGTGGTCGCTCGTGACGCGAAACAAGGAGAGAACGAGGAGGTACGAATGGCAGTCGATGTGATGTCACACGTGTCGGATCGGCGTATCAAGTGCGAGAGCGAGATCACGAACGTCTCGATCTACGCACGCGGTGCGCTTATCACCCGCACGGTGCACTTGCCCGAGGATGTGCCTGACGGAGAGGCCATCATCGAAGTCCCAGGGATCACGCTCGCTGCCAATGGCAACAGCGGGCGAGCGCTCTTGAGTTCGCCGGAGCGGAGGTTGATCTCACTGGTCAGTGAGATCGATGTCCCGCTCGCAGACCTCGGGCCAGGCGTGAGCGAGGAGCGCGTTCGTGAGATCGAGCGACGCATCGCGCGCATCGACCTCGAAATCCAACAACTTCGCGCGCGGCGCCAGGAGTATGCGACGCTCTCGATCGCGCCACAGCGCACGAGCGAATGGCGAGATCTCGGACCACTCGCGCGCGTCGAGCGCGCGCTCGGGCTGGCGCATATCGTCGATGAACACGTCGCCAGGCTCGACGAGCGAATCGCCGACCTGACGATCGAGTGGGAGCACCTGGACAAGGAGCGGCGCGCGGCAAGCATCGCGCGCTCCAACACATCGAGCGCGGCGGACAAGGATCTTGGCAGGCCTAGCTGGAGCTTTCTGGCGCACACCGACGGCAAGGGACCTATCGAGCGCATGGAGTTGACCTACGTGGTTCGATCCGCGCGATGGTGGCCGCTCTATACCTTGCAACTTCGCGATGGAGGACGCGCCGCCGAGTTGTTTATGGAGGCGGTGGTTTCGCAACGCACTGGCGAGGACTGGGCGCGCGCGGCGCTCTCACTCTCGACCGCAGACCTGATTCAGGACGCGAGGTTGCCAGAGCTCCCCGCGCTCAAACTCGGCAAGAAACAACCGCCCAAACGCTCCGGCTATCGCGAGGCTCCAAAGGGGCTCGAGCGCCTCTTCTCCGGCTATGACACCGCAAAGAAGACCTACCACCTGGGCGGTACCCTCGCGCCCGAGCCCAAGCCGGAGCCAGCAAACTCGCGCGCACCTGTGATGCCCCCTCAAATGAAAGAGCCCAAGGGTGCGGTGATGCCGTCAGCGCCACCCCCTCCTCAGGCATACGACCGCTACCAGAGCGCCGAGGATGACGAGCTCGACGTCGGGATGCCCCTGGATCTTCTGAGCGCAGACATGGGCGCCAGCGTCGAAGAGTCGCGTGGCGCGTTCTTCCCACAAGTCGCCGCAGCAGCACCGGCGAGGAAATCCTCGAGCATCTTCTCTGCGTTTGGCGGAGGCGGAGGGATGCCTGGCGCACCGCTCTCTGCCTCGATGCCACGTAAGGAAAGAGCAAAGCGAGAATACACACCCGAGCCAGAGCCAGAGCTCGAACCAGCGGACGCCTGGCTCGACTTCGACAGGCTCGAGATGCCGGGACCGGACGAACACGCGCGCGGCAGGTTGCGCCAGCGGACTTTCACGCGTGATCACTTCGACACCTCGATGGATGACGCGCTCCAGGAAGCAGGACGCCTCGGGGTGCATGATCCTTATGAAACACGCGGGACCTATGACCACCGCTTTGACACCGAGGGGTTGGTGGACATCCCCTCGGATGGCAAGCTCCACCGGCTCGAGGTGACCTCGGCGGCGGGCGTCGCCAAGCTCTGGTGGCGCACAGTCCCGCTCGAGCGAGACGAGGTCTTTCGCATGGCGCGCGTGCTCAACCCGCTCGAAGCGCCGCTGCTCAAGGGACCGCTCGATGTCTTTGTCGAGGGGAGCTTCCTGCTCTCCACGCAGCTCGAGCACGTGGATCGTGGCGGCAACATCATCGTCGGCCTGGGAGTAGATGATCGCATCAAGGTCGCGCGCAACGTGCGCGTGGACGAGGAGAACATCGGCCTGCTCGGCGGCAAGACCGCCGTCTCACACACTGTCACCATCGACATCAGCAGCAACCTCCCCTTCTCCTCGACCATCGAGGTCATCGACCGCGTACCGATCACTTACCAGGATCATCTGGAGATCGAGGACATCGAGACCACGCCTCAGGCAAAGGTCTACTCGCAAAAACGCGAAGGGACGCCCATCAAAGGGGGGCGTCGTTGGAAGGTCCAACTCGAGCAAGGGGAAGAGACCTCGCTCGAGTTGAAGTTCAAGCTCGTCTTCAGCGCCAAGGAAGAGATCGTGGGAGGTAACCGCCGTGAGTGATTCCAAGCACCCGACTTACGCCACCGAGGTCACACACGTGACCTTCTTCGAGGATCGCGCACGCGTCGAGCGCGCCGCCACGCTGACCCTCCCGCAAGGAATCAGCGAGGTTCACCTCACAGACATCACCGCCCTGCTCGATGATCCTTCCGTGGTGGTCTCGATCGAACCTCCCGTCGAGGGCGCGCGCGTGCTCACGGCGAAGGTTCGCCGGTTCGTGCGCGAGGAGCGCGATGGGAGCGACGAGGAGATCGACGCGCTCCACGCGCGCAGCGATCAGGCACAGCGCACCATCGAGATCGCAAAGCGCGAGGTCGAGCGACAGCAGCAAGCCCTGGCACGCCTCGACGCGCTCGAGCAGACCCTCCGCATCCAGCTCTACCGAGGTCACAGCGACGAGACTTGCCAGCCCGAGCACTGGATCGCGTCGCTGGCAAAGCTCGACGAGGAGCTCGCCACGCTCTGTGACGCGCGCGCCGAGGCATCAGAGAAGCTCGAGACGGCGCGGCGCGAGGTCAAGCGCGCCGATATGCTCCTGGCGAAGGCTCGCCAGGTCACGCGCGAGCTCGAAGCGGCCATCGAAGTGCAGCTCGAGAACAACAGCGGCGAGGATGTGCAAGTTCGCCTGGAGCTTCGCTACTTCACCGCCTGTGCGCTCTGGAGACCATCGCACCGCGCTCGATTGATTCGCCCCGAGGGCGAACCTGCGAGCATCGAGATCGAAACGCTGGCGACGATCTGGCAACACACCGGGGAGCGATGGGATGAGATCTCGTGCTCGTTCTCGACGGCGAGGCCAACCCAGGCGGCAAAGCCCCCATTGATCCAGGACGACATCCTGAACACGCGCCCCAAAACAGATGAGGAGCGCCGCACCATTCAGGTCGAGGCGCGCGATGTCGACATCTCGACAGCGAGCGCCGGGAAGCGCACCGTCGAGGAGATGCCAGGCGTGGATGATGGCGGTGAGCCGCTCAAGCTCGAGGCTGAAAAACCAGTGAGTCCGCCATCGACGGGGCGTCCTGTGCACGTGCCGATTTCGGTGACGACGATCCCCTGCAAGGTCGAGACGATCGCCTACCCCGAGATCTCCGAGGTCGCGCACCTGCGCGCCAAGGCAAACTGGGAGGGCGCACACCCGCTGCTCGCTGGGCCTGTGACTCTGTTGCGTGGGGATGAGCTGGTGGGGAAAGCACCGCTCGGGTTTGTCTCCCCTGGCGAGGCGTTCGAGATCGGCTTTGGCGTCGAGTCCGGGATTCGCATCAAGCGACTGGTGAGGAACAAGGACATCCCGCGCAAGCTCACGCGCTGGACGCGCACCGAGCGCACCGTCGAGTTGCACGTCTCGAACATGAGCGGTGAGCATCGTCAGGTCTCGATCTTCGAACGCCTGCCCGTCTCCGAGATCGAGCAGGTGGTCATCGAAACGATCGAGCTCCCGAGCGCGACCTCACCGGACAGCGACGGCTTCCTCGAGATCGCGCGAGAGTTGGGGCCACGCGCGACCGACGAGTATCGCGTGGTGTATCACATCGACAAGGCGCACAACGTGAACCTTCACTTCTAGCCTTGCGGTGTTACAGGCCAAACTCCTTGGCCATGACTTGCATCGCCTCGGCGCGCGTCAAATGCGAGAGCTCGCGCGCCCTGGCGACATGATCTGCGCAAAACCACTCCAGCTCGGGAGGATGTCCCACGAAGCCAGGCTCATCGTTGGCGCGTGCGTGCCAATCCTCATCCCTGGCGCTGCGCGCGAAGGAGATCAGGCTCCCCTCGCACTCCTCGATGCGCTCTCCGCAAACCTCACAAATCGGTGGTCTCATCGCCGTCCTCCTCCATTCTCGCGTCGATTCACACGGTGTCCTTCGAGGTTACCACGCCGCAAGAACAAGCAAAGGGCGAGGCATGCATACGCATGCCTCGCCCTGCTTTTTTCTTCGTACAAGCAACCAGTACGAATGGAGCCCCCAACGCTCCAGGGTCGAGCTCAGTCGTTTCCTGTGCACTTCCAGCATTTGTAGCCGTAGGTGCATTCCTTGACGATCGCGCCCTGCTCATCATGGATGACGAGTTTGGCCTTCTGATCGCGGGCGAGCAGTTTTCCTGCGCTGACCGCGTCCTGACGCTCTTGATGCGAGCTGGCCGGTTCCCCCGCGCCATCTCGGATCACGTCCCAGATGCCTTCCTCATTTTGCAGGATATGAAATACGACACGTCGTAGAATCACAACAAACGTCCTCGAACTCGAACCACTTTCGAGCGCTCACTCTCTGCGCTCGATCTGACATTAAACACGTAACACGGAACAGCAAATCGGACAAACTTCTCGCTGGTTGTGTGATGCACGCGTCGAAAAGATAGATCACGTCGGAGATGTTTTTGGCCAGCGCATCATGACGTGGAGGATCTCTGCTTCGACAAAGGGCTCGCCAAAACGCTCCCAACCAAGGCGCGTGTACCACTCCTCGAGGTGCGCCTGCGCGTGAAGTTCGGCGCGGCGCGCTCCCAGGTGATCTTGCACCGCCTGCATCAACACCGACCCCAGGCCGTGTCCCTGCAAATCAGTATGCACGGCGACGCGACCGACCACGATCGGATCGCGCTGGTGGAAGATGCGCGCGGTCCCCACGAGACGATCCTCCATCCAGAGCATGGCGTGCTCGCACTCGGGATCGAGGCCATCGACCTCGGGCTCGGCGGTGATCTTTTGCCCCACGACAAAGACCACGTTCCGCAGCCAGAAGATGTCATAGAGTTCTCTGAGCGAGAGATCATCGAAGGCTTTGATCTCGGCGTGTGTCTGCGTCTTGCTCATCTCGAACGCTCGCTTCAGGCGTCAGGATCGAAGTCGGGTTGGTTGTCGGGGTGTGCCGCGGCAGCGTAGTCGAGCGCCTCGACGGCGGCCTCGATCTCGAGCAACCTGGGGAAATGCGACATGTCGAGCTTGAAGCGGCGCGCATTGTAGAGCTGAGGCACGAGGCAGAAGTCCGCGATGGTCGGCGTATCACCGATGGAGAACTTCGAGTCATCCTCGGCCAGGCTGTCCTGGTAGGCGTGCAGGCCGCGATCGATCCAGTGACGGCAGAAAGCGCGCGCGTCCACGTTGAGGTTGTCGCGCAGGTGTTGAATCACCGCCAGGTTTTGCAACGGCTGTATCCCGGAGTTGACCAACTCCGCGAGCTGCCTCGCTTTCGCGCGTCCGAAGGGATCGGCAGGAAACAGCGCGGGCTCGGGCACGAGCTCCTCGAGCAGCTCCATGATCGCGATCGACTGCGCCGCGCCATGCACCACACCCCCATCCTGCGTGACCTGCAAGAAGGGGATCTGGCGCATCGGGTTGACGTCGGCAAAATCTGGAGCGTGTTGCTCGCCGCCATCGCGCACGAGGTGCACGGGGATCGTCTCGTAAGTGATCCCCTTGGCGGCGAGCATCAATCGAACGCGCCAGCTCGAAGACGAGCGCCAGTAACTATAAAGAGTGAACTCGTAAGCCATCTCACCACTCCTCGAAGAAGCTGTTTCCTGCGCGATAAATCAGGCTCAGTTGCCTGCGACGACCTTCTGCTCGATGGACCCGAAGATGTTGTTCCCATCCTCGTCGAGCATGCGAATATGCACCGTGTCACCGTCCTTCATAAAGGGGGTCACGAACTCGCCGGAGTCGATCTTCTCGAGCATGCGCTTTTCCGCGAGGCAGGAAGATCCACGCGAGCGATCTTCGTTCGAGATCGTGCCCGAGCCGAGGATCGTCCCGGCGGTGAAGGCGCGCGTCTTGGCGACATGCGCGATCAGGTCGAAGAAGGAGAAGTGCATCTCGGGGCCAGCGTCAGGATCGCCAAACTTCTCGCCGTTGTAATCGGTCAAGAGCGGCAGGTGCACGCGCCCCTCTTTCCATGCATCGCCGAGTTCGTCCGGGGTCACCGCGAACGGCGCGAACGCGGTCGCAGGCTTTGACTGGAAGAATCCGAAGGACTTGGCGAGCTCTGCGGGGATGAGGTTACGGAAGGTGACGTCGTTGACGATCATGATGAGCTTGACGTGATCGCCAGCCTCTTCCTTGGAGACGCCGCGCGGGGTGTCGCCAAGGATCACGGCGACCTCCGCCTCGAAGTCCACGCCCCAGTCAAAGTTCGGGACGCGGATGTCCTCGGTAGGTCCGAGCAAGACACCGCTGCCGCCCTGGTAGACGAGCGGATCGGTCTCGAGCGTGGCGGGAGGCTCGGCGTTGCGCGCCTTGCGCACGAGGACGATGTGGTTGATGTAGGCCGATCCATCGATCCACTCGTAGGCGCGAGGCAGCGGAGAGTGGAGCTTGGTCGTGTCGACAGGTTGGCCCTCGACCTCGCCAGCCTCGAGCGCGGCGGCGAGGGATTGGAGCTTCGGCTCGACCTCGTCCCACTGGTCCAGCGCAGCTTGCATCGTCGGTGCGATGTCAGCAGCCAAAGCGTAAGCGCTGCCATCGCGCTTGACGACGATAAGAGAACCATCGCGCGTGCCGTCACGAAGGGTGGCCAATTTCATACCTGAACTCCCTGGTCAAAAGGTCTTTATGGATCGATTGAGCGAGTGATTTCTCGCGCGGATAGCGCGCACATCGCGGCACCATTGCTAGTCGCCGTGGCCGATGCTGTCAACCACACCCGCGCCCTGACCGAGAGAGTGAGCAGGCACACATGAGCGGTCGCGCTCGAATCAGGCTGAACGCTTGCCAGGCGCCGTGGTACGCTCTCGGGAGCATCTTTGTCATCACCTGGAGTCGTGATGTGCCTGAGGGAGCATTGCAACATCGCCAATGGGGCGAGGAGTGGGTGCCGTGTGGCACCCCGACAAGTCCCACCGATCGGACGCCGCAGGCTCGCTGCGCATGCCCCTGTTCGCTCGCTCACGCTCGCTCCAGGCGCAAGCTGAGGAAGTCATGTCGCCATCCACAAGAAAAATCACCGGGTTCGTCCTGTTGCTCGTGCTGCTCTCCATCGCGCTCGCGTGCAGCGGCGAGCGGCGGCAGCGTCGCGGGGAACCCACCGAGGCGTTCACGTTCCAACACGACAACCTCGAGCGCACGTACACGTTCTACAAGCCGGACGGGTTGGCCGCTGGCGCGCCGTTACTGATCGCGCTGCATGGCGGAGGCGGTGATGCGGGGAAGGCGCAGGGGTATTATGGGTTTAACCCTGTGGCAAAGGAGCAAGGGTTCGCGGTGGTTTATCCTGAAGGGGTGGACAATGGCTGGAACGATGGCCGAGGGGACGCCAAGCAAATCGCGGCCAGAGAGAACTACGATGACGCGGGGTTTATCACGGCGCTGGCGGCCTCGCTCGTCGAAGAACACGACCTCGATCCAAAGCGCGTCTTCCTGACGGGCGCATCCAATGGCGGGATGATGAGCGTGCGGTTGATCTGTGAGCGCGGTGATATTTACACGGCGGCGGGCCCTGTGATTGGCGGCATCCCCGAGAAGATGGCCGAGGCGTGCAAGAATCGCGTCCCGAGGCCAGTGATTATCCTCAAGGGAACAGAAGATCCACTCGTCCCCTATGAGGGTGGAGGCGTGGTCAATGGCGAGCGCGGCGATGTGTTGTCGACAGAGGAGGAGCTCTCGGTGTGGCTGACGAGCGCGGGGTGTGATCCTGAAGCGGTCACGACGGAGACCTTCGACAAGGAGAGCGAGGACGGGATTTACACGGAGAAGAAGGCGTGGAGTAAGGGGTGCGAGGACGCCCCGGTGATCCTCTACACGGTGCACGGTGGCGGGCACACGTGGCCAGGAAACGGCACGCAATATGCGCCAAAGGCGATCATCGGGCTGCCGAGCGATGACGTGGACGCCACAAAGCTCATCTGGGCGTTCTTCTCGAGGTTCTCGTTGTAGATGGAGCGCGTCACAGAGACTCGAAGCAGATTGGTGCAAAATCGCGTGATGCGGTTTAGACTCGGTGATCGTGATCTTTCCCCCACTCATCCATAAGCCATGGAGAAGGAGTCTGCGTTGACGCGAGAGAGACCTGCGGATCGCAACCTCGACGCTCTGCTCGAGGTGCTTCGGCACCGAGGCACCGAGCAAGTCGAGCCCGCTCGCCAGATTTACTGCAACCGCGATATCAACTTCCACCACATCGAAGCGATCGGCTTCGACATGGATTACACGCTCGCTGTCTACAAGCAGGAGGCCATGGACCGCCTCTCGGTGGAGCTGACGGTCGAGCGCCTGATCGAGCATCGCGGATACTCCGAGGAGCTTCGCAAGATCGAGCCGAGGCCAGACTTTGCCATCCGCGGTCTGGTCGTCGATCGCTACCGAGGAAACATCCTCAAGCTCGACAGCCACCGACATGTCGGGAAGGCGTACCACGGGTTCACCGAGCTGGCGCCAGAGGAGCTGCAAGCGTACCGGGCGGAGCCGCTCCGCTTCGCCGGTGATCGGTACGCGCTCATCGACACGCTCTATGCGTTGCCGGAGGCGTTTCTTTACGCGGCGCTGATCGACATGCTCGAGGCGAAGCAACCTGGCGTCGAGCTCGACTTCCAGAAGGTCTTCGACGACATCCGCTTTAGCATCGACCTGGCGCACCGTGATGGATCGTTCAAGAAGGCGATCATGAAAGACACGGCGGCTTACATCAAGCCGACGCCCTACCTCGCGCTGACGCTGCACAGGTTGCGCTCTGCGGGCAAGAAGCTCTTCCTGCTGACGAACTCCTACCCGGCCTACACCGAGCACCTGATGAGTTATCTGCTCGATGACGCGCTCGAGGAGTATGACAGCTGGCGCGATTACTTTGACGTGAGCATCGCGGCGGCCCACAAGCCGCGCTTTTTCACCGAACACACCCCCTTCTACAAGGTCGATGACGCGACGATGGAGCCAGGCGACGAGGTCGCCGGGTCGTTCCAACGAGGGGTCATCTACCAGCACGGCAACCTCCAGGATTTCATCACGCTTTCGGGGCTCTCCGCGGACCGCACGCTGTATGTCGGCGACCATATTTACGGCGACATCCTGAGGAGTCGGAAGTCGAGCGCGTGGAGAACTGTTATGATCGTGCAAGAGATGGAGCGCGAGCTTCAGAAGCGGCGAGAGCTCCAAAAAGACATGGACCGCATCAACACATTGGAGGAAGAGATCGCTCGCCTGACGCAAGAGATCTCTCAGGACCAATGGCTCTCGCACAATGTCGAGTCGCTGGTGCACATGTTCGAGCGCACCTCGGGGCTTGATGAGGAGAGCCAGGCAGAAGATGAAGTGTTGACGCGGAAGCTACAGAGCGAGCTCAAGCACAGCCGGGATCGCATGCGAAGGCAGCGAAAGGAGCTGCTCACGCAGCTGCACGAGGCCGAGTTCGCCTTGCAGTCTCACTTCAACCCATGGTGGGGCCTGATCTTCAAAATGAACAATAAAAACAGCCTCTTCGGAGAACAAGTCGAGGACTACGCCTGTTTGTATACGAGCCAGGTTTCGAACTTCATCAACTACTCTCCGATGCACTACTTTCGCGCTCCGCGGCAGCCGATGCCGCACGAGCTGATTTAAAACAGGTGAACAAGGGCCAAGCTCCCATGCAAGCAATACGACATACAGGCAAGCAAGCGCTGGCAGCGACGCTGGTCGGCGTCACCTTCCTCGCGGCGATGCTCCCGGTGACCGCGAGCGCTCAGGAGAACAAGGATCTCTGGGTAGAGAAGTCGAGCAAGTCACGTGACGCGGTGGTCAAGACCTCGAGCATCTCGAACCTCGCGGAAGACGTGAGCCCGGCGGTGGTCAATATCATCGTCACGATGCGATCCTCCACGCCATTGAGCGACTCCTCCGAGGACATCCCCGACCCGAGGGGTGGTCAAACCGCCATCGGCTCCGGGTTTATCATTCACCCGGATGGCTACGTGTTGACGAACAACCACGTGGTCGAGCACGCCGTCGAGATCAAGGTCAAGCTCAACGACAAGCGCGAGTTCCCCGCGTATGTCATCGGCACCGATCCTCGCACGGACGTGGCGCTGGTGCGCATCGAAGAGGGTGAGAAGTTCAAGGCGGTCGCGCTCGGTGATTCGGACACGGTCAAGGTCGGTGAGCGCGTGATCGCCATCGGCAACCCGCTCGGGCTAAACCACACCGTCACCAGCGGGATCATCAGCGCGCTCGGGCGAAAAAACCTCGCGCCAGGAGGACGCGTCCTCGAGTCTGACTTCATCCAGACCGACGCCAGCATCAACCCCGGAAACTCAGGAGGACCGCTTATCAACACGAGCGGCGAGGTTATCGGCATCAACACCGCGATCAACCGACAGGGGCAAGGGATCGGATTTGCCATCCCGATCAACCTCGTGAAGTTGCTCCTCCCACAGCTTCGCGAGCACGGTTACGTCGAGCGCACGCGCATCGGCTTTCGAGTGCAACCGCTCAATCCTCAGCTCTCCAAAAGCTTTGGCCACAAGGAGAGCCTGGGCGCCCTGATCAGCCAGGTCTTCGAAGCAAGCCCCGCGAAACGCGCGGGCTTTCTGCCAGGCGATATCATCCTCGAATACAACGGCGTAAAAATCCGCGACTCCGATCAGTTGCCCTGGTTGATTGCCACGAGCGGCACCAAGAAACCGATCGAGGTCTTGCTGCTTCGCGCCGGAAAACGCGAAACGCTCGAGGTCTTGCTCGAGGCAATCCCGAACCAGGACTTCCCCGAGATCCCGTCGCGCAAGAGCGAACGCATCGCGCCCGATCCTTCGCTCGACCAGCTCGGCCTAGAGGCAAAGGAGTTGACCTCAGACCTCGCCCGCCAACTCGGCGCCAGCGACACGAACGGCGTCGTCGTCGACAAGATCCTCGACGCCTCAGTCGCTCGCCGCAGCGGCCTCCGCAAGCGCGATGTCATCGTCGAAGTCGGCCAGACCCAGGTCGCCTCGATGGAGGAGTTTCGCGCCGCCGCCAACGCCACGAAAACTGGTGAGGTCGTTCGCCTCAAGATCGTGCGCTCGGGCAGCGTGATTTACATCGCGTTCGAGCGCTGAGGTTTTTTCACGCACGTTGGGTGCTTTCGAGTTTTGCAGTGAGTTATGCGTGAGGGAGCTTCGTTGAAGATTGTGCAGAAAGCATAACATGCCCCCCGCTCTTCACTGCGTTCATCGCGACCCCCAAGTTTGGGGGTTTCCCTCGCGCTCCGACTCCGCGTTGGCGTTTTGCGTCTTGGCGCTCCGAAATAGGCAGTGAGTTCCACGAGGGCACCCAAAAGCGAACCTCAACGCCAAAATCATCGCGAGGGCGCCCCCCAACAAACGAAGTGCTGTTTGGGGGGCAGCGAGGAGCGTAGCGACGAGCGGGGGGCATGTTCCGCGTTCTGCACAGCCCGCAATGAAGCTTCCCTACGCGAACCGCCAGCCTCGAACCGAAGCGCAAAGCGTGAGAAGGCAACCTTGCAGGTTGAGGTGAGGTATGCCTACACTCCGGGGCTGCTGTGGTTTGCCTGGAGGTGGCATGCTCAACTGGTCGGACATCAAGGGTCACGCGCGTATCAAGGAAGTGCTCGAGCGCTCGCTCTCTCAAGGAAGGCTGCACCACGCCTTGCTGATGGCGGGTCCTGACGGCGTCGGCAAGCGCGCGATGGCGCTCGCGTTGGCGGCGGCGATCAACTGTCGCGATCGCGTCGAGGGCACGTTCGAGCCGGGGTGTGGGCAGTGCAACAGCTGCCGCAAGATCTTCACGAACATCCACCCGGATTTGCTCGTGGTGGAGCCTGATGGGAAGGTCTTGAAGTATATCAAGATCGACCAGATCCGCGCGCTCCAGAAGTCGGTCACGACCAAACCTTACGAGGCGAGGGAGCGCGTGATCATTTTGGTCGACGCGCACGCGATGACCGAGGAGGCGAGCAACGCGCTCCTCAAGACGTTGGAAGAGCCCACCCAGGGGACGCGCCTGATCCTGACGACGGACCAGCCGCACCGCTTGCTCGAGACGATCCGCTCTCGCTGCCAGTTGATTCGCTTTGGAGCGCTCGAGCAAGCAGACGTCGAGCAGATCCTCGCGCGCGCCATCCAGGATCACCCTGACATCGACGCGAGCAGCGTGAGCATCGACCTCGGGGTCGCGGCGGGTTTTGGCGAAGGGAGCCCGGGGCGCTCGCTAGAGCTTATCGCCACAGGCGCGCTCGACGAGCGCGCCGAGCTTATCGAGCGACTCCAGACGTTGCGCCCTCGCCATCCGATGGATTATCTGAACTGGGCGGAAGAGCTTGGCAAGAACAACGCGCGCTTCTCCATCCAGCTCGACGCGCTCAAGGTCTTCTTGCGTGATGTGATGCGGTATCAGGCGGGCGGTGAGCGCGCGCCGATTATCAATCGTGACATGGAGCGCGAGGTGGTCAAGTGGGCTGGCGCGTTGACGCCAAACGAGACGCTCGACATGATCAAGGCGCTCAATGAGGCCGCAGACCTCATCACGCGCAATGTGAACAAGCAATTTATCGCAGAGAAGACGCTGCGTCGCTTGCGCCCCAGCGAGCACCAGAGCAACCTCCTCTTCAAGCACTGATTCCAAATCTCATCGGAGCGCCCACGCGGTGCTCCGTCTCCGATATCGCACTGGTAAGGTTTCGTACATCATGAGCAAACGCTCGAGCAAAAGGCGCAACGACAGCGACCAGAACGCTTCGTATCAGCGCTCCGGGGGGCGTCGGCGCGGCAAGCGCAAGATGCGCCTCTTTAACATCGTGCCGGTGCGCTTTCGCACGAACTTCCTCAAGCACGATTACAACGCGCAAGAACTCCAGCTCAAGGTCGGCGAGGAGGTCGTCGTCGAGACCTCGCGCGGTCCCGCCATCGCGCGCGTCGAGGGGCATATCCATCGCAGGTTGCTCCCCACCGATGCCGTGCCTCGCGTCATCCGCAA
Source organism: Myxococcota bacterium (assembly GCA_036155555.1). Classification (GTDB taxonomy): domain Bacteria; phylum Myxococcota_A; class Bradymonadia; order Bradymonadales; family Bradymonadaceae; genus JAYZVO01. Next base: position 17,202 of record JAYZVO010000119.1, read on the forward strand.
AGCAAACGAGTCCGACCTCGAGACAGCCGAGCGCAACGAGGAGCGCGAGGAGAGCTCTTACAGGTTCGCGCTCGAGCGCATCCGCGCCAGAAAGCTCCCGATGAAGCTCATCCGCGCGCAGTACATGCACGATGGCTCCAAGATCGTGTTCTACTTCAGCGCCGATGGTCGCATCGACTTTCGCGACCTCGTCAAGGACCTCGCGCACCGCTTCCGCACCCGCATCGAGATGCACCAGATCGGCGTGCGCGATGGCGCCAGAATGCTCGGTGGCATCGGCCCGTGCGGCAGAGAGCTCTGCTGCTCGACCTTTCTGGAGAGCTTCGCGCCCGTCTCGATCCGCATGGCAAAGGAGCAAGGACTCACGCTCAACCCCAAGAAGGTCTCGGGGATGTGCGGGAGGTTGATGTGCTGCCTCGTCTACGAACAGGCGCTCTACAAGAAGAAGCGTCGCACCCTCCCTCGCCCGGGCACCGAGGTCTTCACCGAGATGGGGCCTGCAAAGATCCTCTCGGTCGATGTCATCAACGCGCGCGTGACCGTCGAGTTGGCCGACACCAACCGAAAGATCTTCCCGGTCGCAGAGATCGCCTTCGAGGAGCCCTCGTTCGACACCTCGGTCGACGCCGACCCCGCCGAGCCAGCCTACCTCTGGGATGACTTGCTCGAATCCTTCGACGAGCTCGACGAGGAAGCCACCGCGCTCGACGACGAGGGCGAGGACAAGGAGCAGCAACGCGCACGAAGCGAGAAGCCAAAGCCCGATCCTCGCTCTCGCGAGCGTCGCCGCAGGCGCGCACGCGGCGGCAACAACAGCGGCGACAAGCAAAAGGGTGGCGAGGAGAAAGGTCGAGGCAAGAGCAACGCTCCTGCCGAGGGCGACAGGAGCAACGGCAACGACGCGAGAGAGAACGCGTCGAAGTCAGGCAGCGAGGACGACAAGAAGTCTCGCAACAGACGCCGACGTCGACGTCGCGGAGGCCGCAACAAGAAGAGCGGCAACGACGCGAACAACTCCGGCGGTAAGAAGAGCGACGGCGGCAAGAATACACGCGGTGACAGGAAGCAGGATTAAACCTCCAGGTCGCGTCGTTATCCCCACCCACACTTCCCGTCCTTTCGAGGAGAGGTGATTTCTATTTTCAAAAGAAATCACCTCTCCTCGAGGGGTGGTTGCGTTCGCCAAAGCCTCCATGATAGAGGGCGCTAGCCGCGAACGCGCTTTTTCAAACCTCCCCCTTATCTCGAAACAAACGCCACCGCAGCGGTGCGCGCGAGGGAGAGGAAACCAGCAACCAAGCGAGGTGATTGAATGGAGACCTTTTATGTGACCACGCCGATTTATTACGTCAACGGCTCACCACACATCGGGCACGCGTACACCACGATCGTGGCCGATGTTCTGGCGCGCTATCACCGTATGCGTGGTGACGAGGTCTTCTTCATGACGGGCACCGACGAGCACGGACTCAAGGTCCAACGCGAGGCGGAGAAGGCAGAGAAGACCCCGAAACAACTCGCGGACGAGAACTCCAAAAAATTCCTCGACCTCTTCGATCGACTCGAGCTCACGCACGATCGCTTCATCCGCACCACGGACGAGGATCACAAGCGCGTGGCCACCCGGATCTTCGAGGCGATGCAGGCGCGCGGTGATATCTACCTCGACACCTACGAGGGGTGGTACGCCGCCGCAGACGAGGCATTCTACACCGAGGACGAGATCCAGGACGGCAAGGCGATCGAGAGCGGCGCCCCCGTCGAGTGGGTCTCGGAGGCGTCCTACTTCTTCAAGCTGAGCGCTTACCAGGACAAGTTGCTCGCCTGGTACAAGGAGAACCCGAACTGTATCCGCCCCGAGGCGCGCTACAATGAGGTGGTCTCGTTTGTCGAAGGCGGCTTGCAGGATCTCTCCATCAGCCGCACGACGTTTGACTGGGGCATTCCGATCCCGAACGACCCGAACCACATCATGTATGTGTGGGTCGACGCGCTCACCAACTACATCACGGGCGTGGGCGCGTTCGGTGAGGATGACGAGGCGTTTAAAAAGTTCTGGCCCTGCTCGTTGCACCTGCTCGGCAAGGACATCCTGCGCTTTCACTGCGTGTTCTGGCCCGCGTTCCTGATGAGCGCAGGTCTGGAGCCGCCCGAGCAGTTGTTCGTGCACGGCTGGTGGCTCGTCGAGGGCGAGAAGATGAGCAAGCGCGCCGGGAACTGGATCGATCCCAACGAACTGATCGAAGAGTTCCCGCTCGATGTGATTCGCTACTACCTGCTGCGCGAGGTCCCCTTTGGCAACGACGGGAACTTCGTGCGCGACAGGTTGATCGAGCGCAACAACTCGGAGTTGGCGGATAACTTCGGCAACCTCGTCAACCGCATGGTCAAGATGGTGCAGCGCTTTACCGAAGGGAGGGCGCCCGCAGCCGGAGAGCCGACCGAGGATGACAAGCTGCTCATCGAGGTCGCACAAAAGTCCTGGCAAGAGGTCGAGGACGCGTTCCAGACGCGCGAGTTCAACCGCGCGCTCGAGGTCACGCTCTCGCTCTCCACGGAGCTTAACCAGTACGTCCAGCGTAACCAGCCCTGGAAGTTGGCAAAGGACGAGACGCAAAAAGAGCGTCTCGGCCAGGTGCTCTACAACACGCTCGAGGGAATCCGTTGGGTCGCGCTCCTGCTCTCGCCGGTGCTCCCCGACGCCTCCAGCAAGGTCCTCGATGCCCTTGGCATCGACAAGGATGCGCGTAGCTTCACCACGCTCACGTGGGGAGGTTTGAGCGAAGGAGCCGCCATCGGCGTGCCCGATGTGCTGTTCACAAAGCTCGAAGCCGCGCCGAAAGAAGAAGTCGCCGAAGCTTCCGCCAAGCAGAAGGCGCCAAAGAAGAAGGAGCAGAAGAAGGCCGAGGAGAAGAGCGACAAGCTCGACTTCAAGGACTTCCAGAAGCTCGAGATGAGGGTCGGCTTGATCGTGTCCGCCGAAAAGGTCGACGGCGCGGACAAGCTGCTCAAGCTCGCGGTCGACGTGGGCGAAGAGCAACCTCGCACGGTCGTCGCAGGGATCGCCAAGGCTTACGAGCCAGAGGCGCTCGTCGGCAACCGCTACGCCGTCGTCACCAACCTCAAGCCCGCCAAGATCTTCGGGATCAAGAGCGAGGGGATGATGTTGGCGGCCGACACCAGTGACGGCAAGCTCGAGCTTGCCAGGTTCTCCGAAGCGGTCGCTCCGGGAACGCGCATCAGTTGAGGAACGCATGACACGCCATCAAGAGACCCCGCTCGAGGGCATCGCCAATCCACAGGATCGGCTCGCCCAACTTATCTGGTTGCTCGACGAGCTCGAGGCGGACCAGGAAAACCTCGAGCGGCTCTTGTTCGGCTCTCTCGCGGACCCCTACCCTCCCGTGCGCGAGCGCGCCGGGAAGGAAATCATCGACAGGATGACCCCGACGAGGGCGAGCTGGCTTCGCCAGCTCGCCCTCGGAGAGTCCCCTGAAGGTGCCCCCGAGTGGTTCCCCTCCCCTACTCGCGAAGTACAACAGGCAGCGATCCTCGCGCTGCGCGGCGACCACTCCGGCGATGGAGAGGACGCGCTCGCGCGCCTGGCGAGCCATCCAGACGCAGATATTCGTTATCAAGCGCTGGTGACCCTGTTCTCACTCGACGTGGCCGACGAGCGCCTCGATCCGATCGCCATGCAAGCCTACAGCGATCGCGACGATGAGGTCGCCATGATCGCTGCGCAGGCAGCATCGGCCAGAAACTGGACGCATCACCTCGACGCCGTGATCGAGCGACGAGAGTCCCTGCGTGGCGAACTCCGCCTGCAATTCACGCTGACAATCGTCGAGCTTCTGGCCGAGGGGGAACGCCCCGAGCTTATCGATGGCATCCTGGAAGAGCTCGAGCAGGGCGTGGCCAACGAGAAGACCTCGGCCGCGTGCGCCAGCGCGCTCGTCGATGTCGCGCAACGGCATGGGCACGTGGCGCGCGCCACGCAGACGCTGCGAAAGGAGCTCGACCGCTGGTTTTTGCACCCGCTGCTCAAGGTCGAAGCCGCCGCGCAGTTGACCCGGTTGGGAGATTCTCGCGGGTTGGACTTCTTGAGCACCTCGTTTGACTCGCGCCGAAAGGACGCCCGAGGTTACGCCATCGATGTGGCGGGCAAGCTCAAGCTCGGCGCGCTCTATGGGAGGGTCGCGCGCGTGGCGCGAGACGCCAGTGATTATCACTGCGACACCGCCATCCTCGCCCTCTCCAATTACAACACGCCCGAAGCGCGCGAGCTCCTCGAGGAGCTCGCCACGAGCCACGCCGACGCCGAGCTGAGAGCGCTCGCGCAGCAAGCGCTCTCGGCGCCAGAAGGCATCATTCACACATTCATGGGTATGGAGCTCGCGAGCGAAGAATAAAGCCGGTCAATGAAAGGACCGGCGCGAGCTCCTTTGAACGAAAACGTAAGCATTAAACGAAAAGAGAAGCACTTATGACACGTATCATCGATACGCACGCACACCTGGACTTTGACAAGCTCCAGAACAAATTCGACGACGTCCTGGCGAAAGCCACCGAGAACGATGTCCACCGCATCATCACGATCGGCGCATCGCGCGGCCTCGAGAGCAACTTCCGCGCGCTCGAAATCGCCAAGGCGCACGATCACATCCGCTGCACCGCTGGCATCCACCCGCATGACGCGGGAAAGGTCACCGAGGATTGGATCACGACCATTCGCGAGGAGTTGGCCGAGCATGACCAGGTGGTCGGCATCGGCGAGACGGGGCTGGATTATTACTACGACCACGCGCCAAAGGACGTGCAAAAGGATGTGTTCCGCGCCTTCCTGAGGATGTCCAAAGAGGTCGACAAACCGGTCATCATCCACAGCCGCGAGGCAGAAGAAGACACCCTCGAGCTGTTGCGTGAGGAGGGAGTAAAGCGAGGCATTTTGCACTGCTTTACAGGGAGCCGCCCGTTCGCCGAGGAGTTGCTAAAGGATGACCTCGACTTCTACATCTCCTTCTCGGGGATCGTGACCTTCAAGAGCGCGCGCGAGATCCTCGAGATCGCAGCGGATGTGCCGAGTGATAGAATCCTCGTGGAGACCGACTCGCCATATCTGGCGCCGGTGCCATTCCGAGGCAAGACCAACCAGCCCGCGTATGTGAGACACACGGCGGAAGCGATCGCCGAGGTGCGCGGCGTCTCGCTCGAGGTCTTCGCCGAGCAAACCTGGGAGAACGCGATGCGCGTCTTCAAGTGGGAAGAAGACGAGGCGTGAGACCTACTTACTCGTTGTTTTGATTCTGGGTCTTGGAAGACCCGGATATCGCGATCCCCAGCCCAGGGGTGGTCTTTCGGTGTGAGCCCGCGATCTTTGGCTTTGGCGGCGCGGGCGGCGAGCTCGCTTCGGCGATCTTCTTGCGACCTGCGGTCGTGAGCTCGGCCCACAAGGTCTGGCCGCGATCAAACTGCGGCATCACATCCGTCAGCAATTTTCCTTCGACATAGAGCGTGGCGATTTGCTCGGGGACAAACGCCGAGAGGCGTTTGGTCTTTCGCACATCCGATGGGCTCGCCATGTAGATCTTGTTCACCAGCGGTGTGCAACGGTGGAGCCAGATCACATGCTCGAGCGGGCGCTCGATGGCCTTCTTCTTTGTCGCGGTGGCAGGAGGCTTTGCCTGGCTCGCGCTGGCGGGTGCGGTCGAAGGCATCTGACCGCGCGCGTTCCGCGCGCGCGCTTCCTCGAGGTCCGCCATGACCTCGCGGTACATCTCCTCGACGAACTCCTTCTCGCCGTGAAGTTCGAGTGAGATCCCGTTGAACGTGAGCTGGAAGCGTGTGTGTTGGTCTTGTGACATGCACTCCTCGAGTGAGCTCGGGCTACAGCATCTTGCGTACTCTATCTTGCCCTCAACCGTGGATGGCTCGCAAGCGCTCTTTGCGCTCGTAGAGATGCCTCCAGAGAAGACCTCGCGCGCAATCTCTGCTAAGTAGTGGTAGAAGATTCGCATCGCATCCTGACAGCAAGGTTGACTCGGGAGATAGACTTGAAGCTATTCGACATCATCGGTGTCCTCGTGGTCGTATGTTGGGTCGGGGTGGTCGGCTGGGTCGGCTACCGCGAACTGAACGGCGATGAAAAAGCGGTGTCACTCGATGACATTCGCCTGACCGAAGGCGACGCGTGGATGGTGCTCAACCGCGAGAACGAAGAGGTCGGCTTTGTTCACGAGACGCGCACCCGCATCGACGATGGCTGGTTGCTCGAATACGAGCTAGCCTTCCAGATCGACATCGCCTCGCAAAAGAAGCTGCTCGAATCGCGCACCCGCGCCACGCTCGATGACAAGGCTTACCTGCGCCAGTTCAACGCGGACATCTCGAGCTTTATCGGCAGCTTCATCGTCCGCGGCGAGGTCAGTGGCAACACCATAACGCTCACGAGCAATATCGGAGGCGGAGAGCAAAAGCGCACCGTCACGCTCCCCGAACCGCCGAGGCTCGCGAACAACGCCGTCAACCAACTCATCGCCAACCCCGAAGCGCTCGTCCCAGGCCAGAACATCAGCCAGGAGTACTTCGACCCGATGTCCTCGGGCATGAGCAAGCTGACCTACACCTACATCGAGAAGACCACCGTCTCGCTGTATGCGGGCGACGAGGAAGCGTATCACTTCCGCCAGCAGCTCATGGGCGACGAGATGGACGTCTACATCAGCCCCGAGGGAGAGATCCTGATCCAGGAGTTCCCGATGCAAACCATCGGCTCCAAGATCCCGGCGAGCCTCGGCAAGACGCGCTCCAGCGCGCTCAGGCGCAAGTTCAAGGAGGAGGCCGCCAAGGCCAAGAAGGATGGCAAGGACAAGGGCGCCATCGAGAAGATCCTCGATCAGCAAGAAATCAAACCCGACGAGCAGGGCTTGCAAAACACCCTCTCCAAACTCGGGCAAGCGCTCATGCCGGGCGCGAGACGGCCTCCATCAGCGCGCGCGCCAGACATGGGCGCTGATGATAACGCGGATATGAGCGCGGATATGAACGCGGATATGAACGCGCCAACAACCGACAAGTCAGAACCAGAGGGAGCGCATGGTGGCGCCGTAGAGCGCGCCAGCGACCTCCTCCATAAAGCCACTCGACAGGAGAAACAAGATGAGCAGTGAGCCCGATGGCTCCCAGCAACCACCGATCTTGACGATCCAGGGGCTGCGCAAACTCTACGGCAAGTTCACCGCCGTCGAACAAGTCGACCTCGACGTCACGCCAGGGCAGGTCTTCGGCATCCTCGGCCCCAATGGCGCTGGCAAGACCACCAGCCTGCGCATGATCACAGGGCTCATCAAGCCGACCGCTGGCGAGATCGTCATCGACGGCCACCCGATGAGCACCTCGCCGCTCGAGGCAAAGCGCGTCACCGGATTCATCCCTGACCGCCCCTATGTCTATGACAAGCTCACCGCCTTCGAATACCTGCGCTTTATCGCCGGGCTCTACGGCATGGACAAGGCAAAGGCCGCCGAGCGAATGCTCGAGCTGCTCGCCTTGTTCGAGCTCGCCGAATGGGGAGACAGCCTCATCGAGGGCTTCTCGCACGGGATGAAGCAGCGCCTGGTGTTCGCTGGCGCCCTGTTGCCTCGGCCAAAGCTCTTAGTGGTCGACGAGCCAATGGTTGGCCTCGATCCCAAAGGACACCGCCTCATCAAGAACCTCTTCGTGAAACTGACCAAGGAGGAAGGGATGACCATCCTGCTCTCCACGCACACGCTCGAGGTCGCCGAGGAGGTCTGCGATCAGATCGCGATCGTGAACCATGGGCGAATCATCGCGCGCGGGACGTTGAGCGAGCTGCGTATTACCTCGGGCGAGGATCAAGGATCGCTCGAGGAGGTCTTCCTCGCGATCACCGAGCAGCAAGAGCAAGAGCGCGCCGAAGCCGTCGCGCGACGTTTTGGCCAGGACGGCGCCGCCGAGTAATTCGAGCGCTCGAGGAGCGAAGCTGATGTATTTGGAACTGATTGGCGCCAAGCTGCGCACCGTCAAAGGAAACCTGCGCTCCTCTCAGGGAGAGCGCCACCGAGGACCGCTCTTTATCATCCTGAGCGTGATCTTCTCGGTGATGCTCTTTCGCGGAAGCTACTGGCTGGTGAGCCAGGCGCTCGAGGTCCAGCCGATCGGCGAACTCCTTGTCGCCAAACTCGTCTCGCTCGCCTTCCTCATCTTCCTGGGGATGCTCGTCTTCTCGAACGTCGTGGCGGCCTTCACGACCTTCTATCTGGCGGACGACATGGAGTTCCTGATGGCGCAGCCGGTGAGTTGGGACGCGCTCTTTGCCTCCCGCTACACCGAGGCGCTGGTGCAGTCCTCCTGGGTGATCGTGCTCTTCGGGATGCCGCCGTTCACCGCGCTCGGCTACGCCATGGGCGCGAGCTGGACCTATTACCTAATGCTGCTGGTGGTCTTTCTGCCGTTTGTCGCCATCCCCACGGGGCTGGCGAGCCTCGCCTGTTTGCTCGTGACCAACATGCTGATCGCATCCCGGATGCGAGACACGTTGGGGTTTCTGGGGATGGTCGCGCTCGTGCTGTTGTTCTACGGCATCCGCGCGCTGCAACCGGAGCGCCTGTTTAACCCGGACAGCTTCGACTCGCTCGGCGAGATGATCAACCTGCTCTCGACGCCCCCCTCATCCTGGCTGCCGAGTGATTGGGCGATCAACGTCCTCTCACCGATGATCTTCCAACAAGGGGACATCGACCTCTGGTCGCTCGCCCTGCTCTACACGACGCCGAGCGCGCTGTTCTTTATCTCTGCCTGGCTCCACCGCAGGTTCTTCTACCGCGGCTACACCCGCGTGCAGGAAGGGCGACATGGCGAGAGCGTTTTGACGGTGCTTCGCGACAAGCTGCTGCAACAGAGCACGCAACGTGGCGGCGGCGTCACGCGCAGGTTGGAGCAGCTCAAGGAGCGCGCTGGCGAGCAGTTCGGGCCGATGCAACAGCTCATCATCAAGGATCGCCTGATCTTCACGAGGGACGCGAGCCAGTGGTCGAACATGCTCGTGATCGTGGCGATGATGATCATCTACCTGGTCAACTTCAAATACTTCGAGATCGCGTCAGGGACGGCGTTCTTTGGTGAAGTGGGCCTCTATTACTTCAACATGGCCATCTGCGGCTTCGTGGTCGTCGCGCTCTCGGGGCGCTTTCTCTTTCCCTCGGTCAGCATCGAGGGGCGCAGTTTCTGGTTGATGATGCAGGCGCCCATTTCGCTCGAGCAGATGCTCATCGGCAAATGGATCGGCGCGATGGCGCCAGTGATTTTTGTCGGCCAGTTTGTCATCTGGGCCTCGAACATCCTGATCTCGCAGAACTGGGGGCTGACGCTCATCGCCGCGACGCTGGTGCTGATCTTTTCGGTGTGTGTGGCGGGGATCTCGGTGGGACTCGGCGCGGTGTACCCGCAGTTCTACAACCCCAACGCCTCGAGCATCGCGGCGAGCTTTGGCGCCATCATCTTCATGATCTCGAGCATCATCCTGGTCCTGATGAGCCTCTTCTTCTCCTTCCGCTTTGTCCAACATATGACGCGCGTGATCGAGGGCACGCACGAGCTCGAGCTGACGTTAAACATGATGCTTGGACTCGGGGTCGCGATCCTGCTACCAACGCTGGCTGCTTATGCAGCGATTCGCCTCGGCGCTGCATCCTTGAGGAAGAGGATGTAAGCCCGCTCGACCAGCGCGAGAGAAAGACGTGGATACGCAAAACAGTGACCCCCGCCAAGCCCCACCACGAGGACTGATCTGGTATCTGTCCGCAGCCCTGATCGTGTGCGCCGTCATGGCGCTCGTCCCACTGCGCGCTCAAGAGGCGTGGTGGTATCTTGCCATCGGGCGCCTGATCGATGCCTACCAGGCCGTCCCCGACCAGAATCACTTGCTCTACAGTGTGCCCGCAGACAAGCCCTCGTTTATCCTCGAGTGGCTCTCGTCGCGCGCGCTTTACGGTTTACAGCAAGGGATGGGGATCGCCTCGCTCGTCGCAGCGCGCAACCTCGCGCTCGCTGTCGCCGTGGTGCTCTCGGCGATCGCGTTCGTCTGGCGTGGCGCAAAGGAGAGCGAGAGCCCGCGAAAACCACTGCTCGGCGCGCTCGCTGCGCTCACTGGCTTTGTCGTCGCGAGCTGGGGCATCACCGCCACCCCGATCCTTTTTGTCGCCCCGCTCTTCGCCCTGCTGTTGCTGGCCAGTGTGCTGGCCAGCAACAGCAAACACAAATGGGCGTTGCCTGCGGCGTGGGTGTTGTTCCCTGCAACCGCCGCGCTCTGGGCAAACCTCGACGTCAGCGCGTTTCTGCCAGCGCTGCTGGCGCTCTGGTGTATGGCAGATGCTGGCAGCGCTGGCGTCTTCTCGGTAAAGCAAGCGCGCCTCGGGTGGCTCGCGAGCAGCACCGCCAGCATCCTGGCGCTGATGGCAAACCCGCGAGGCGCGGACATCTACGGTCACATCGCGACCGTTCACACGCTCTACCCCGGAGCGAGCGACCTGTCAGGATGGGCACATATCATCCCGATGACGAGCATTCCTGGCGCGATCCTGACGGCAGGAGTCATCCTCCTGGCGAGCGCTTATGGGCTGACGCGCACGCGCCCTGCCCTCTCGGACCTCTCGCTCGCGGTTGTATTGTTCGCGCTCGCCATGTCTCAGCAGCGCGGGATGTTGTGGTTCGGATTGGCGATGCCAGTGATGCTCGCGCCAGCGCTCGTGAGGTTTCCCAGGCTCGAGCGGTTGCCGGATGCGCCAGCTGCGCGTTGGCAGCGCGTGGTCATCGGCTGTTTGCTGTTGCTCGCGATGATTCCATTGCAGCCGGTGGTGATCACGCATGCAGGGATTGCAACCGCGCTGAGTCCTTACGATGTGCGCGAGGTGCCTCCGCATCAGGGGATACTGGAGCGCGACGTCCCGCTCGAGGTCGGAGAGTTCCTGGCACAAACCAGCGTCACGCCGCGCATCTGGGCATCGCCACGGTACGAGCCTTATTTGATTTACAGGCTGTCGGGCGAGCGACCGACGCAGGTTGTCTTCTCCGACCCTCGCAGAGAGCTGCTCGGGGAGGATGTATTGAAGGTGCGCGCGTTGGTGGAGGCGTCGCCGGACCTGTGGAGAGGGATGTTTCAAGGCTGGGGAGTTTCGACGGCCGTGCTCTCGAAGAACGGGCAACACGCCGAGTTGATCGCGCAGTTGAAGGAGCACCCGAACTGGATGATCGCGCACCAGGACGCTTACTCGATCTACTTTGTCGAAGTACGCGTACTGGAGTGAGCCGACAGGCAGCATGGAAAAGAAATCTGTAGTTTGGGACCAAACCACAGATTTTCTTTTTCATGCAACAACTTGAGATAGCATCACCCCATCCGTAAACAGAAAAACCCCACAACCATTGACATACCACGTCTATTCGCTCTAACTGTAAGCAAAGACACATCTTGCCACTAGCTGGCGAGGCTTCGAATTGAAAGAGGGGGGCTTCAACACTTACCGTCATATAAGTCGGGGGGTGTGGTTGCCTTCATTCTATCCAAAGGCACCTACCCTATACACCGGCGACCTCATGTCTTCCCAAACAACCTCACGCGCTCCGGCAGGCAAGGTGCTCTTATCCAGCATCTTGCCATTATTCTTCTTGTTGTTCACATCAGCGGCGCACGCCGCCACGCTGAATGTTCCTGCCGATCATGCCACGATCCAGGCAGCGATCAACGCCTCGAGCAACGGGGACACGATCCTCGTCGCGCCAGGCACTTACATCGAAGCGCTCAACCTCAATGGGAAGAGCATCGAGCTAATCGGCACGGGTGGCGCAGACGTCACTTTCGTGGATGGCAACAACACTCTCGGAGTTTTACTAAGAGCGAGCAACGCAGAGAACAGCTCGACGCTGGTCACAGGCTTCACCTTCCAAAATGGGAACGGCTCGGTATCGGGAGTGGTCGTGAACAGCGATCTGACCATGCGTGACTGTGTTGTCGCAAACAACGAAGCCAATCAATCCGGCTTCAATAATGTGATCACGTCAGGGATCACAGTTCGCGGTGGCTCGCCCGTGTTCGAGAGGCTCACCATCCGCAACAACACCGCTGACGCCAATGGCGGATTCGATCACATCCTCGCACCAGGACTCCACGTCACGGGAACATCCTCGGCCACGATGAGAGACTCGGTTATCCGAAACAACATCTCGGATGGTTCGGGCTTCGACCATCAATCAGGCGTGGGAGTGATGGTGGATGGCGCGTCAGCTGTCTTGTCACTCGATCATGTGTTGATCCACAGCAATGAAGACGATGTCTTCACGGCATCAAACGAGCCTGATATCGCGTATATCGCGTCGGGAATCTACCTCAGGGGTGGCACGATCAATGCGGATTACATCACCGTCGCAGGCAACACGGTGTACCGCACCCCGCCAAACGATGTCGTCAAAAGCGGAGTCATCGCGCTGTCAGGCACGATGAACCTGACAAACTCGATCATCGCGGCCAACGACAGGGGGCTCGAGGGCGAAGCCTTCATCAACGCGAGCTTCAGCCTCGGCCCGAAATTGACCGGCGCAGGCGTCTACAATACAGGGGCGAGGTTCAATAATATCGCCGCAGACGACTTCACGCTCGCCTGTGGCTCCAACGCGCTCGATCATGCGAACCCTGCCAACACGGCGACCGTGGATCTCGCAGGGAATCCGCGCCCCTTCGACGCGAATCAGGATGGCACCCCTGTCAATGATATGGGCGTCTTCGAGTTGCAGACGAGCTACCCGGACAGTGATGGCGATGGCGTCATGGACTGCGTCGACAATTGCGTCAATACCCCGAACCCATCACAAGAGGACTACGACTCGGATGGCGCGGGGAACGCGTGTGATAACGACCACGACCCGGAAGGCGCGGACGGCACCGAGACCACCGATGAGGATGTCCCCTTCTCATCCACGCTCTACGGCTTTGACTTTGACGGCCAATCCCTCACCTACGAGATCTTGCTCAACCCGGGCCTGGGAACCATCACATCCTTTAACTCGGCGACAGGCGACTACACCTACACGCCTGACCCCGATGAAAATGGTGTGGACGTCTTCCGTTACAGAGTCCGCGACACCGACGGGAACGTGACCCAACTCTACGAGATCGAAATCACGATCAACCCCTTGCCTGATGTCCCGACGGCCCAGGATGCGACCTTCTCGACGAATCAGAACACGCCGCTCACCGAGACCGCGCCAGCGTCCGATGGCGATGGAGATCCGCTTGTCTATACCATTGTCTTCCCACCTGCTGACGGCACTCTGACCGCGTTCGACGCGGCGACGGGGGATTTCACCTACACGCCAAACCTCAACTACTCCGGGACTGATGTGTTCGGGTTCAAGGTGAATGATGGAACAAGTGACAGCAACACCGCCACCGTCACCATCGATGTCATCAGCACCAACGCGCCGCCTCTCGCCTTGAGCGGCAACGCGTCGACGTCAGAGGACACGCCCCTGAATGGAACGCTCCTGGCCACAGATGTGGATGGAGACCCGTTGACCTACACCATCGACACGCCCCCTGCTTCAGGTGTGATCACGGCGCTTAACCCGATGACGGGAGCTTACACCTACGAACCAGCGCCAAACTTCAACGGTGTCGATTCGTTCACCTTTGTCGCCAACGATGGCTTCGCAGACAGCAACACCGCCACGATCATCATTACCGTCGTGTCGGTCAATGATGTGCCGGTGGCACAAAATGCCACGCTCAACACATCCGAGGACAGCCCCTCGAGCAGCGTGCTCGTGGCAACCGACGCTGACGGAGACCTGCTGACCTACAGCATCGTCACGCCGCCCACGAACGGCACGCTGACCGCGTTCGATTTGCTCACAGGCGCATACACCTACACGCCGAACACAAACTACAACGGGAGTGATTCGTTCACGTTTAGAGCCAGTGATGGCATCGCAAACAGCAACACTGCCACTATCACCATCAACGTCAACGCAGCCAACGATGCGCCCGTGGCGAGCAACGATACGATCTCGACCTCGGAGGACACGCCGGTCAGCGACACGCTCGCAGCGACCGATGTGGACGGCGATGCGCTGATCTACAGCATCGTGGCGCAACCTGCGAACGGGACGCTGACCGCATTCGACGCGAGCACAGGCGCTTACACTTACACGCCAGATGCGGATTACAATGGGAGCGACTCGTTTACCTTCCGCGCCAATGATGGGACCACCAACAGCAACACCGCGACCATCACCATCAACATCAGCGCGGCCAACGACGCTCCTGTCGCGAGCAATGATTCGCTCGTGACGGACGAGGACACATCAGCCAACGGCACGCTCGCAGCGACCGATGCAGACGGCGACGCGTTGACCTACAGCGTCGTGGCGCAGCCCACCAACGGCACGTTGACCGCGTTCGACGCGAACACGGGCGCATACACTTACGCGCCAAACACAAACTACAACGGGAGTGACTCGTTTACGTTCCGCGCCAATGATGGGACCGCCAACAGCAACACGGCGACCATCACCATCACCGTGACTCCTGTGAACGATGCGCCAGTCGCTCAGGATGCGACCACCTCCACGCAGGAGGACTCGACCGTGATGGGATCGCTCTCGGCGACCGATGTCGATGGAGATCCGCTGACTTACAGCGTCGCGACGCAACCGAGCAACGGCACCGTGCTCATCAGCCCTTCTGGGGATTACACCTACACGCCGGATGCGAACTACAACGGGAGTGATTCCTTCACGTTTGTCGCAAATGACGGCACCACGGATAGCAACGAAGCGACCGTGACCATCAACGTTGGCGCAGACAATGACACGCCGGTCGCGAGCGATGATACCGCGTCGACGCAAGAAGACGTGATGTTGACAGGGACGCTCACGGCGACCGACGCGGACCTCGATGCGTTGACCTATAGTATTGTCACGCAGCCTACCAACGGCGTCGTGATGATCACGGACGCGGCGACCGGCGCTTACGCGTATACGCCAAACGCGGACTACAACGGCACCGACAGCTTCACCTTCAAGGCAAACGACGGCCTGGCAGACTCGAACACGGCGACCATCACGATCACGATCACGCCCGTCAACGATGCGCCCGTGGCACAGGATGCGACCATCTCGACGCAAGAAGACATGGCCGTCAGCAACACCGTCTCGGCAACAGACGTTGACGGCGACGCGCTGACCTATAGCGTCGTCACGCAACCCACCAACGGCACGCTCACCGCCTTCGACGCGGCGACAGGCGACTACACCTACACGCCGAACGCGAACTACAACGGGAATGACTCGTTCACGTTCGTCGCAAACGACGGCACCACGGATAGCAATGAAGCGACCGTGACCATCAACATCGGCGCGGGCAACGACGCTCCTGTCGCGAGCGATGACACGTTGACAACCGACGAGGACACTCCTGCAAATGGCACGCTCGTGGCGAGTGATGCAGATGGCGACGCGTTGACTTTCAGCGTCGTCACGCAGCCAAGCAACGGAACCGTGACCATCACGGATGCGGCAACGGGTGACTTCACCTACACGCCAAACGCTGACTACAACGGCAGTGACTCGTTCACGTTCGTCGCCAACGATGGCACCACGGATAGCAACGAGGCGACCGTCGATGTCACGATTAACCCTGTCGATGACGCGCCAATCGCGCAGGACAACACCATCTCGACACTGGAAGACATCGCCGTGAGCGATGTGCTCGTGGCAACCGACGCGGACGGCGACACGCTGACCTACAGCATCGTCACGCAGCCAATGAACGGCGCAGTCACCCTCGATGATGCGGCAACGGGTGACTTCACCTACACGCCAAATGCAAACTACAACGGGAGTGATTCCTTCACGTTTATCGCAAACGATGGCGCCATCGATAGCAACACGGCGACCATCACCATCGAGGTCGGCGCAGGCAATGACGCACCGACTCTCGCGGACGCGACCTTGACGGTCGACGAGGACACCTCCGGGATGACCACGCTCGTGGGAATGGATGGCGATGGAGATGCGCTCGTCTACAGCATCTCGACCATGCCAACCAACGGGAGCGCCACCGTCGACGCAGCCTCGGGCGTGCTCACCTACACCCCGAACGCCGACTTCAACGGCGCGGACACGCTCGAGGTCGTCGCCAACGATGGCACCGCTGACAGCAACATCGCCACGGTCTCGATCACGGTGAATGCGGTCAACGACGCGCCGGTGTTTGTCGCGCCGACGCCCGCAAACAACGTGACGCTGGTCGTGGAGGTCGGAAACCAACTGAGCGAGACGCTCGCGGCGACGGATGTGGACGGTGACACGTTGACCTACGCGGTCATGGATCTTCCTGCGGGAGCATCCTTCGATGCGGCATCGAACGTTCTCTCCTGGACGCCAGGGATCGATGATGTGGGGACGCACCCGGTGACGCTGGAAGTCACTGATGGGCAAGCTTCGGATCAGCGCGCCATCACCATCGAGGTCTCCGCGCCTGACACGGATGGCGATGGTATCCCGGATGCGATCGAGGAAGACCTCGGGCTCGACCCCGAAAACGCAGACACGGATGGAGACACCATCAGCGATGGCGTCGAGGTGGGCGACAACTTCGATGAGCCAACGGATACGGACGAGGACGGAACCATCGACGCGCTCGACGATGACTCGGACGACGATGGTTTGCTCGACCGTGATGAGGCTGGCGATGACAACCTCGACACCGATCCTATCGACACCGACGCGGATGGCACGCCTGACTTCCAGGACAGCAACTCGGATGATGACAGCGTCGATGACGCAGACGACAACTGCCCGCTCGTTGCCAACGACGACCAGGCAGACACAGACGAGGATGGCATCGGCGACGCATGCGCTGACGATGACGACGGAGACGGCGTCAATGATGACGTGGACAACTGCCCGCGCGTCGCGAACCCCGATCAAGTCGACCTGGACGAGGATATGATCGGAGACGCTTGCGATGATGAGGTCAAGACGGAAGCGGATGGCACCCTCACGGGCCATGGCGTCGCCTCCTGCTCGAGCGTGAGCGAAAACGCTGGCCCGAGCAACCTCGTGGGAGCCTTCCTCCTCGTGCTTGGCTTCCTCGGCCTCCGCCGACGACGACGATTCTAAGAGCACCCTGGAGATAGGCTCGCCGCGCAAAGATCCGGCGAGCCTATCTCTCTATAGAAACAACCCCAATCGCGACTCGCCGAAGGCAACGGCCAACGCTTGACGAAGGATCGGTATCCTTCACGTGCTTGTGTCCGGCGACTCGTGTGAACCTCAGTATCTCAAACTCCACCGGAGTGTTCGTGAACAAAGTTATCATTCATAGCCTGGCGCTCCTCTGCCTGCTCGCCATCCCCACGCAAGCGGTCGCGCAGCAGGCCAACACCCCAGATATTCAGAACTTCCGAGCCAACCTCGCGCCAGACACCGTATTTTCGACAGAGGGCGCGGCGACGCTCGGGCACTTCAAACCTGGCGCTGCGTTGATCCTGAACTACGCGAACCAACCACTACTCTTCGAGACCGCGCCAGATGGCGAGATCTCGAGCGTGGTCGATCAACAACTGGCCGCGCACCTCATGTTGGGGGTCGGGTTGTTCGACCGCCTCCAACTCGATCTCCAGATGCCGCTCTACCCCATCAACACGGGGAACACCGAGGGCGTGCTCGAGGGGGGCGGTGAGTTCTCTGGTTTTGTCGCTGGGAACCTGCGCGCTCGCGCCAAGGGGACCATCTGGTCGACTGATCGCGTCGGGCTCGCGGCGTCGCTGGCGGCGGGCTTTCCCACCGGGAGCAAGACCACGTTCGTCGCGGACGACAGCGTCACCATCACCCCTTCGCTTATCGCGAGCGCACACCTTGGCTCGTTGATGCTCGCTGCCAACCTCGGCGCGCGCTTGAACAATGGCACAGAGGTTCGCGACCTCGAGCTCGGGCCTGACTTCGAGTTTCGACTCGGAGCGCAGTGGTTCGTGTTGGCGGACGCGCTCGCGCTCGATTTCGAGATCTTCGGAAGGAGGCAGCTCGCCAAGACGACTGAAGGTGGCCTCGACGCGAACATCGCGCCGATCGAAGCGTTGCTCGGCGGCAAGTGGTTCTTCACCAGGGACCTCAGCGTCATGGCAGGCGCAGGCACCGGGATCATCCAGGGCTATGGCTCGCCACGTTTTCGCGCCATCGCGGGCCTGACCTACGCGCCACATGCCGATGTCGTCGAAGAACCCGTGGACTCGGATGGCGACGGCATCTTCGCTCCCCAAGACCAATGCCCGACCGAGCCCGAGGACAAGGACGGATTCGAGGACGAGGATGGCTGCCCCGATCTTGACAACGATGGCGATGGCATCGCAGACGCCGATGACAAATGCCCCACGGACGCAGAAGACAAGGATGGCTTCGAGGATGAGGATGGCTGCCCTGAAGATGACAACGACAAGGATGGGGTAAAGGACGCCGAGGACAAGTGTCCGACGGAAGCCGAGGACAAGGACGGATTCGAGGACGAGGACGGCTGCCCTGATCCAGACAATGATCAGGACTCGATCGCAGACGTCGATGACAAGTGCCCAGACAAGGCTGGCCCTGCCACCAATGGTGGATGCCCCGAGGAGAAGCCGAAGACACGCGTCATCGTGACGAAGAAGAACATCGAAATCACCGAGAAGATCTTCTTCGACTTCGACAAGGCGGTTATTCGCCCCGAGTCCTACGGGACGCTCGATGAGGTCGCCGAGGTGCTCGTGAAGTACCCTCAGCTCAAGCGCATCGAGATCGCGGGTCACTCGGATCAGACCGGCGAGAAAGGGTACAACAAGCGCCTGTCGCGTGATCGCGCAGAGGCGGTCAAGAAGTACCTCGTGAAGAAAGGCGTCAAGGGCTCTCGCTTGACGACCAAGGGTTACGGAGACACCGAGCCGTTGATCAAGGAAGAGAAGTCCGACGCGGACTCGGCCAAAAACCGCCGCGTCGTCTTCGAGATCATCGAGCAAGATCCGATCGAGGAGACACAGACCATCACCGAACCTTGATGTTCGAGCATCGAGGACACAGGGCATTGCCCTGTGTCCTCGATGACTGAAACGGCTCGGTGGCCTGAGCAAAAAGAAGCCGCCGAAAAATAATGCTGAGAGGTTTCAGATCGACTGATTCCATCCAGCATTATTTTTCGGCGGCTTCTTTTTGCGGGCGAGCGGGTTGTGGTTCACGCCTCCTGTCGTTCCGAGGTCGAGGATGGAGCGACCGCAGGGAGCAAGACGTGGAAGATGGCGCCTCCTCCTTTGCGATCCTCGAACCAGACGGCGCCGCGCTGGCGCTTGACGATCCAGTCGACGGTGGCGAGTCCGAGGCCAGTGCCCCCTTCCTTGCTCGTGACGGTGGGCGCGAAGATGGAGGTGGCGATCTCGTTGGAGACGCCCGGGCCGTCATCCTCGACGATCAGGTGGAGCGCGACCCCATTGGGGACGCGCATATGGTATGGCTTGCCATCATCGATGGTTTCCTTGCGCGCGCGCACCCAGACATTCGAGGTGGCGTGATCGCGCGCGTTGGAGACGAGGTTAAAGGAGATCTGCCAGAGGTTGATGGCGGCCATATCGAGCAGCAGCTCTTCCTCCTGGAAGTCGAGGTGGAGCTGGAGTTTGTGCGCCGGGCCAACGATATGGCGCAAGGTGCTCGAGATGAACTTGAGGGACTCGAAGGGCGCGACCTGTTCATCGGTGGGCTGCTCATCGCGCATGATCGAGGTGACTTGCTCGGCCAGGTGCTGGGTGTGCTTCATGATGGAGCCGAGCTCCTGGAAGGTCTCCTGAAGATCCTCGTCTTTTTTGGAGAGCATCTGCCCTGCCGCGATCAGCGTGTTGGCGACGTTGATCAGGTTGGAGAAGTCGTGCGCGACGCCGCCAGCGACGAGACCGAGCAAGCGATAGCGTTCGCTGTCTTCGGGGACCTCGTTGCTCTGATCGAGCTCCTTGATCGAGCCGATGGTCCCCTGGAATCCGGTGGGGGTATCGATCGCCTTGAGGGTGCAGTTAAACCAGCGCGTGACCCCGCTCGACTCGATGGGGAAGACGCAAGAGTTTGTCTCCTCCGGGTTGCGGATCGCGTCGATGAGCGCGTTGAGTCTGGGCTCCTCGAGCAGGTGTTGCATCGTGGAGCGGAGCGACTGCCCTGGCGAGATGTTGCGCACCTTGAGGAAGGAGAGCAAGCGGTTGTTGTGGAAGAGGATGCGCGGAATCCTGGCTCGATCGACGATAAAGGTCGGCTCGAGCGTGTGCGCGAACGCCTCTTCGATGAGCATTCGCTCGGTGTGAAGCTCCGCGAGCTCGCGGAAATCAGCGAGCTGGAGCAGGAGCGCGATATCCTCGTCCTGGCCAATGCAGCGCGCCTGGAGCTGTGTCTCGACGAGATCGTCATCGACAAAACAGCGGATCATCAAGTGCTGCTCGTTTCGCAGCAGGTTGTTAAAGATCCTCCCGAGGAAGGTCTTGACCTCGGGGCGGCGCGGGGCGGGGAACAACCCGTAGACGGGCTGCCCTTCGATCTTTGCGATGTCGAGCCGGAGGAAGTCGAGCGCGGCGCGATTGATGGCGCGCACGCGGTGGTGCTCGTCGAGGATCAGGAAGAAAGAAGAGGACTCGTCGAAGAAGTTCTTCCACGTGGTGATCGAGCGCTCGAGCGCGACCTGCGCGTCGACAAGATCCGAAGACTGTAGCTCGAGTTCACCACGATATACGTTGAGCTCGTGCACGAGATCATTGACATGATCGAGGGATGGATCGAGCGCGCTCCTCTCCCCTCCGACGAGCTCTTCGGCGCGCATTCTCAGGCTGTTGAATTTGGAAAAGTTACTCATGGTTCTTTCTTCTCGCGTTCCGTGAACAAGATCCCGTTCGCAGGTGGCGGCAAGCGCACGCAGCTCCAGGAGCGGGCATCCTGATTGACAGCGAGATCGATCTCGATCCCTTCGCTGCCCATGGCCATGATCTGCGAGATGGCAGCCTCGGCCGCCCCCTCGTCGCAGCGTGCCTGTAGTAGCTCTCGCAAGGAGATGCTCTGCACACTCTCCACGTCCCAGGATGCCCGAAAAGCCTGACTGCTGTACAGGAACCTCTCCTCGGTAGGATCATAGAACGCCGCGCGCGTAGGCAGTGATTCGAAAATATACTTGAGCTTTCGCTCGGCAAGCACCCACTGCGCGATGTCGATGAAGGTGATCACGACGCCGTCGACATCTCCCTCGCTGTTATAGAATGGGAGCAGACGCACGACCATCGGCGCCCTCCCCCCTCTGGGCTCGATGTCGACCTCGCGAACGCGCGCCGTCGAGAGCACCTCGCGAGCGAGCGTGAAGATGTCGGGGCCGATATCATTGGAGGCAAAGTGCGCGATCGGACGCCCGATGTCCTGACGCATCAGGTGGAACCACTCGGCGATGTTGTTGGTGAACTTGCGAATCCGCAGCGACGAGTCGAGGAAGATGGTGCCGATCTGGGTGGCGCGCAGCAGGTTATCCATGTCGTCATTGAGCGTGGTGAGCTGCTTGATCTTCTCCTGGTGCTCGGCGTTGACGGTGTGGAGCTCCTCGTTGACGGACTGGAGCTCCTCGTTCGTCGACTGGAGCGCCTCGTTGCTCGCGAGCAGCTCCTCGTTGGTCGCCTGGAGCTCCTCGTTGGCCGTCTCGAGCTCCTCGATGGTGGCCTGCAAGCTCTCCTGCGTGAAGCGCAGCTCGTGCTCGAGTTCGGTGAGCGCGTTACCGGGAGGAAGCGTCGCGTCACTCGAGAGCGCCTTGACGCGCTCGCTCCACTGCTCGGTTTCGTAAATGTAGATGATCGAGCTCGCGTTGGACTGCGAGCCGTGGTGCACCGAGGAGACACGAAGACACACAGGAGGACCGCCATCGCCGAGGCTAAGACCTCGAAAGACCACCGACTCCTGATCCTTCGCCACGCGGCGCAGCGCCACGCGGAGCGAGTGCGCGAGCGCGGGGTGAATCAGCTGGAAGATATTCACCGAGGTCTTGCCTACGGGCATCTGCAAGACCTTGCGCGTATCCCCGACGTTGTAGATGAGCGAGTAATCGGAGTCGATGACAAGCACCGCCACGTCGAGCTCTCGGGTGAGCTCGTCGTAGAAGCGATCGAGGTTCTGGCGCACCACGCCGAGTTGCGCCAGCCCTCGCGAGCCGAATGCCTGCGTGTTGATCGGCTGGCGAAGGGTCGAGCCGCTGCTGACGAGTTGCAGGTTCACCGGGATCTCGCGCACCTTGCGGTAGATCTTCCACTTGCGACTGATCGGCTCGAAGTAATTGGTAAACGGCTCGAGCGTCTCGCTGCTCCCAAGCACGATCACGCCCCCCACGCGCGTGCCATAGGCGAGCCGCGATAGCGTGCGGCGTTGAAGATCGGGATCGAGGTAAATCAACAGGTTGCGACACATCACGAGATCGAGTGATGTGAAGGGAGGATCATGGAAGACGTTCTGCCGCGCGAAGACCGAGCTCCGGCGCAGGAACGCCTTGACCTGGTAACCATGCTGCGTCTTGCCAAAGAACTCCTTGATCTCCTCCTCGGTCAGCTGCGCCTCGATATCGAAGGAGTAGAGCCCGTTGCTGGCGATGTCGAGCGCGCGTTGATTGATATCGGTGCCAAAGATCTTGGTGTCGTGCCAGACCCCCATCCGATTCATCACGCGGTGGAAGCTCATCCCGAGAGAGTAGACCTCCTCGCCAGTCGAGCACCCGGCCGACCATATGCGCACAGGCTCATCACTCTCCACACACTCGGCCAACACCTCGGGCATGACCTCTTCCTCGAGCACGCGCCACATGTCGCGATCGCGGAAGAAGGAGGTCACCCCGATAAGGATCTCCTGATAGATCGTTTGCAGCTCGTCCGGGTCCTCGTCGACCAGGTTGACGTAGTCGTGCACGGAGGTGAGCCCACGCGCGACCATGCGCTGCTCGGTGCGGCGCGTGACCGTGCGATCCTTGTACTGCGTCAGGTCGAGCCCGGTCTGTCCGTAGATGATTCCGAAGAGCCGCTCCATGGCAGGCTCGGCCTCGAGCTCGTGCTCTGGCTTCTTCGTGATCGTTGGCGTGGAAGGCGCGGGTCGCTCGCGCAACAGGCGCAAGATGGCGCTGACCATCGCCTCGGGCGGCATCACATAATCGATGACACCCGATGAGATCGCGCTCCTCGGCATCCCGCTAAACTGCGCGCTGTTCAGGTCTTGCGCGAGCGTCACGCCACCTGCATTCGCGATGGAGTTCACCCCCTTCATCCCGTCATTTCCCGATCCCGAGAGCACGATCCCGATGGAGTTCGCGCCCATCTCTGCGGCGTTCGAGACGAGGAAGGCATCGATCGGGTGACGGTTGTGTTCGTCGTGGCCGATCTTCTCGAGGTGAAAGAACCCCTCGTCGATCGTCGCCAAGGAGCCAGCCGGTGCGATGTAGACATGCTCCGCCTCGACCTCGAGGCCATCCTCGATCCCCAACACCGGCACGGCCGCCTCGCGTTGGAGCAGCTCCACCATCAAGGAACGATGCTCGGGGTTGAGGTGCTGGACGATCACGAACGCGATCCCCGTCTCTCCCTTCGGGATCGTGCTGACGAGGCGTTTCAGGGAGTCGAGCCCTCCAGCGGAAGCCCCGACACCCACAACATACTTCGGTTTCGTCACAACAAATTCTCTCACATATTCTCTAAAAGATTCCCGCAGGTACACGCAGTTCCATTGTCACCAGACCCCGGTCATCATACAAGCACGAGAGGCGCTTTCGGCCCGATTTTCGCTGCTCCGAGCAACATCCTATCCCGCTTACACTCTCTTTGAGCAAACACCTCGAACCACTTCTCTGCTCCATTCGAGAAACCACATCACACAAAGGACTGTGATTGATTCTCGACGCATCAGTAGCTATTGATGACAGGAGTTGGTTGATCCCGCGGTGCGCTCGGAGGGCTAAGGTGCACACCTCTTGTTGGCAGCGAGCGTTTATCTCGCTCTCCTTGCTCCTCACGCTCCTCTCTCTCCCGAGAGAGGGACGCGCCCTCGATGATCCGAGACTCGAATACGAGACGATCACCACCCCACACTTTTATATTCACTACGCCGATGGCCTCGATGATCTGGCGCGCAAGGTCGCCCGATCATGCGAGGAGTCACACGCCATCCTCTCCCCCTTGCTCGACTGGGAGCCCGCCTCACGCACCCACGTCAACGTGACCGACAGGCTCGATGTCGCCAACGGCTCGGCGCAGGTTTATGGCCGCAACGTCATCAACATCTACGGCATGCCCCCCGAGTCCGACTCCGTCCTCGGCTACTACGATGATTGGATTCGCATCCTCGTCTACCACGAGTACGTGCACATCCTTCACCTCGACACCACTAGCAAGCTCCCATCCTGGATCAACGCGGTCGTGGGGAAGCTCTACAACCCCAACCAGCTCCTCCCTCGGTGGTATATCGAAGGATTGGCGACCTACCACGAATCCGCGCGCACGGGAACAGGTCGAGTCAACAGCTCGCTCTACCAAATGTGGCTGCGCGCCGAGTTATTGAGTGGCAGAGACAACTTCACGCTCGGCCAGGTCTCCAACGCCACCATGCGATGGCCGTTTGGCTCGGTCGTCTACCTCTTTGGCTGCTTCTTCATCGATTGGATGAGCAAACGTCACGGCGAAGCCTTCCTCACCGAGTTTAACCACCTGCTCGGCTCGCGCGTCGTCCCCTACTCGATGAACCAGGCCGCGAAGCAAATCACTGGCGAGACCTTCGAGGAGATGTGGAACATCTGGGTCGATGAGGCGCGCGCTCGATCACAGGCGCTCGCGGACAGGGTGCGCGCGCGCGGCGAGACAAACCTCGAGTTCATCACGACCAGGGGCGGCGAGTCCAAGTTCCCCAGGGTTCGCCCCGGCCATGACGAGGTCGCCTTTTACTACAACACGCTCAAGCGCCACGCGCGCTTCGCGCACACGCACGTCCACCGAGACGCGTCCGAACCGCACACCCAGATCGAGAGCGACTTCCAGGTCGACGCCGCCGCCGGGACCTCGAACTGGTTCCCAGATGGCGAGCGTCTGATTTATTCTCGCCGCATGATCGAGCGCAACGTCTACCGCTACGAGGATCTCTTCGTGCGGGACGTGAGGTCGGGCACAGAGCGTCGCCTGACACACGCCGAGCGCGCTCGCGAGCCCGTCATCTCTCCCGATGGCAACCTGCTCGCGTATGTGAGAAATCGCGGCGGGACGATGGAGTTGGTCTTGCGACAGGTGCGCGATGGCGGGCTCTATGGCCCCGAGCGCGTCCTCATCTCGGGCCTCTCGCACCCCTGGGAAGAGGAGCGACACTGGCAACAAATCGCCACCCCTATTTTTACGCCCGATGGAAAGGGGATCGTCTTCAGCTGGTGGCGCCTCGACCTTCGGCAGCGCGACCTGTGGCACTACAGGCTCGATGGTGAGGGAGGTCAGGAAGAGCGCCTCACCCCGTTGATGCGCGACGAGGCGATGGACCTCGATCCTACCTTTGGCCCCGACGGGCTGCTCTACTTCAGCAGCGACCGGGGCGGCGTCTACAATATCCACGCAATGGACCTCTCCACTCGCCGCGTGCGGCAGGTCAGCGACGTCATCACTGGCGTCTTCTCACCGCAAATCACTCACGATGGCAAGTGGGTCTATGTCACGACTTACACCGCGCGCGGTTATGACATCGCGCGCTTCTCGCTCGAGGAAGAAGCGCGCGCCGACAGACCCGCAGCGCCGGGCCTCCGCCGTCAGGCGTGGCGGCGCTACCCGGAGATCCTCGAGGATGAATGGAAGCAAGGCGCCTACAAACCAATGGCGTGGCTAAAGCCACTCTTTTTCTTCCCGGAGCTTGGCGCGACGACCGGAGGTGCTGGCGCCGGGCTGACGGTGCTCGGCGTCGACCCGATGGGGAGGCACACCTACGAGGTCTCGCTCGGCGCGACCTACAACAGCGCCTTCCAGCGCACGCAGCCAAACCTCGGCGCGAGCTATGCGTACTATGGTTGGCCGGTCAACCTCTCGCTCACCGCCGCGCACAGGTCATATCAAAACGCGGGCGGGCTCTTTGCAGAGAGCAGGTACATCCCCTACCTCGAGCAGCAAAACTTCGCGCAGCTTCGCCTGACCTACCCGATCGCCAGCACGCGCGATTCGGTAGCGCTCTCCCTGGCCTATATCCTCGATCACAGGGACTACCTGACGCGCCCCGAGATCGACTTCGAGCCCGGTGATATCGAACCCGTCGATCCCGAGCTCGGCTGGTACAATCAGACCTCCGCCACGCTCTCCTACAGTTGGCTCGAGCGCTACCCTTACTCCGTCTCGGTCGAGCGCGGCATCACGACGGCGCTGACCGCGAGCCTGCGCTCGCCAGCGATCGGGAGTGATTATCGCTCGCTCTCGCTGAATTACTCGGTGCTCGGGTTCGTGCCAAACCCGCTGCTGGAGCGCCACGCGTTGGCGCTGACGATGCTTGGCGGCGTCATCTCGAGTGATTTTCGACAGCAGCTCTCTTACGGCATGGGCGGAAACGGCCCGCAGAACGTCCTCCAGAGCATCGTCTTTCAAGGCGCATCGAGCTCGCTGGTCGTGCGTGGTTATCCTCAAGGAATCCAGCGAGGCACGCGCTACTTCCTGAACTCGGCGGAGTACCGCTTCCCGATCCTCGACCTCGAGCGCGGGTTCGCCACCGTGCCCTTCTATCTCCGCCAGATCAAAGGGCGCGCCTTTGTCGATACGGGCGCGGCCTTTAACGGCTACCTCGCGGACGCAGACCTGCTCGTCGGCGTTGGCGGCGAGCTGCTGTTGACGACCATGCTCGGTTACTACCTTGGCGGGACGTTGCGTGCCGGATATGCGCGAGGTCTCACCGGAGAGGATGGGGGCAATGACTTCTACCTCCTCTATGGTGGCGGTTTTTAACCACCACTGAGTTTGCAACCTCTCCAAGAAAGCGTCATCTTACAGAGCGAAAACACGAACCGTTTCTTTTTTCCCTCTTTTGACGAGGTCTTTCTATGCGAAAGCACGTCCTCCTGATGTGTGCCGCGCTGCTCGCGACGAGCCTGTTCGCTTGCGGCAAGAACAACGACGAGAACAACACGACGACCCCCTCGACGACGCCGGACATGGCCTCCACAGAGGAGGATATGTCCGAGTCCACCGAAGACATGACCCCTGGCCAGGATATGGGCGGCGAGGACATGGGTGAAGAGGGCTCGGATATGGCAGATATGCCACCCGAGCAGATGGGATTGCGTATCGAGGGTTTGAGCGCGCCGGTCACGGTGAACTTCGACGCGATGGGTGTGTTGCACTTACGCTGCCAGACAAACAATGACTGCTACGCGGCGCAGGGATATTACCACGCCGCGCACCGCTTCGCGCAGATGGACCTGCGCCGAAGACTCGGGCGCGGGCGCCTCTCCTCGCTGGTCGCGGTCAAGTACGACGACGCCATCAACATCGACATCGAGACACGCAAGCTGCTCTCCACGCGCGATGGCGAGTTTTTGGAGGAGAAGCTCTACGCCGACCTCGATGATGAGACGCGCGGTGCCGTGGACGCCTACACGCGCGGCGTCAACGCATGGTTGGCCGACCTCGAGGAGGATCGCAACGGCGCGACGCTGTCCGAGGAGTATGACTACGCGCTCATCAACGCCAGGAACATCCCCGCCTGGGAACCTCAGGATTCTATCGCGGTGGGGCTGCTCTTCTTGAACTCGTTGATGGACATCGCCTCGAGTGAGCTCTCGGCAGCCAGCGCTGTGGCGAACTTGCCCACAACGTTCGCGCAAGACCTCTACCTCGGGGATCACCTGGACGCGGACAGCCCGATCATCACCTCGGCGGGAGAGTCCTACACCTCGCTCGGCTCGCTCACCGGCGTCAAACCCTTGCCTCGCGCGCTCGACCTGACCCGCGTGCAGCCGGAGCTCGTGCGCGCCAAGGGCGCCATCGACGAAGCGCACGCACGCCTCGAGGGCGTGCGTAAGATGCGCGGCGAAGGCCCCTTTGGCTCGAACTCTTGGGCGACCGCGCCTGCGCTCAACGAAGAGGACCACGCCATCCTCTCCAACGATCCTCACCTCGCGCTCACCAACCCCGCGCTCTGGTACCTCGCCGAGATCGACGCGGTGACAGAAGGGACGGGTGATTTTCACGCCGCCGGTGTGTCTTTCGCGGGCTTGCCAGGGATCATGATCGGGCACTCCGAGGAGGTCGCCTGGAGCGCGACTGTCGCGTACTGGGATCTTGTCGATGTCTACATCGAGGAACTCAGCGCGAGCGGTGACGGCGTGATGCGCGATGGCGCCGAGGTGCAGTTCATCGAAAAGAACTTCACCGTCACGCACGCCTCCGGCACACAAGATGAGGTCTTGCTCTTTGTCCCGGGACATGGCCCTGTCCTCTCGATCGACGAGGAGGCAGGAACAGCAGTCACGCTCAAGAGCGTGCTCGCAGACTCCGACCTCGACCTCAAGCTCTTCCTGAACATGGGGAGGATGAAGTCGATGTCGGAGGCAAAGGAGCTGCTCTCTGGCAGCACCGCCGCAGGGTTTAACTTCGTCCTCATCGATCGTCAGGGGAACATCTCCTATTACCCCTTCGCGGGCGTCCCGCGCAGAGAGTGGGATGTGACCGCAGCGCCAGCGTGGCTGCCGCTCCCCGGCAATGGCGAGTATGAATGGAGCGAGGGGTTGATCAAGGCCGACGAGCTGCCTCAGCTCGAGAACCCGAGCAACAACTTCATCGCCACCGCCAACGCCGCGATCACCGATGACATGCTCGATGGCATCCCAGGCAACGAGGGCTATCCCCCCTTGCAAACGGTCTACATGGCGCCAGGCGCGCGCCAGGCAAGGATCGTGGACTTGCTCCAGGATAGTCAGATGCACACCGCCGAGACGCACAGCTTCATCCAAGGGGACAACCACTCATGGATCGCCGAGCAGATGGTCCCAGGGCTGTTGACCGCAGCCGACGAAGCGACGCTGTCACCGCGCGCCACAGACTTGCTGGCCGCGCTCCGAGCCTGGGACTACACCTGCCCCACGGGCCTCGATGGCAGCGACCCGATGACCGCTGGCAAGATCGAAGGACCTGAAGCCGAGGCATCCATCGGCTGCGCCGCCTTCCACGTCGTGCTCTACACGGTCGCAGACAAGATCCTCGAGGATGAGTTCGACGCCGCAGCAGCAATGGCCGGAGTTGGCGTCCCGCGTAGCAGCCGCGGCGAGTTCCGCGTCCTCTACTGGTTGCTCGTCGACCCGGAGAAGCTCGATGGCGGAGAGAGTTATTGGGATGATGTCAGCACCGAAGGGGTCGAGACACGCGCCGAGACGCTCGCAGCAGCGCTCGATCTGGCCGCGCAGAACATCGAGGAGGTCTTCGGGAGCGCCACGCCAGACGACTGGCGCTGGGGTCGCGTCCACACCTTGACGTTGAGCGCGGACTTGCTCTCCGCGCTCACGGGAGACTTCGACAACGGGCCAAATGCTGCGCCAGGTGGGCTCTTCACGGTCAACGTCGCCAACCCCTCGGGCGGTGATGGGACCGGGAGTTACACGTTTGGCTCGGGCCCCTCGATGCGCATGGT
This sequence comes from Myxococcota bacterium, assembly GCA_036155555.1. Lineage (GTDB taxonomy): Bacteria > Myxococcota_A > Bradymonadia > Bradymonadales > Bradymonadaceae > JAYZVO01. The sequence continues at coordinate 46,917 of JAYZVO010000119.1, forward strand.
TGTGGAAGGAAAGGCGGAGGGCTTCACCTCGAGCTTCAACTTCCCAGGAGGCCAGGTGCACCACCGCGACTCACCATTCTATGACCACTTGCTCGGAGACTGGCTCACGAACACATCGTTCGAGATGCCATTCACCGTCGAGCAAGTGGACGCGGCGTCGATGCAATCCGAGACGATCGAGCCCGCGCAGTGATTCCTGAGGACACCCCGTAAGCAAGACTTACGGGGTCGTATCCGCCGCTTCTTTCGGGGGCGAGGGGGCCTTTGCCTCCTCGCCCCCGTCTGCTTTTCGAGAGAGGCGCTCGGAGGTGGGGATGTACCAATCACGAGGATCGAACTGCGGCGCGAACTTCTCGATGTTGACGTTTGCCACGCGCGCGTTCCATACGACGATGCGATGCGGGATGAACAGGAAGGTGTAGGGCTGCTCTTTGCGGACGATGGTGTCGAACGCGCGCATGCTCTCGAGGCGCTTTGTGTGGTCGTGGTCTGTCTGCAAGAGCTGGAGGTGCCTGTCCGCCTCGGCGTTTTTAAACTGCACGTAGTTAAGCTCGCGCGGGTCAGATTTGGAGGAGTGCCAGATCTCGTGCAGGCGGTTCGAATAACCCGTCCCCCAACCAGCGATCATGGCGTCGTAGTCGCGCGTGAAGACCTCCTTGGTGCGCGCTGGCGAGCCGCTCTCCTTTAGCTCGAGCTTGACGCCGACTTTGGCAAGATCCTCGCGCCAGATCGCGGTCGCCTTCTGCCAATCGGGGCGGTTGTAGCTGAGCAACGTGATGGAGAAGGGTTGCTTTTTGCCATCGCGCTCGAACTCGCGCGTGCCATCGCCGTCGGTGTCCTTGATGCCAGCCTCGTCGAGCAGCGCCCTGGCGCGCTCGAGGTCAAATCCAACCGACGCGCCATCTTCGGGCTGCGCTGGATGATCAGGGAGTAAGGGGCTATCGGTGATGGTCGCCGCGGACCCGAACGCCTCGGCCAGGATGCGCGGTCGGTCGACAGAGTGCGAGAGCGCGCGTCGAACGCGCGCGTCGTCAAACGGCGCGCGCTGGTTATTGTAACCGATGAAGTAATACGTGAAGAGCTTGAGCTCTGCGTGCTCGACGCGCGGGACATCCTTGATGCTGTCGAGCTTTGTCGGCGGCAAGATCGTCAGATCGAGGTCTCCCGCCGTGATGAGATCGATGCGCTGCTGCTCGTCGTCGATGTCGCGCAGTTCCATGCTGTCGAGCATGGCAGGTTCACCGTGAAAGTCCGGGTTGCGCTCGAGCCAGATGCCGACGGCTGCCTGTGAACTCTTGACGCGGTAAGGCCCCAGACCGATCGGGTACGCGTGCGCCCAGTGGCGCTCGAACAGCGGGAGGAGCATCTGATCCGGCATCACCTTCCCTTGCAAGTCTCGAGAGAAGAGCCACTTGGGTTGGATGCGCAGTGAGAGCAGGAGCACGAGCGCTTCGTGCGAGGGATACTTCCAGGTGATCTCGACGGTGTGATCATCGAGTTGTTTGATCGACTCCATCCCTTCGAACCCAGTCAACTCCGCCGTCTTGAGCGGACCGAAGAAGAGACTGACGGTAAACAGGAGGTCCTCAGCGATGACCTCGTGAGGCTCCTTGAGGAAGCCGAGCGACTCATCCTCATCGATCTTCGGGTGCGGTGGCGCAGGCCAGCGCACGCCCTCTTTCAATGTAATGGTGAATGTTCGGCCATCCTCGCTGATCTCGACGCGGTCGGCCAATCCCTTGACAAAGCGTGTGGGATCTTGCGGGTGATGTCTGGCGAGCGGCTCTTGAATCAGGCCATTGATCAGCGGGACGCGATCTGGGTGACGGATCAGGTTGTTAAACGCGAGGTCCTCGTGCGCGAGCCCGACGCGCAGATGTCCGCCCGGGGTCGCGTCCGCAGGGAGCGCGGTCGCGGGAGGTTCGACCAAAAAGTTGCCGTCCCCCTTCACGCCATCGGGTGATTTTGACGCGCCCTCCCCGCTCGCGCTGGAAGCGCTCGCGGTGGTATCGGGCTTGTCCTTGCTCCCATTATCACAGGCAAACATGTTCGCGGTGAGGAGCATGACGCTCGCGACAACCCCAAACGCCATCCCTGGTCTCGTTCCCTTTGACATCGAACCCTCATTGCTCGGTTATTTGCACGGCTCTCGAGAGTGAGTATGCCTCATCGTGCCTGCGCATGACACATCCGATCGGAGCGCCGTTCGCGCGAAGCTGGTGGCCGAGAGCGATGCTGGTGGCCGAGAGCGATGCTGGCACGGGAGATGCCATCGCATCCTCTGGCGCCAGCACGACTGTTCTACAGCATCTCCCGTGCCAGCATCGCTCTCGGGGTGTCTCTGGCGCCAGGCCAACCTCACCCGCGCCAGGAACCATGGCTTCGATGGCTTGTTCTGCCAGCAAGGTGACGATGAAGGTCAGGCGTTCGGGGCACCCGCGCGCGAGCACACAGCCGCATCACTGGCCCGCAATCTTTTCATAGGGCCGCAAACGATGCGGTGCTCGTGGCATAACATCAGGAGAAGAGCGCGATGATTTCGAAGGATCAGTGGCGCAAGGACCAGGCGCAACGGAAGGAGTGATTCGCGCGGCGCTCGCCAGGAATGTAGCGCCCACGCACAGCGCAACGGAGCGCGAAGTCGGGGTGCGCGAACGAGCCCCCCTTCAAGACGCGCTTCTTGCCGCTGTCAGGCCCCTTGGGGTTGCTCGAGGGAGCGCTTCGGTAGTAGCGGCGCTCGTACCAATCGCCCACCCACTCGAAGGCGTTACCAGCGAGATCCTGAACGCCATAAACGGACGCGCCTCTGGGGTGCGCGTCGACCTCTGCGGGGTGTGCCTTGCCGCCAAACCATGCGAGCTTCTCGTCTGGCGCTTTATCCCCCCATGGGTAAATCCGCCCATGTTCGCCGCGCGCGGCCTTCTCCCACTCCGCCTCGGTCGGCAGGCGCTTTCCGATCCAGCTCGCGTACGCCTCGGCGTCCTCCCAGCTCACAAACACCACGGGGCGGTTCGGGTGATGCTCAGGATCGTTAAAGCTGCTCCACTCGTCGGGCATGTCGTAATGCGTGTGGTCGAGGAACCGCTTGAACTGCGCCACAGTGACCGGGAAGCGGTCGATCGAGTAGGTGTCGAGTGAGACCGTTCTTGCAGGTTGCTCCTCCTTCCTGGCCTGAGGATCAGAGGTGGAGGAGCCTTGCTGGAAAGACCCACGCGGGATCATGACCATCTCCTCGGCGTCGTACTCGGGGCAAACACTCAGCGCCTCGAGCACCTCGCGCGCGTCCTGCGGTCTGGCGTTGCCGGACTTCTGGAGCATGCTCTTCACGAGCGACTCGAGCTCCTCGCTCGCGTAGGGGAGCAGTTGTCGAAGAGGCGTGGGAGGTTGATTTACGATCTGGCGCGAGATGGTCTCGGGGTGTTTGCTCTCCGCAGCGACCGGGAGCGAGCCCGTGCACATCTCGAAGAAAATCACCGCCAACGAGTACAGGTCTGTGCGGCGAGAGGACTCGAGCGAGAGCATCTCTGGGGCCATGTAAGGAGATGGCTCGATCTGGCTCAAGGCGTCTCCAGCGCGCATGCCCATCAGCGTCCCAGAGCGCTTGCTCGCGCCAGACTTGCCGGTGCGCACATCCGCCAACCCGAAGTCGGTCAAAAACATCGACGGCGCGCCCACGTCCCCCTCCTCTCTCACCAGGATCGCGGTGGGAGAGAGTTGGCGGTGGAGCACGCCAGCCTCGTGGATATGCTCGAGCGCCGAGAGCAGCTGACGAAGAAAGCTCACCGCCACACAGAGCGGGAGGCGCCCGTGATGCTCGAGCAGCATCGCGAGGCTGGCAGCCTGACGCGGGTGATGCTGGAAGATGATCGAGGGGCGCGCGTGATCCTCGATGACATCGAGCGCGCGCAAGACGTTGGGGTGTTTGAGCGAGAGCAGGAGGTTTGCCTCCTGCAAGAAGCTCGAGCGCTGCACGCGATCACGCGCGGCGTTCTCGTTCAACCGCTTGATCGTCACCTGCTCGCCGCTCTGGATATCACGCGCGAGGAACAACCCTGCCTCGCGCTCGATCGCGTCCTCGATAAGCCACCTACCGCCGAGCAAGGACTCCGCCATCGGGATTCCCTTGAGGGTGGACTGCGGCGCGGACTTGAGCGTGTCGATATCGAGCCCCCCACCGAGCGACGCGCCACACCTGCGGCAAATCTCTGCCGTGGATGCGTTTCGCGTCGAACACTTTGGGCATAAAACCACGCTCATGGATACCTCTGCAGCGCGCTCGGGTTCAAAGGAAACAAGAGGCGCATTGCACTTCGCGGGGTGGATGATGGAGGGAGCGTTACCAGGGACACAAGATGTGGCCATGAGAGGGAAAACGTCAAGCCTCAGATGTCCGCGGAGGTGGTGAAAAAAAGCGAGGAGCCCGGCAACTCCCCTTCATCAGAAAGTCATCGGGCTCCTCACTTTTTATCTTTAGAGCAATATCGCTGGCAGAAGTAAAAACCCCACCAGCGATCGCGCGCCTATCAATCGCCGAAGATCATCTCTTCGACGATGCGATCGGCGATCTTGGCGGTGGGCGCGTTTTCAGAACCCGCGCGCTCGAAGATGCCCATCATCGTGTCGTAGATTTTCGTGCACTTGTCGCGCGCGTTCTTGGCGTCGTAGCCCTCGTACTCCTGCGCGACGTTGATAAGGCCGCCAGCGTTGATGGCGTAGTCAGGAGCGTAGAGGATGCCGCGCTCGAGGAGTTGTTGACCGTGGCGATCCTCCTCGAGTTGGTTGTTCGATGCTCCAGCGACGATGCTGCACTTGAGCTGTGGGATCGTCGTATCATTGAGGATGGCGCCGAGCGCGCATGGCGCGAAGATGTCGCAATCCACGCTGTAGATCTCGCCGGGAGCGACCGCCGTCGCGCCGAACTCGTTGACGCAGCGGTTGATCGAAGCGTCGGAGACATCGGTGACGATGAGCTTCGCGCCGAGCTCGTGGAGCTCTTTTGCCAGGTGATAGCCGACGCTGCCGACGCCCTGGACGGCGACCTTCAAGCCATCGAGATCATCGCGACCGAGCTTGAACTTGACGGCTGCCTCGACCCCACGGCGCACGCCGTAAGCGGTGAAGGGTGAAGGGTCACCCGAGGAGCCCTGGCCTGGATCAAAGCCGAGCACGTGCTCGGTGTGCTCGCGCACGATGTTCATGTCCGAGACGCGCGTCCCGCTGTCCTCACAGGTGATGTAGATGCCGCCGAGCGACTCCACGAACTCACCGAAGGCGTGGAAGATCTTGTCGCGCTGCTCGTCGGTCAACCCGCGAGGGCGAACGATGACAGCCTTGCCGCCGCCGTGGTTCAAGCCGCTGATGGCCGCCTTGTACGTCATGCCGCGCGCCAGACGCATCGCGTCACGCAGCGCCGATGGGGTCCCATCGTACTCGATAAAGCGAGTGCCACCGATCGCAGGCCCGCGCTTGAGATTGTGCACGGCCACGATCGCGCGAAGTCCGATGCGAGGATCTGCCTTCATGTGCAGTTCGCCGTAACGAAGCTCATCAGCGTAGTCAAAAAGGTCCACGGTTCTCTCCTCTAAACACACCCGCCTGCTTGCATCCAAAGCGTCGGGATCGGCAGTGATTAATTGCGCCAGAGAGGCCACCCTCGCCAGCCTTCATCGGGCGACCTTATAGTAAGCAATACCGCACCACGCAAGGACATCTTACGACGCGTCGCGTCATCTCATCCGCGACGCAAAAGAGGCGGCCAAAGGCCGCCTCTCGTGTCAAAACAGGTGCGCCAACGCGCATGTTTTTGGGACTCAGATCAGGATCTCTTTGGCTGGCTCGCGCAGGTTGTAGCGCGAACTCATCGCGCGACCATACGCACCCGCGGTGCCGATCAGGAGCACATCTCCCTCCTCAGTATCTGGCAACCTGCGCCCATACCCGAGCACATCCCCCGACTCGCAAATCGGCCCGACGACGTCCGCCGTCATCGCCATCGGCTCGCCGAGCTTGGAGAGGTTGATGATCTCGTGGAACGCGCCATACAACGCGGGGCGAATCAGCGAGTTCATCCCCGTCTCGACGCCGATGTAGTGATGCGACCCCTTGGACTTGAGCTGCGTGACGCGCGCGAGCAGCACGCCTGCGCGCGCGACGAAGAAGCGCCCTGGCTCGATCCAGAGCTCGAACTTCGGGTGCGCTGCCTTGAACTTGAGCAAGGACTCGTTGACCGCCTCGAGGTCGAGCGAGGTCTGCCCGAGCCGCTCCGGCACGCCGAGGCCGCCGCCAAGGTCGAGCACCCGCACGTCCTCGAAGCGCTCGGCCATCTTCGCCAAAAAGAGCGCGTTCTCCGACCACGTCTCGACCGACTTCACGCCGCTGCCGATGTGCACGTGCAACCCGGTGACCTTGACGCCATGCTTTTTGGCCAGCGCCACGGCGCGGTCGATGTCGCTGTTGGAGAGCCCGAACTTGGAGCTCGCCCCCGCCGTGCGCACGTGCTTGTGGTGCCCCTTTCCAAGACCTGGATCGAGGCGCAAAAAGACCTCGCGCCCTTCAAAGATCTCCGGGTGCTTCTCGAGCGGATGCAGGTTGTCGAGCGTCACCGTCGCGCCGATCTCGTACCCGCGCGCGTACTCCTCGGGGCCAGCAAAGTTGAGCGTGTAGAGGAGGTTCTTCGCCGTCACCCCTGGCACATGCTCGAGGCAATGCTCGAGTTCTCCTGGCGAGACGCACTCGAAGTTGACGCCACGCTCGGCGAACAACCTCAGGATCTCCGGGTTCGGGTTCGCCTTGATAGCAAAGTGCAAACGGTCGATGGCGGTCATCGCCTGGAGCTGCTCGCAGGACTCGAGCAAGGTCTCGCGGTCATAGACATAGAGCGGCTGCTTTTGCTCGCCCATCAGCGCGAGCAAATCATCGCGACGCCTGCGCCACCAGCGCCCCTTGGAGAGCTGACGCTCGTCCTCGTCCTCATCCTCGGAGAAGATCTCCTTCCAGGTTGGCCCGAGCAACTCATCCTGCGACCTGTCCCCGAAGACCAGCGCGTGGAGCTTACGCACCAACCTGTCCGCCTGATCCTCCTGGACGACAAACGTCAGGTTCAAGTCGGAGGCCGCCTGACTCATCATGTAGATGCGGTGCTCCTCGAAGACCTCGAGCGCCGAGCCGAGCTTGTGCATGATCGCGCGGATATCGTGCCCGACGAGTGACACCGCCGCGCAAGGACCGATGCGACGTGCGTGCGCCATCTTCGAGAGGTCCGTGACCAGACGATCCAGCGTGCCGCCATCGAGCGCGTTCGCCACCGGATCGAGCGACACGGTGACGTTGGTCTCCGAGGTCGCCACCAAATCGATCGAGATCCCGTTCTTCTTGAAGACGCCAAACACATCCGCGAGGAAGCCGACCTGTTGCCACATCCCGACCGTCTCGAGCGAGACGAGCGGGATGCTCCCCTTGGACGAGATCGCCTTGACCTGCGCGCCGAAGTCAGGGACATCGCGCGAGATGACCGTGCCCTCGAGCTCGGGGCGCTGCGTGCAGCAAATGTGCAGCGGGATGTTGTGGCGACGCACTGGCTCGATGCAGCGAGGATGCAAGACCTTGGCGCCCATCGTCGCGAGCTCCTGCGCCTCGTTGTAGGTCAACCTGCGCAGCAACCTCGCGCCCGCCACCTGGCGAGGATTGGCGGTGAACATGCCCGGGACATCGGTCCAGATCTCGAGCCTCTTGGCGCCAAGCTTCGCGGCAAAGTACGCCGCCGAGGTGTCACTGCCGCCTCGCCCGAGCAAGACCGTCTCGCCGCGATCATCGCGCGCGATAAACCCTTGCGTCAGCACCACCGGCTCGCTCGCTGTAGTCACATCCTCGAGCAGCGCGGCGTCCGACTCGAAGGAGCAGGGAGAGGAGAGGTAGTGCCGGTTATCATTGGCGTTCTCCTCGCGCACAGCATGCAGCATGTCTCGCGCATCACGCCACGCGAGCGCCATCCCCCGCTGCTTCAAGAACGCGCCGCCGAGCGTGGTCGACATCAACTCGCCCATCGCCATGACCTGCGCCTGAAGCTTGGGGCTAACCTCCGAGATCAAGCTCGCGCCGAGCGCGAAGCGACTCAACCTCTCGAGGTGCTTGCCGATCAATGCCTCGAGATCGACCTCGAGTTCATTGGCGAGTACCTCGTGTTTGGAGCGAATTTCAGCCAACACAGGTTCGTGCTTGTTCTCGATCGCTGCGGGCAACAAGGCGTCGAGCAAATTCGACACGCCGCTGACCGCCGAGCACACGATAAAGGGACGCTCCCCACGCTCGAGCCGCTCCTGAGCGATCGACTCGATCGTCTCCCATCGCGCTCGCGTCGAAACGCTCGTCCCACCAAACTTCAAAACCACGACTTCGTTCGCCTGAACCATCGGCTAACCCCTTGCAATCTCCCGAGATAACGCATCGCGTCAAAGCAGCCGCCCTTTTGCCACGAAACCCTCGTTCTCGCAAGGCAATCGAGGTCACCGCGAACAAAGCCTCCCGCGCGCCTCCCCTTCGATTCCTTCGCCAAAACAGGGTATGCTCTTTGGAAGCAACCTCCGCTCGCAGCGTGTCGCCCACAGGAACCACCCATGAATCAAGAAACAGCCCTCGCGTCACTGCTCCTCCTCACACTCTCGCTGACGCTGCTGTCAGGCTGCCCACAAAGCACCCTCTCTGAAGGAGGATGCTCCACGAGCGCGGATTGCGAGATGGGTGTCTGCGATCGCTACACGGGCGAGTGCCTCGTCGAAGAGGCGATGCCCGAGGCGCCGGGCGATCCTTGCGGAGGCAGCCTCGCTTGCCCCGAAGGAACAGAGTGCGTCAACCAGGGAAACCAGAGCGTCTGCATGGAGCTCTGCGACATGCCTGGTGAGCCATGCGACAGCGGCGTGATGTGCGTGACGACAAACGAAGGACCGAGCATTTGCTACCTCGGCAGCGGCGAGCAACCGAGCAATGGCTGCACGAACGCCGTGCAATGCCTCGAGGGCCAACTCTGCCTGCGTGATGGGGACAGCGGGACCTGTGTCTCACAATGCCAGACCGCAGGGAGCCTCTGTGCCAATGGCGAGGTGTGCTCGACAACCTCGGAGGGGAACATTTGCTTACCGGGAGGGAGCGTCCCGAGAGGCGGCACCTGTGAGAGCGTGGTCGAATGCGCGAAAGGGAACATCTGTGTTGGCGCTGGAGAGCAAAACTACTGCGTCACAGCGTGTGAGGATGCCTCGAACTGCGCGCCAGGTCAGCGCTGCCAGGAGCTCGAGGTCAACCCAGGCAATGTATGCAGACCGGGGCTCGGCGCATCCTGTGCAGCGGATGAGGATTGTGACGGCGAGCAAGTGTGCACGGCGGCGTTCTCGGACGTGATCGAGTGGGTCAACCTCTACCCGAACGGCTACTGCACGGTCCGAAACTGCGCGCAAGGGATGTGCCCGGATGGGAGCGTCTGTCGCGCCCCTGGAGACAGAGATCCGATCTGTGCGCAAACGTGTGAAGTGGATACGGACTGCCGCTTCCAGCAGTCGTGGGAGTGTCTCGACGAGAGCGCCTGCCAGGAAGGCGCGGAGGGTGATGCGTGCCGCGCTTACTTCGGTCAGGAGAGGTTATGCATGCGGCGAGACAGGTTGAGCAACCTGTCTCGATAAGGACTCAGCGCAAGCGAAGCTCGACGGCATTGATCACGCCGCGCTCTCCGATCAGCTTGAAGCTCTCGCCGTCGAGGCGAACCATCATCTGCGTGGAGACCGCGCCGTCCATGTTCAACGCCTCGACGGCGCCCGTGCTCGCGCTCACGTAGTCGGCAAAGGCCCACAATGGGAGCCCGAGGAACGAGGTCTTGAACAACCTCGCGCCGCCGTCAAATTCACGCACGCTGGTGCGCGCCGCCAGCGCGATAAAGATCACCTCGCTGTCGGTCAACGCGACCGCGCTGCGGGCGGCCATTTTGGCGCCCTCTCGTTTTTTCACCAGCGGCTTTCCGCCAGAGATAATACGGTCGATCGATTGGAGCGCTTGTTCTGGAGGATCTCCACCACGCTTCTTGTAAGCGTCGCGGTGCAAAATCACTGGCTTGCCATCCTGGACAAACAGCACCCCCGAGCCGCCGCGGTGACGGTAAGGGCTAAACTCCTTGCCCTGGCTGCGCACGACGCCCATGGCGCGATACGGTTGCTCGCCATCGGGCCAGCTCTCGTAGAACCCACCGTTGAGGATCGCCCACGCGCCTCGCGGCGCGGACGCAGAGAAATCCTCGACCGCGCGGAGTTTGGCCGAGGGCAACACGCGCAGCGCCGTCTCGAGCGGCGCGCGCACGCGCCAGGCGACGCCATCGAAGTCGCCAAACTTCCAGAGCTGGCGCTCGAGCACCACGCCCCCCTCTTCGAGAAGTTTCTCGGGTTCGCTGAACTTGACCTCGCCATCCCCCAACCACTCGGTCTCCTCGGGGACCACCGGGTTTACAGGTTCCCTGACGATGCGGTCGTTGGCGGGGTCCGCCTCGCTCCCCTCCCCTGCCGAACTCGAGGTCTGCGTCGTTTCGCCGAGCGAAGCGGTCGTTTCGTCCACCACCTCGCGGTTTTCCTGCCGACAGGACATGGCGAACAGCACGCAGCTCGCGGTGAGCCACACCACACCATGTGCGTGGCGCGCGACGCTCATTTTACATGCGTGGTTGTCGGGGTGAGGATGTTTCATGAGACGGGGAGGAAATCACGCAGGGATTCGCGAAACACATCGGGAGCTTCGATCGGGACAGTATGCCCGACGCCATCGACGAGCAGTGATTCTCCCCCCGCGAGCGTCGCCAGCTCTTTCGCGCCTTCCGCATCGACGAGCTGATCTTGCTCGCCGTAAATCACCAGCGTCGCCGCGCGGACACCGCGCGCGAGATCTGCAAGATCCGGGTAATCGAGCATCGCGTCGAGCAAGCGCGTGACCCCTTCGCGTTGATTTCGCTGAACGCTGGCGCGGATGATGCCAGGGATGAGCTTCTCGTTTTGCTCGAGGTAGTCCTTACCGAGAATGCTCGTGAGCGACGCCCAACTCATCGCCTCGAGCCCACCTGCCGCGAGGATCTCGCGCCAGCCTCGGATGATGGTCCTGGCGAGCGCGGTGGGTCGCGCGGTGGCGCTGCACAGCACGAGGTGGTCGAGGCGCTCGGGGTGGTGGTTGGCGAACGCGAGCGCGACGCGCGCGCCGTGCGAGAACCCCACGAGGTGAGCGCGCTCGACCTCGAGCGCATCGAGCAAGGCAGCCAGGTCATCGGCGTGCAGCTCCAACTCGAGTGATTTCTCACCGACCTCGCTCTCGCCCTGCCCGCGCGCGTCGTAGGTGATGATCGGAAACTCTGCCTGCATCGATCTGGCCAGCGTCTTCCAGCTAAGCGTCGTCTGCGTCATCCCATTGAGGAAGACAATCGGGGTCGCCTGGGTGAGCGCGTCACCGTAGGTCACGTAGGTCAGCTTGGTGCCATCATCACGGGTCAGGGTAGGCATCGGCTCATCTCTCCACGAGCAAGGGTGCAGATCGTGCGTGAGGGCGCTCTTCCTTCAGGCAAAGCGCCTGTCCAGGCGCCACTTCCTATCACGGAGCACCTGAAGGCGACAACGCCAGCGCGCGCTGGAAAATTTTGACCTGGCGAGGATCTGCGTAAAAACTACACGAGCGCGCCAGGATGGCGCCACACAAGCGCCACAGGGAATGGGCATGAACATCGACAGCAACAAGAGCGCGCGTGGTGTAGCCACGCGCACGGCGTTCCATGTGTGTATGGTCGCGCTGTCTCTCGTCTTTGTGAGCTGCGCTGATTTCCGACCACGCCATGCCCCATCCTCTCCCGTAAAACCTGTCGCAGCGGCGCCCTCCTCACTGCTCGCCACGCCGCCTCCTGTCGAAGTCCTCGAGCCGCTCCAGGCGAGGTTTCGCTCGCTGGCGATGCTCCACCGCATGGAAAAGGAAGGCCCAGCCAGGGCGCCCGAGAAGCTGCGCGTGGCGGTCATTTCAGATCTCAACGGCTCCTATGGCTCGAAGCACTACCGTCGCGAAGTGCATCGCTCGATCACCTGGATTCGCGATGAGCTAAAACCCGACCTCGTGCTCTCGACAGGGGACATGGTCGCGGGGATGAAGGCTGGCCTGGACTATGAGGGGATGTGGGTCGCGTTTCATGCGGCGGTCACGTTGCCATTAACGCGCGCAGGCATCCCGTTCGCGCCGACGCCAGGGAACCACGACGCGACCTCGCGCCCCGGCTACGAGGAGGAGCGCGCCGAGTACAAGAAGCAATGGAAGCTGTGGCGCCCCGCCCTGGATTATGTCGATGTGCGCCACTACCCGAGGCGCTATGCGTTTATGGAGCGCGATGTGCTGTTTGTCTCCATCGACGCGACGAGCGTGGGAAGGATCAGCGAAGCGCAATTCGCCTGGCTCGATGATGTGCTCACCAGACACGAAAACGTCCCCGTAAAGATCGTCTACGGACACCTGCCGATTTATCCCTTCGCGCAACACCGCGATCGAGAGGTCCTGGGAGATCGCGCGCTCGAGGCGCTGCTCAACGAGCATGGCGTGACGGCCTACCTGAGCGGCCATCACCACGCGTATTATCCCGGGAAGCGCGGCGATTTGCGCATGGTCTCGCTCTCTTGCCTTGGAGGTGGCGCGCGCAAGTTGTTGGGGACAGATGCCCCCTCGCCACGGAGCGTGTTGGTGCTCGAGATCGATCCGGTGAAAGGAATCACCTCGCTCGAAGCGCACCCTGTCGAAGACTTCGAGCGCCCGATCGCCAGAAGGAGCCTCCCCGAATCAGTCGGGCAGGACGGCACAGAGATCATACGTGATGACATCTCGCCATAGGCGAGAGTTGGAGGAGGTCACATCTCGAAGCTCGAGACGAGGCCCAATCCTTGCGGCTTGACCGTCTTCATCGCGCCGCTCCCCAACAACACATCGACTTCCTGGGCGCGCGCGTCGAGCACCACCCCTTGCTCGCCACTACCCAACCTGACTCTGGCGCCGATCGGGATGGCGCCGTGCACATCCACGAGCGCCTTGACCCACACAGGCGCGAACCTCACGCCCATATCGCGCGCGGCGATCGCCAGGAGGTCAGCGCGAGTCAGGTCGATCTCGAGGTCTTCGGGCGCGCGCATGCGCTCGAGTTCGTGCACGAGCGAGATAAGGTGAATCAGTGGCAACCACTTCGAAGGATCGGGCTGCGCGATCAGATGCGCGAGGGTGCTCACGCGGAGGTGATGCGGAGGAAGCCCCGAGCGCTTGGTACCCGAGAACTGACCCGTGAGAAACGTTAACAACTCATCGCTCACTTCGAGCATTGTCCGCCCGCCTCGGGGCTCGAAGGTCAACATCCCGAGGACCAAACCCAAATGGGCCGCAGCGCGCAATTCCTTTTCATGAATCCCGAGCTTCCCGAGGACGCGCATGATCTCGATCGTCGCGCTCAACGCGCGGCGTGCTGGTCCCCATGCTCCTGGTGTGAGCTCGAGCGTTCGCGCCGTCGCGACAGCATCCGCGTCGATCGCGCGCTCCAAACGTCGCATCACCACAAGCCCGGATGACCATGGCCAGCCACCCTGCCCGTTGGACGCTCGGATTTGCTCGTAGATGCGCTCACAATCGGCGCGGCAGAGTGAGAGTTGGATGATGGCGTAGACCTCGGGATCGATCTCCTCGGCCTCATCTCCCCAGGATGCGTCGGGGATCGCGCGCCAACTCAGGCCGTCGATCACGACGCCATCGAGGCCATCAGTCCCGCCAACGGCGCCCTTTGCCAGCCCCTCACACAGCTTTAGCCAGGCGTCCTCGTCCACCTCACGCTCGACCGAGAGTTCGTGGAACCCGAGCTTGGCGAGCGCCATGGCGATCGTCTGTGCGCGACGAAACCCACCCGTTCCCATTTGCACGAGCTCGCGATCGCGAAAGACGCCGCCGCGGATGAACTGAAGATCCCAGGGGGGTTCGGACTCTGCGACCGCGTCGACGACCTTGCTGGCCATTTGCCGCGAGAATGGGTGCGTCGCGTTGTGGGACATGACGGTCTTGAGAAGCACAAAGAGCGAGAGGACGACCTCGGGCATCGCCTCTCGCAACCGGGTTGCTTGTGCTTGCTGCTCGTCTTGCGAGCGATTCTCCAGGGTCACGAACCGGACTCCTCTAAAAACTCACCATCATTCACCGTCTTCTCATCACGCTTGTGCCCGAGGCGCTCTCGCCCCGTTTTCAAGCGCTCTCTGAAAGCTGGCTGATCGAAGTACTCGCTCAAGCGCCACTTGGTCGCGCGCGCGACCAGATCGTCGGAGCCGCGCTCGAGCAGCAGCTCGAGCGCGATCTCGCGGTATGGCAAGGACGCGCGCCGATCGCGAATCGGAGGCACGAGGTACTCCTCTTCGAGTTGGTGGAGCATGATCGCCTCGCAGACATGGCGGACGGTCTTGCGCGACCATGGCGTCTCGCGCACCTTGAGCATCGCACCAGCCAGGATGTGAACATACCCGACCTGATTCCTCGAGAGGAGGTACATCGCGAGATCCTCGACGACAGCGCGAGGTCCATCCTCGAGCAGATCGCGCAGCCGAACCTCGGCCTCGATCATAAACGCGTCAGGGAGTGAGGCGAGCAACCTCCCGGTCGCGACATCGTCGAGCACACCGAGGACTTCAGAGAACGCCTTGGGCGAGATCCCCGCGTACAGCAACAGCTCGGCGTGGGTCATCGCCGCTTTCGTCCCGAGCAAGCGCTCCTGCGCGCGCTCACGGAAGGTGTTCATATCGATACGTCTGAGCAAGCGCGCGAACCTGCGCAGGTTCTCCTCGCTGCCATCTTCGAGCAAGCGGTGGAGCATCGAACTCGCGAAGGATTCTTGCTGCGCAACCCCGAGGACCTGGAACAGCTCCGAGAGTTCGACGAGGACGGCGTCTTCGAGCTCGAGCTCGAGGACGAGGCGAGAAATGTACTGTGAACGCTCGAGGCAAGCGATCACTGCGCTGGAGAAGCCATCATCCTTGCGACGGTAAAGGTCGCAAACCTTGGAGAGCAATGTCGCAGAGCTGGTCTTGAGCAGATAGTCGAGTAAGCGGCGCGCGAGACGCTCGGGGTGGAGCGAGGTTCGGATATCTGCATTGGAGAGCGCGGCTTCGAGTTCGACGAGCGCCCAACGCTCGCTGTCCATGCAACTGGAGCGCAACATGGCACGCTCCTCCGGGCTCATCTCGAAGCCACGGTACTGGACCCCTTGCGTGTAGATATCGAGCGGGGCGTGCAGCTCCGGACGTTTCGCCACACGCTCGAGGTCCTCGTTGGAGACGGAGAAGGCGCCGCCAAAGCGCGCAGGCAAGAGCTCGCGTGCACGGCCTCGCCCCGTCGCCTTGACATCGACCACCACATCCATCGACTCGATGACCTCGACGAAGCTGCGCTGGAGCTTGATGATGAGCCCCTCGGAACCATCCGACCAGAGCCAGTCCCGAAAGCGCAACATGGAGTTGGCGTTGATCTCCAACGCGCCCAACTCCACAGCGAGCAGCATGAAGTCGTCGGCGCATGCGTTGATGTCCATACGAATCGAGCGCACGCCCGCCATGAAAGCAGCGAGTATCCAGTCCCCCAACTCCTTATGAGCCTCGAAGACGACCTCGCCATCGACCAGGAGCTGCTCGGGGGCAACCTGGATCTCGAAATCGTGCGATTGGCACCAGAGCGCATGCAGACGCTGCGCGGGAAGGTCGAGGCGCTCGCGTTGGTTACGTGAGCTGCGGACGAGCTTGTCCAGGAGCGTCGCGGCGGTTTGACCGACATCCCCCACCCCGCCCTGAAAAGCGGGTTGATTTCTGGCCACGGTTGTCGTCATCATAGCATTTCCGAGAGTCGAGTGTTAATCCCCCACGGTTCGAGTAACTAGACGCCTGGTGTGAAGCCGAGGTCACAAAGAATTGTCCTCTTTCTTCACAAATCATTATTTCATCGGCACCTGGCGATGGATAATGTAGATTTTTTAAGAACCACCCCTGGCTCATGAAAAATATAGAATTCACAACAGAGTCCATCATCCTCGGACGCTATCAAGTCGAGGGGGTGCTTGGACAGGGCGCCATGGGGACGGTGTACGCGGCGACGCATATACAACTCGGACACACGGTCGCCATCAAGGTCATCAGCAACGCCGCCTCCGAGCATCTCTTTGCCCGCTTCAAGCGCGAAGCCAAGCTGATGGCCAAGGTCCGCCATCCAAGCATCGTACAAATCGTGGACTTCGGCATGGTCGCCGAGAACACCCCATGCATCGTCATGGAGTTCGTCGACGGAGAACCACTCGGGGATTATCTCGCGCGCCACAGGCGCCTGCACTGGACAAAGGCGGTCAAGATCGCCATCCAGATCGCGGACGGCCTCGCGGCTTTGCACGCGCAAGGGATCGTGCACCGCGACATCAAGCCAGACAACATCATCTACACGAGCGCGCGCCCCCGGCACGCGAAGTTGCTCGACTTCGGCATCGCGCGCGGCATGCAGGCGACCGAGGAGAAGCTCACCCAATCCGGGGTCTTGATCGGTACGCCAGCGTACATGGCGCCAGAACAGCTCCTCGGAGAGAGCGCCTCGAAAAGCTCCGACATCTATTCGTTGGGGATGCTTCTACACGAGCTCCTCTATGGAGAGCTGCCCTTTGGCAGCAACACGATGAAGGAGATCATGATCCGGCTGCGCAAGCCCGCGCCTGTGCCGCAAACGAGCGTCTCAGACCTACCCATCGCGCTGCTTTCCTTGCTCTTCGATGATCTCCTTCACATGGACGCAGAGTCACGTCCGACCGAGGCGAACAAGATCTCACTCGCGCTCGAAGCGATCCTCGACACGCACAGGTCGCAAAAACGCGAGACGCCCATGGCGGGCGCTGTCATCTTTAAAAAGAACCGCTCGGCACGAAAGAGCACCGGCCCGAAGGCAATGGCGCCCACGATCGATATGAGCTCTGAGGGCGAAGAGATCCCGAAGAACGAGAACACAGAGCCTGGCGTGTCCCCTTGGCCTGCCGCCCCTGTGCACCAGACAGATCCGACCCCTCCGCCCGAGATCCCCGAGGATATGCGCGCGCTGCTGCTCGTGAGGTTGCCTCCATCCACGCTCGGCAAGCAAGCCGAGCGCCACTGGCTCACGACGCTCGCGAACAACCATGGACGCGCCTTCTTCTACGGTGGGCAATTCTGGATCTGCGTCCTCACCGGGCGCTCACAGGAACACATCGCTGGAAAAATTGCCGCGCTCGAACAGGGACTGCAACAGCACTACGGCTCCCTCATCAAGAGCACCACGCGCCCTCTCCCGAAAGACTTCGTGCTCTCACCCGCGCACCTGAGCGGTATCATGCCGCTCCCCATGGAGTTGATGGAAGCAGTCAGCGAGTTGATCTCGGCCTGACTCGAAGGAATGCGCTCACTCGAAGTGAGGGAAGACCTCTTCCTCGAGCAACGCGCGCACGTTCTCGGGGCGCTCCTCGATCCCATCACTGTAATCCTCTCGCACTGGCACCTTGTAATCCGATCCTCTCGGCTTTAGCTCGGACAGGTAAGCTGTGTGCAGCGTGAACCCGAGGTCGAGCGACTTGTTCCCGAGGCGAGTGATCGGCCCTTTTTGCAAGTCTCTCGCGTCAAAAATCCAGAACTCATCGCCTGAAGACCCCTCCCAGGACGCATCATCCGAGACCACCGTGCAGACGAGATAACCGTCTGCGCCATCGCTCGCGTTTTGGCGCGGGACAAACTGCGGCGACGAACCAAAACGCCCGGCGGGGAAGACGTAAGCGTCAGTGATATCGAGCGCCACAGGATCAAAGTGAAACAGCGTGCCGAGCTTCGATCCTGTGAGTTGCTCGATCGAAACCTCTCGGTGCGGGTACTCTGCATAGAGTTCGACCACGCGTTGGGTGAGCGTCTCATCGGTAAACCCGACCGAGTTAAAGAAGATGTGCTCGAGCTTTCCGGGAGGGGTTTGGCCAAGGTGCGTGAGGAATCCAACCCCCCAGGTCATCTCCTCGTCCAGGACGACCTCGGAGGTGATCACCTCGGCAGCATCCGCGTCGATGACATGATGCCCGATGAAGTTAATGTCAGTCGCCGAGGGGATAAAGCCGACAAGCTCGGAACGTACCGGCTTGTTGGTGTGGTAGAGCGTGTCCGTCTCTCGCAACCACTCGGAGGCATCCGTCGCGCTGTTGTGCGCGATATGCAAGGTGACCTTGTTGCCAGGGTTCTCGTAATCCGCCGTCAGGTGCACGGACTCTCTGGCGAGCGTGACCGAGCGCGCCAGGACATCCCCATCACCGCTCTTCAGGTCCGCGCGGCGCACGATGTAAATGATCGTATCAGGCTCCTGAGCGCGCGAGTACTCGGCGTTAAAGATCTGCTCGTCCTCGACGAGGAAGGCGCAATCGACCACCAGAACATAGTCTTGCGTGATCGCCATCTGGTGCGCGCTCTGCTCGAGCGCGACGGGCAGCCCCTGATCATCGACGAGACGCCAGGACTCCAACGCATCACCGCTCCAACGCATCACATTCACGAAGGGCTCCTGGCCATCATACTCACCGCCATAATTGACAGTGAAGACCTCGCCCGTGTGCTCGTCATAGAAGGGGTGCGCCGTGCTCAGGTAAGGGAGGAATGGCCCCGTGACAAATGGAATGGAGCTCTTCCACTCGCGCCGCCAACCGAGCGGCGTGATCAACTCCAGCGTGTTGACGTCGATCTCCCAGGGGCGCCCTCCATCATAGGTGACGAACATGCGGTGACCCATCGGGAGGAACGCCGTGTTGAGCTCGTTTCGCACACCGAGCAACCCGGAGATACGCGTCACGCCGACGTTGGAGAACCCGATGCGCTCTCCTTCCGTGGCCCTGTCCGCGTAGTAACAGGGAGAGCGCGCGATCTTCGAGAGCAACCTCGCGCCCCCCTCCACGCCGAGGTCGAGGCGGTACATGATCCCATTGCCGTTAAAGATCATCGTCCCATCACCCCAGGGGACCGCGGCGACGACAAAGACATGCCCGGTGATATCGGGTGGCAGCTTGCCGCTGATCACCGTGAGCGCGAGATCGTCCTCGCCGGGCGCAGGCGCGAGCAAGGATCGAGGGAAGCCGGGTGGGAGCTCGGGGCCAGTCTCCGCGAGCCAGTCGATGAGTTGGCGATCCTCGTCAGGACCATCCCCCTCGCCAGGTTTGCAGCCGCCAAGCCACGGCGTCGCCGCGCCCGCGCCTGCCACCCCGAGCATCCTCATAAAATCACGCCTTCTCATCCTCTGCTCCTCGCCGCGCTAGCCTGAAAAACCCAAACGTCCTCGTTGTTGCTCAGAACGGGAGCACGAGGTTGAGATCCACGTCGATGTCGTATTGCATCGCGGTGTCGAACGTGTATTGCGGGATCACGAACCCCCGGACATGAACCAGGTCATCCTTGTCAGGGCCAGCGCTGTTGGGGTCGCTCTGGTCGACGGTGTTATTGTCGTCGAGGAACGCCGTGTAATAATAAGAATCCGCGCGCACGGGAATCATGGTGACCTCGTAAGGGATCTGAACGCCGGGCGGGTTCATGTCCACGTCCTCGATGATGGCGGTCGCCACGAGCGTCCCCTGCCCTGTCTGCGGGTTCCCATCGAAGATGGCCACGTACAGATCACCGACGCCACCATTGGCAGGCTCGACCGAGCGCGTGACCACGCCCTTCATCGTCGCGAAGTTCCCCGCCATCATGTCCGTATCACCGCCCCCCATATCCTCCACGGGCGCGCCCATATCCTCGGGAACCACCGCCATATCCTCCTCGCCGCCCATATCCTCGGCTGGCGTGGTCTGGCCCATGTCCTCTGGTGCAGAGGTCGTGTTGTTCCCGGAGGTTGCCATATCAGCAGCAGCCGTGTTGTTGCCGCTGCCCATGTCTTGCTGGCCGCTGGCCATGTCCTGCTGCGGTGTGGACTGGTTGTTCATCGAGGTCGAGTTGTTCTCTTGCGGCTCCTCGCCGCCACCACAACCACTCGCCAGCGCGACGCCCATGCACAACGTCACCATCAAGAGTTTCTTCATTTCCTTATCCCCATCAAACGTTTGAATTAGAATCGCCATACAATGCTCCGCAACCCGAAGTTGCAAGCCAAATATTGTAAAACACAATCCCACAACAAAGAAAGGACCATCCGGTTCACACCACCCGCCCATCTCGCGCTTCGCATCGAGGTTGGCGTCCTTCTCTGGCGCTCGAAATCAAAATCACTGGCCAATTACGGCGTGGCACCACACAATACACTGAATCTCAATGGCGCCCCTTAGATGGAGAACGATGTGTTCACGCGATCGGCACGCACGCTCTTGTTGACGACCACGCTCGCGCTCGGCGCGAGCTGTGCCAACATCTCACCTGCGCCAGATGGCGCCCACCTCTCGCCGCTGGCGCGCGAGTGCACGAGCCGCGCAGCGAGCGAGGCGGTTTGCATGGACGCGTTGTTCGAGGCCGCCGCGAGCGGCAAGCGCCGGGAGGCGGGACAGCTCCTGCTGACGCTCTCGCAACAGGCTGGCAGTGACGAGGAGCGCGACGCGTTGATCGCAGCCGGGCTCTGGCTCGAGCCAAACCCGTGGCTCCCCGAAGGCTCGAACCTGTTGCAAGGGGATCTGGCGCCGCTGGCGACGCGCACCGGCGATGTCGAGGCTGGCGAGGTGTTGGTCTTTAAAGGGGCGCGGTTGAGGGCGAAGAAAAAGCATAAGGTGCGCTTTTCGATCGATTACGCGCCGACCCTCTTGCATCCAGAAGCGCTCGCGGCGCTCGTCGCGTCGGCTTCCGGCGCGGACGCGGCGGCGTTTACGCGCGAGGAGGATGGCGAGACACGAGTGGTTTCGGCCGCCGCGCGCGCCGTCGCGGTGACGGGATTCTCACCAGCGTTTTCGAGCGAGCAGCTCGACCTGGCGCGCGCCTTCACGGGCGCAGATCGCGCATGGAACGGAGGACGTCATCTGGACGCGACCGAGGCAATGAACACCATCCTCGACACGTTGGGCGATAAGGATGGCGACTTCGAGCAAGCGAGCGCCGCGCTCTGCGCGAGCGCGGGGGTTGTCGCGTCGAGCGCGGCGGCGGTCGCCGCGCTCTCGCACGGCGATCCCGGGACAAAGCGAGGAAAGGTGCGCGACGCCTGCGTCGGCGAGCGAGAGAAGCTCGACCCGCGCGCGAGTTACCTGGGCGCGATGAGCGAGTTGGAGGTGACGGTATCGAACCTCGAGGAGTTCGAGCGCGTCTGGAAGCCGCGCATCGACGGCGCGAGCGGGCAATGGACCGCGCGTCAGGCGAAGCTCGTTCGCACGCTCGAAGAGCGACAGTACGCTCGCGCGGCGCGCTCGAGCGCGAGCTGCGACGAGGAGGCAACCGCGAAGCTCGATGGTCAGATCAACGCATTCGACAAGCAGCTGCGCGACCTCTCCAGAGAGGATCTCGCGCTCTCGAGCGAGGTCGACGCCCTCCTCTACCCTGACGGCGCCGAGTTCGTGAGCTCCAGCGGACTAAAAAACTGGCTCAAGGATCAGCGCCTCGAGGATCGTCAATGGCTAGGCATCGAAGCGCTCGGTGTCGCCGTCGATCGCATCACGGCGACCTCCACGCCGCTCGAGCGCGTCACGTATGTGACCGCGTGCGACCTCTATCAGCGCGAGCTCGAAGGCTTGCTCCGCGCAGAGAAAGGGAACGCCTCGCCATGGAGGACGAGCGAGCGCATGGTCGCTGGCGTGATGCGTATGCGCTTTTGCCCCTCGCATACCACACGCACGCGAGCGATCGTGGCCGCAGCGATTCAGGGGAGCAGCGCGCACCCGGATGGGAGCGCGGCGATCGCGCAGCTGATCGCGGCGACCACCCTGACGGGGGTCGCCAGGATGCTCGGCGGCGAGATGAACGCGGTGATGGAGATCGCCACGGCGCTAATCTCGGAGCTCAAGCGGGTCAGGATGTCGCTCGGCGACAGCCCGGATGATCGCACGCTCGCGGCCTTGCTCGATGCGCTCGCGGGCAGCGCCGAGAAGTTGTCCAACCCGATCGCGGCGAACAAACAGCTCATCTCGAGCGTGGATGCGCTCGACGTCATCATCAAGGAGAACCCGAACGCGAGCAGCAAGATGACGCGCGCGGCGCCAGTGATTCGACTCTCACTGCTCGCGGTGGCGTCCGTACACGCCGCGCTCTTTGGCATCCCCGAGCGCTCTCTCGAGGCGCTCGAGCGCCTCGAGAAGAACCTCGAGACAGACCTCGCGGCGTTGCTCGTGTTGCTCGATCAACCGCCCAAAATGGCGGGGACGTTCAGCAAGCACGTTTTGGCTGCGACGACGTTGGTGCGTGGCGCGATGCTTGGCCAGAACGTCAACATCGACGAGGCGCTCGCGAACGCGACCGCTGATGAACTCCCCAAAGGATGGTGGCGCGCAGGCGGCCACATCAGCGCATCGTTGCTCAGGCTCGCGACCGCGATCATCTATCATCAGGCGGGCGCCCCGGCAGAGGTCGTCAAACAGCGCGCGGCACTCAACGCACAACTCGACGCGCTCGCAAGAGACGCCGTGGCGGACTTCGAGCTGAAAGGGAGCGGCTGGGAGCTGCTCACCTTGCTCGCGCCCGCGCAGACAGCGCTCGGAGACGCCCTCCTCGATGACAGCGAGGACGCCTGGGAGAAGGTTCTCGCGCAAGCCTTACCCACGCTCGAGGCGCGCGCCAAGGAGGTGCTCTCGAACGCCAGAGCACTCGACTCCTCGGGCGCTCCACCTGACCTTGTCTCGCTCATGCTCGAGCTCGTGCGCGCCACGCTCTCGGTGGGCATCGAGAACATGTACAAGGACGGCGCGTTCACGGACGAGAGCAGACTGGCGCTCGCAAAGGAGCTCTCGAGCAATGCTGACGCCTTCCCATCACAGATGCGCGTCATCCTCGAATCGATCCGCGCCATCCTGCTCGCCAAGCCCGACCCGGAGAGTTCGCTCGCTGCGCTGGGCAAGGCGCAAAAGCTCGCCAGCACTGGCTCGCGCGAGCTCGAACCGCTGCCGCTCGCGGTCGGACTCTTCCTCGATCGCGAAGGGCAACGCTCGCCGACAGAGACGTTGCGTTTGATCACCGAGCTTGGCCTCGACCAATCCGAGAGCAAGGACTGCGAGCGCCGCGCGCTCGCGCGCGCGCTGCTTCCTTACCGCGCGAAGTTACTCTCACTGGACCAGGATCGCGATCGCGCCTCGGGCTTGAGGCGTGCGTATCTGAGAGGTGTGTTGGCTGGCGAGCACATGGACGCGCGCATCCAACTCCTCGCCAGCGCGCAGCGCGGACACATCGCCGCGAATGTGGACATCTCCTATCCTGCATCGAGGTTGCTCTCCTCTAGAAGGGCCTTCCCCGAGGACGAGACGCAACAGGGCAACTTCCAGATCGGCCTGGGGTACTCCTCACTCACGGTCTTCAAACAGACGCTCCAGTGCAACGTGAACGCGCTCCCGCAGGAGCGCGCCGAGTTCGTGACGTTTGTCGCGTTGGAGCTCGCCGTGGACTCGCTGCTCTACGCACCGCTCGAAGTCGCGCAGAGTGATTTGCAGCTCGCCACGGCCACGCTCATGGCGCTCAATTCACGCGCGAACGCCCCTGGCAAACTCACCGAGGATGTCTCGGCGTTCCCGTGGGTCACGCATCTCGCAGGAGGTCGAGGGCTCATGCTCGAGGCCAAACGCTTCGAGCTCATCACGTTGGGTTACCCTGTCCACCAGCTCGATGGCGAAGCCTTCGGAAGCTTCGAGGCGCGCTATCCATCTATCGCACCGATCATTCGCGCCGCGGACAGCGTGGACGCCAGCGCGCTCGACAAGGCGTGGCCAAGTGATGCGCCAAAGACACTCTCCAAGAATATGATGCTCGCGGCGGCAAACTTCCGCGCGAACAAACCAGAGGAGTCGCGAAAGATCCTCGAAAAGCTCACCCCCTCCCCTGTCCAACTCAACTTCGTCGACGCCATCGCCGAGGTCGAACCAACCCAGTTCAAGAAAGTCTCGGACGCGCTGCGATCGGTTAAACTGGACGCGGAGGCGTGCGAACTTGGCCTCGAGCTCATGAAGACAACGCCGAGACCCCAGGCGACCACGGATTTGATCTATGGCATGTGGCGCACGCTCGACCCCGAGCTGGTCTCCTCCTGCCACAGCAACCTCGCCGTCGCGCTGCTCTCGACATCGAAGGACCCAGGCGAACGCATCGAGCTGCGAGGCGCCTTGCTCGGGCTCGAGTATTATCCGCAGAAAGAGCCAATGATGATGCAACAGGCGGGTGATTTGCTCGAACTCGGCAAGCTCGAGAAGGTGATGCCGCTGCTGCGCGAGTTCACCTCGCGCGTGCTTCGCGTGAACTCGAGCGCGCTTGTTTACCTGGCGACCATGGAGCTCACCGGAGAGATCGCCAGCGGCAGCGCGCCGGACCCGCTCGTGATGGTCAACCTCAAGGAGCTCGCCAAGGAGAGCGAGGGGCTGCCAGCGGAGTTGGTAAAATGGATCGACCGCATGCACGCACAACGAGAAGACCCGGGCGCGATCACGAGCGAGGCGCAGCAGCTCCTCTTCTCATTCCTCCGATGAGGTCGACTCGCTCGGCGTGGCAGGTTGATTTGACCGCTTCGGTTGCTTCGAGAGCTGCGCGCCGTGCGAGGGCCCGAGCTGCGCGACCCCATCCGCGACCACCCGTTGGGTAGGATAGGAGAGCGAGATGCACTCCTGCGCAGACAGCTCCGTGAGGATCGCCTCCCAAAGCTCGTTCTGCGCGCCACGGCGGCGGCGCGTGGGCGTCAAGTAACGGATCGCGAGCTTGACGCCCACATCCACCACCGAGGTGTAAACGATCGGCGAGAGGTTGGTGTAGGAGATCAACGACCTCTTGGAGGTGTCCTCGAGCTGGCGCTTTGCCTCGGGGATGATCTCGGAGGAGTGCTCGTTGACGATCTGCGTGAGAAGTTGCTTGGCCAGCGCCCAGTCTGACTCGAAGGTCACCACGACCGCGATCTCATCCCAGATAAAGTTGAACGGCTCGGTATAGTTAAAGAGCGGGTGCGCGAAGACGTGTGAGTTTGGCACATGCAACACTCGCCCCGTGCTCTGCTCGCCATGCGTCCAGTTGCCGACCTCGAGCATCGTGAACGAGAAGAAGCGCTGGTCCACCACGTCACCGATCATGCCGCGAATTTCGACTCTGTCTCCGACCGAGAACGGGCGCTGCCAGAGGACAAAGGCCCAGCCGACGAGGTTGGCCAACGGGTCCTTCAACGCCACGGCCACGCCCGCCGAGAGCAAGCCCAAAAATGTCGCCACGTCGCTCGTGCCCTGGAACCAGATCGAGATGATCATGGTGAGCGCGAAGATGGTGAAGAAGTACTGCGTCCCCTTTCGCCAGGTGTAGATCGAGCGAGGATCGGCGCTGCGCTTTCGCACGAGCGCCACGATCGCCGCGCGCATCAACACGCTCAAGACGATCACAGCGATCGACTCGATGATTCCCTGCGTCAGCGGGGAGATCTCGGCCCAGCGTTTGCCGAACTCGTCGAGCAGTTCGAGCTTCATAAGAACTATGGCTCCTCGCCACCATCGTTCTCAGAGGATGGCGCGACATAAGGGGAGAAGCGAGGTATCCAGCAAGGCACCGCGGCCTTGTAATCTCTGTAGGGCTGCCCGAATTCGAGTTCGAGGTGGTGCTCTTCAGGAGGACGCGCGAATACGTTCCATATAATCCCACCCGCGATCACATACAAGATGGTCAGGTAAGATCCGAAGTAGAGGCCGACAAAGATCCCCTGCGTCAACCCGGCGATCGCCATCGGATTGCGGACGTAGCGGTAAGGCCCGACCAGCACGAGCTGGTTCGGGTAATCGAGCGGCAGCGGCGTCCCCCGACCAAAGTAAGCCATAATGGCGCCCGTGCTCAGCCCGAACGAGCCGAACACCCCGAACCCGATCCAGGGCCACCAGGAAGGTCCGGGGATCGCATAAGGTGTGATCCCGAGAGAAATTTCGAGCCTGGAGATGCTCCAGGGGATCAAAAAGAGGAAGATCGACCAGAAGAAGCTGGTGTGGAGCGCGGTTTTGAACAGGTTCCAACCCGCGCCCGCGACGCGCGCCTTGCGAAAGCCCTTGAGGTACCAGGGGTTTTCTTCACTCATCGGCATCGCTCCTCTGGGGCAGCGGTTTATCGCGCGCCTCTAGATCTCCTCGCAGATGGAGACATGCTGGACGACCACGCCAGACTTGTCGCGCACCGGATGAATGGAGATGCGCTGTTTAAAAGGCGTCCCATCAGCCCGGTGGTTTGTAACCTCGCCATGGTAGGACTCACCGCGCTCGAGCGCCTCGCGCATCGAGCGGATCTCGCCAGGTTCAGTCTGAGAACCTTGCAGAATCCTGGCGTTGCGCCCGAGCAACTCGGCGCGTTCGTAGCCCGTCATCTCGGCGTAGCGCTCGTTGACGTAGACGATCGGGTTATCCTCGGTGAGCGGGTCCGTGATCACGACCCCCTCGTCGAGGTTGTTGACCACGGTCAACAACGCGCTCGAGACGCGCACCGTCTCGCGCAGCGCGTCGGTCGACTTCGCGTGCTCGATCGCATAGCGAAT
The DNA here is from genome assembly GCA_036155555.1 of Myxococcota bacterium. Classification (GTDB taxonomy): domain Bacteria; phylum Myxococcota_A; class Bradymonadia; order Bradymonadales; family Bradymonadaceae; genus JAYZVO01. The sequence goes on from JAYZVO010000119.1 coordinate 73,602, forward strand.
GGAGCGCTCGAGCACCTGGGGCGTGATCTGCCCCTTGACCAGGTAGTCGTAGGCGCCTGCGCGCATCGCCTCGAGGTCGACCTGACGTCCCCCCTGCCCCGTGAGCATGATCATGGGGCGACGACAACCTCGCGAGATCGCTTCGACGAGCAGCTCGAGGCCATCTCTAGCGCCGAGGTGATAATCGAGCAGATAAATATCGTGGCGTTGGCGCTCGATCTCTTCGATCGCCTCGTCGTAGAACTCGATCCAATCGAGTTCGTAGCGGTGATGCTGGATCTCTTCGAAGAGATCGCGAGCGATGAGGAAATCCTCTTCATCATCCTCGACGAGCAGAACACGCAGCGTCTTTTCCTTCATGACCTCTCACGATCCCTCACACGACGCGCGAAGTGGCGCGTGGAGGGGATAAGATAAGGTGGCTCGAGCGGGCATTGCCCCGCTCATTCTGATGTATCAGGGAGTTCGACGATCTCGAACCAGTAGCGGCCGAGCAATTGCATCAGCTCGACGAGGCCATCGAAGGTCACAGGTTTCGTGATAAAGGAGTTCACGCCAAGATCATACGTCTTGAGGATGTCCTCCTCGGCCTTCGAGGTCGTCAGGATCACGACAGGAATCCTGCGCAGGAGATCATTGGACTTGATCTCCTGGAGCGCCTCGCGGCCATCCTTTTTCGGCATGTTCAAATCGAGCAGGATGAGCCCTGGCCTCGGCGCATCGCGCGGGTCGGCGTACTTGCCCTGTTGGAGCAGATACTCCATGAGCTCCTCGCCATCCTCGACAAAGCGCAGGTCGTTGACGAGGCGGTTCTCGCGCAAGGCATCTTCGGCGAGGAGACGATCGTCCTCGTCATCATCCGCGATCAATATGGTGATAGGCTTTACTTGCACGGCATCAATCCTGAGAGAGCAGACTCCGCGTCTGGGTGGATGGGAGCACGAAGACAAAGGCGGACCCCCGCCCAGGCTCGCTTTCGGCGTGGATCATTCCACCGTGACGCTCGACAATCTTACGCACGATCGCGAGCCCGATACCAGTGCCCTTATATCCACTGGAGCGACCGTGCAAGCGCTGAAACGGCGAGAAGATCTTTTCGGCGTACTTCATATCGAAGCCGATGCCGTTGTCCTCCACGCGAAAGGTATACCACAATTGCGCGCCCTCGTCGGGGCGAAGCATCCCGCCGCTGTCATCGATCCCCAACTCTTCCGCCTCGTCCTCACCCGCGCGTATCAGCGTGGCGGTGACGGTGACTTGTGGCGGAACGTTTGGCTTGGAGAACTTCAACGCGTTCGAGATCAGGTTCTGGAAGACCTGCCTGATTTGTGTGCGGTCCGCCTCGATCTCGGGCAGTGGTTGGCAGGCGACATCTCCGCCTGTCTCCTGAAGGCGCACGATAAGATCGTCGAGGATCTCGCGCACCATCGAGTCGAGCTCGACCTGCTCGAAAGGCTCGGCGTGCGTCGTCACGCGCGAGAACCTGAGCAGGTCATCGATCAAGCGCGACATCCTCTCGGCGGCGCGCAACATACGGTCGAGGTAATCCTGGCTGCGATCATCCAAATCATCTCGACAGCGGCTCGAGATGCGGTCGCCAAACGCCTGAATCTTGCGCAATGGCTCCTGCAAGTCGTGGCTCGCCACATAGGCGAAGTCCTCGAGCTCGCGGTTGCTCTGCTGGAGGCGGTCGGCGTAAGCGCGAAACTCCTCCTCGACGATCTTGCGTTGCGCGATGTCTCTCGAGAACACGCACGCATACGCTCGCCCCTGAAAACCGATGCGCGAGATGGAGACCTCGACAGGGAAGTCCTCTCCTCTGGCGCGCGTATGCCAGGATTCAAAGCGAATCCCCATCGCGTCCGAGAGATCCTCCCAGATCTCATCCCACTCTTCCTCGCTCATCGTCAGGTTGATGTCCGCGTAATTCTTGCCGATGATTTCGTGCGGCTCGAAGCCAAGCTCGAAGGAGGCGGCGAAGTTCGCGTAGACGATGGTGCCATCGTGCTCGACCCAGAAGATGGCGTCGTTGGCATGCTCGACGGTAAATTGAGCGAGCACGCGAGGCATCCCATCCTCGCCGACGTCCTCTTCATCCTGGGCGAAGATCTCCTCGGGCTGGTTCGCCTCGATATGCTCGCGCACCGGCTTACAGACAGCGTGCGCGACGGTCTTGTCGATCGGCGAGCGCGAGGCAAACATCACCACCGAGACCTCGGCGCCGCCATCTTCTCCCTCGACCTGCTCACAGAAAAAGTGACGCACGAGCGCAGCCTCTTCGAGCCCTTCTCGCCAGGGCGCCATCGACGCCTGGGAGTGCTCGCGCGCGTCGAGGGTGAGCGCGGCGTCGACATCCGTCGAGAGCGCGCCCGCGTCCTGCACAGCGCCCGTCCAGGCGACCACGCGCGGTGGGAGCCCCTGGCTCGATCGCACCAACCACACGGCGTGCGCACCGAGCGCGCTCTGAGCGATTTGGAGGATCTCGCGGATCGAGATCATGGGAAAACCCGCCATGCTGAAAGGAAGGAAGCTGCCAGAGTTGGGTTGCTTCGTGGGGAGTCGCTCTCACGAGTATAAACGATGCCGCAAACTTTGGCGAGATTCACTTGCTGTCGCAACGGACACCCAACTGGTAGAAGGCGCTCGAGAGTTCGCTGGCGACGAGCTGCCAGAAGAGGTGCCCACCAAAGCCCGTCCACCAGAGCCAATCGGTCGACTTGTCGACCTCGACGGCCAGGACGCCGAGCGGCTGGCGATCGAACATGATCGGGTAAGCGAGCGTGGCGTAGGCGCGGTCTCTGGCGGGCATATAATAATCACTGAGCGCGACCCAGCCACCATCACAGAGTCCACCCGCGCGCACATCGCGCACTTGCCCGCTCTCCTCGTGGACAAACAGCGAGTTCTTGAACTCGAGCTCGCCACCTTCGCCATAACCGCCAGCCAAAACCAACGGCTTCATCAGCCGCACCGCCAGGCTCGCCACGCTCGAGTCGGTGCGATCCTCTGGCGCGACATCCACGGGAAGCCGCAGCTGCTCGTAGTGAGCCCAGCCATGAGGATGACGATAGCGCAGGAAGCGACAACGCGAGCCATCCTCACGCTCATCGATCTCGAGCGACGCGATAGCAAAGCTCGGGACCTCGACATGTTGCGCGATCATCTTGCTGACCGTCGAAATCAGTCGAGAGAGGGACGCCTCGTCGTTTTGCTCAGCGGAGGCAAGGATCTCTTCGGCGACGCGACGCATCTTGCGAAGAATCCAGAGCTTGCGCGCGCTCAAGGCATAGAGCGTCGAGTGGCGCAGCGCCAACGCGAGCTGCGCGCTCCCCTCGGCGAGCAGTTGCCCTGCCGAGGAGGGCAAGCGCGTGGGGTTGCGCCAATTCAACCCGAGAAATCCGAGCAACTCTTGCTCGCGATCATCCCCGGCCACCAGTGGCACCAGCGCGAGCATCTGCTCGCCGCCGCGCGCGCGCGCGTTATGAAAAGGAGGATGCTCCTGCGAGGTGTCGACGCTCTTCCAGACAAAGGCGCCGTCACGATCCTCGCGCGTGAACAACTGGTAAGGAAGGTCGGCGTCCTCGCGCTGGCGATGGTAGGCCGCCGAGAGGACATTGCTCGTCTCCCCTTCCGTGATGATGCTCATCCCGACGAGGCGATCGAACTCCTCGAGGTCATCGCTCAAGTAGGCGCGCTCGGCGAGGATGTTAAAGCGCGCCGTCGGCGCGTCCTCGAGCGTCATCGTCTCGAGCGAGCTGGCCAGGATCATCGTCGCGCAGTAATCACACCCGATCCACTCGGGGATATGATCCATGAACGCGTAGAGCAGCGACTTGACGTCGAGGTTGCGATGCTCGTCGAAGAAGAGACGCATGGAGTTGCGGCGCGCCGCGCAGATCGACTCGTAGACATGCGCCTGGAGTGACGCGAGGCGCTCTTCGTCGAGCGCCAGGTACTCGGGCACCATCACGAAGGCGAGGATCACGCGCGCCTGGCCACCGAGCGCGGGGCGATCGAGGATAGGGACGGCCTGAAAGACGATCGGACCATCCTCGCCAGCGAGCTCGAGGTGCAGGCGGCTGTCGCCTCTGCGATAGGTGTGGCAGAGATCCTCGAAGGTCCACCCGACGTTGACCTCGCAGGCTGCGTTGATTTCGACGGCGAACGTGGCGTTCTCGCACAGCGTCCCTTCGAAACCGAGCGTGACGAAGAGGCGCGCGTCATGCGCGTGCTCGAGCCACCCGATGAGGAAGCGGTGGAGGTGAATCGACATCACCTCGATGCCCGTGTCGGTCATCGCGGGCGCGCCCATGTAACGAATCTTGGGTTCGGGTGCCATCGGTGAATGCTCCTCGTCTGTCCAAAAGCCCGCAGCCAGCGCGAGCAGCGGGAACGTCTATTAACAAAGACCTGCCCTCCTGTCACGCACGCTCGACGCCTGCAACCTTTGCAAAGCGACCGGACTTCTTGCTACTTTATGCATCCTCTCCGGGGCGCATTTGCCCCGCTCGTTTCTCCGTCGATGCAGCAGGTCGACTTGAAGAAGACAGATGGCACATGCACGTTAACGAGCGCGCGACCTCGAGCGCGCCGCTGGCTCATCCTATCGATGCTCCTCTGGTCGATGGCTTGTAGTGATGGGAGCGATGATCCCTTCAATGGCCTGACGCCCATCCCTGGCGTCACGCAGGACATGAGCGGTGGCGCCGAGGATATGGCCACGATCGACTTTGGCCCCGATCCCGTCACCGTGCGCACCTATTGCTCCCCTGGCGAGCGGCGCTGCCTTGCCGAGAACAGCCCTTTGAGCGAGCGATGTAACGCGCGCGGCTCATCCTGGGATCTCGATCCTTGTGACGCTGGCGAGATGTGTCGAAATGGCCAGTGCATCCAGTTTAGCTGCGTACCAGAGCGCTCGATTTGTGTTGGAACGGACACGCGCGCGACCTGTTCACCGAACGGCCGCGAGGTCGAGGGCGCCGTCCGATGCGCCGATGACGAGCGCTGCCGTGCCGGGACCTGCATCAACCCGTGCGAGGAGGCCGCGCGCGATGGCGCCTATATTGGCTGCGAGTACATCGCGCAGCGCACCTACAACATCTATGACATCGACAACCCTGATGGCGCGGGGAACACCGAGCAGAGCCCGTTTGCCATCATCGCCGCCAACCCGTCGCGCTTTCAGGATGCGCGCGTGACGGTCACCGACGAGACAGGATCGGCCGTCCAGCTCTGGGCAGCGCGCACGATCCAACCCGATCCTACCTACAGCTTCGCGAAACCTGTTCGAGTCAGCTCCGCGATCCTGCAAGGGGGAGAGCCCGTGATGGAGCTCGATGGGTTCGCGCAATCGGTGCGCATCCCGCCAGATTCTGCGGCGGTGCTGCTGATCGACGAGCCAGGAGTCTCGCAAACAGGCTCCTACAAGGTCCAGACGACAACCCCCGTGGTCGCCTATCAATTCAGCCCCTATTGCTGCAACTTCACCGCGAGCAATGACGCGAGCTTGCTGCTCCCGACCGCATCACTCGGGACGCGCTACAGAGTCTTTTCTTACCCGACGATGATCTTTCAGGAATCACTCGGGTTCTCCTCGCTCGATCCTTACTTCTATGTGATCGCGCTCGAGGATGACACGACCATCACGGTCAACGACACCGCCACGCTCGACATGCTCGTGGGCGACTACGAACCGTTCACGCGCCGCACGCAGGAGCAAAATAGCGCGTTCGAGTTCAGGCTCGGCGCGCTCGAGCGGCGCGTCTTCGCGAGACAGGGGGACATCTCGGGCGCAGAGATCACCTCGGACAAGCCGATCGCTGTCTTTGTCGGCCATCCGTGCACCTTCGTGCCGCAAGATGACTGGGCGTGCGATCACCTCGAGGAGCAGCTCTTGCCAGCGGAGACGCTCGGCAAGGAGTATTTGCTGCCGACCTTCGAGCTCCGCAACGAGGAGGCGTTTATGGCAGGCGCCAACCGCGAGGGGATTTACTGGAGGTTGGTCGCAGACGAGGACACCGAAGTCACGCTCTCGCCAGCCATGAGCGAGCTGGACCTGTATGAGACCTCGACCTTCCAGACGCCGAGTTGCCTGGAGTATTTGCAGGGCGAGGAGGTGGTGCTTCGCGAAGGACAGGTGTGCGAGCTCGGGTTAAAGGAGACAGTGAGCCTCGACGCCACCGGCGCGCTGCTCGTGGGAGGAGTGCTCTCAGGGCACCAGTCCACAGGTTACGAGAACTACGGTACACAGGCTGGCGATCCGAGCATGTTCACGGCACCTCCCGTGGAGCAGTATCGTAGGGACTACGCGTTCGTGACGCCGCCGACATTCAAGAAGACGTTCGCAGCGATCACGCTCCCGGTGGATGCGACGCTCGTGTACCGCGGCGAGGTTGTCCCGACCTCGCAACGATTGGCGCGAGCGCGCATCCTGGTCGATGACGAGGAGTGGGAGAGCTTCTCGGTCGCGCTCGAGCCGGGCGTGCACCAGCTCGAGTCCGATCGATCCTTTGGACTTATTGTTTACGCTTACGACGATTATGTGAGCTATGCCTTCCCGGGCGGTCTCGATCTTATCCCCAAGACCAAGGAATGATGCGGCAGGATGCTCGATACGCATTGGACATGTAGACAACTCAGGGGCGTGCTCGCGATGGCTTTCATCGCGCTCCCTTCGCTCCTTCTCTTCGCCAGCGATGTGGCCGCGCAAGACGGCGTATTGGTGGTTCCTCATGGTGGCGTCCGCGCGCTCCCGCAGATGACCATCGAGCGCGTCGGCGATCAGTGGAGCGTCTCGGACTTGCGCGCGGTGGAGATCTTCCCTGCGCCCGAGAACGAGCACGTCGTCAAGGATGCCCGAGTCTTGCCCGGTGGGAGGATCTTGCTCTCGGGGATCGATGACACGGACATCGGCGTGAGCGATCCGGTCACGGGTGAATACACCCTGCTGTTTCGCTCCGAGAACGTGTTCTCGAGCATCGAGAGCGGCGTGATCGCGGGTTACACCCCGAGCGGGAACCTGGCGCGCGTGCTGTACACTGACCCATCGCTCTCGGTGGCGGGGATTTACGATCGGACGCTGGAGCGCGAGCTCTGGCGCGCGAGCCTGTTTGTTCCTGGCGCTCGCGCGCTCCTGGTGCAAGCGATCCTGATGCCGGGCGCGCGCATCGTGACGGCCACGAACTGGCGAAGCATCGGCGTCTCGGGCATCGATCGCTTCGAGCTCGCGGCCGATCCGAACACGCCATCCCAGGTGCGAATGGCGACGGCAGCGCACGAGGGAGCACCAGAGGAGCTGATCATCGTTCCAGCGCTCGAGACGCTGCGTGATGTGATGGCGCTCGATGGGGAAACACTGCTCGTGACGACGCGCTACAAGCTGCTCGCCATCAAGCTCGATGGCACCATCGAGTGGGAGTTTGACACGCTGGATGATCCAGACATCCAGGGGGAGTTCGCCTCGGCGCGTGTGCTCCCATCAGGGCGCATCGCTGCGGCGACGTTCGAGCCCGGCGTCTGGACCTCGCCACACCCGAATCACCGCGTGCACTGGTTCAGCGCGCCTGAAGAGTCCTCGCCCCCGGTTCGCATCGCGAGCAGCCAGGGGCTCTCGCGCGCGCCGGTCCGCGTGACATCGGCCGAGAGCACGGGAGGAACGGGGACCGCCGGTTACGAGGCAGAGCTCGGGCAAGCCAATGACGGCTCGCCCGAACAGCTGCAAATCTCGGAGCGCTTTGGCGTCGCCCCTGACGCGACGCGGGTGGGAGACAGGCTTCAGGGGAGGATCGTCTACCAGAACAGCGGCGAGACGGGCGTGGTGCTCGCCAGACTGGCGGTGGTCGCCATCCCGGGCAACAGCTGCATCCCGGCGGGCGTGGAGCCGCGCACGTTATGGGAGCGGACCGATCTGCTCATCGGGCCAGGCGGTGATTATGCGTTTAATGGAGAGGTCGTGATCGACGCGACCTTCGAGCGAGGGCCCTGGTGCGCATTTATCGAGATGGAGGACACCCAGGGCAACCTCTATACGCAGCTCGAGGTCAACGACATCTGGGAGGTCACCGGCGAGGATGGAATGGAGACCTTCCCCAAGCTCCCCGGCAAGGATCTCTCGCTGGTCATTGGAGAATCGCCGCCGATGGAGCCTGAACCCGGAATGGATATGGGGGGTGGACCTGTGTACGAGGTCCCAGATCCTGACGATGACCGTCGAGGGTGTGGCTGCCGCCAACAAGGGCGATCAGCGGGAGGTGGCGGCAGCCTGTTGATTCTTGGCGCGTGGATGTTGGGGGTTTGCTTCAGGCGAAGAAGAGCGCGCCAGTGATTATCGAGAGACCTGGGCGCTCTAGAGCGGCGCCCTTATAAAATCGGTGCGTCTGACTCGTCTGAGCGGTCTCCAGCGGTGTCGGGCGAAAGTCGCAGGTAGCGGTGCTACAATGCGACTTTACCCTCCTTGCTGGAAACC
>JAYZVO010000120.1:0-12104 GCA_036155555.1 Myxococcota bacterium
CCCCACCGCGTTTTGAAAAAAACGCGGGGGGGCGTACAATTTTTAAACCGGGCCCCCCCCCCTCGTGATTCACGTCGAGCGCGGCAGCGCTCTCGCGCTGGCCTCCGCGATCACATCAGACCTCGAAGAGGATGCGCTCGGGATTCTCGATGCACTCCTTGACGCGCACCAGGAAGGAGACCGCTTCGCGGCCATCGATGATGCGGTGATCGTAGGAGAGCGCGAGGTACATCATGGGGCGAGCGACGATTTCGCCGTCCACGACCATGGGGCGCTGCACGATGTTGTGCATGCCGAGGATACCCGATTGCGGACGGTTCAAAATCGGCGTCGACATCATCGAGCCGTAGACGCCGCCGTTGGAGATGGTGAAGGTCCCGCCCTGGAGATCCTCCATCTTGAGCTTGTTCTTCATGGCCAGTTCAGCCAGGCGTTTGATCTCGAGCTCGATCTCTGCGAACGACATCTGATCTGCGTCGCGCACCACAGGAACCACCAACCCCTTGCCGCCGCCAATGGCCACGCCGATGTGGTAGTAGTTCTTGTAGATGATCTCGTTTGCCTCGTCGTCGATCTCGGCGTTGACCGCGGGGTACTCCTTGAGCCCCTCGATGACGGCCTTGGCGAAGAAGGACATGAAGCCAAGCTTGGTGCCATGACGCTGAACGAAGCGATCCTGGTACTTCTTGCGGATCGCCATCAAGTTGGTCATGTCGACCTCATTGAAGGTCGTCAGCATGGCCGTTTCTTGCTGCGCCTCGACAAGACGACGCGCGATCGTCTTGCGCAAGGGGCTCATGCGCTTGCGCTCTTCGAGCGTGGTTGTGTCCACGCTGCGACGCGCTGGCGCGTCGCTCTTTGCCGCAGGCTTCGCGCTCTTCTTGCCCCCCTTCTCGAGGAAGGCGAGCACATCACCCTTGAGGATGCGCCCACCTGGGCCAGTACCCTTGACATCGGATGGCTCGAGGTTGTTCTCCTCGAGCAAACGCGCGACCGAAGGGAGCAGCGCTTGATCATCGCCCCCCTTGGTGCCGCCAGCATCGCCCGAAGCCTCGGCCTTTGCGCCTTCGTCCGCGGAGGAGGAGGCATCACTGCCGCCCTCTTCGCTCGCGCCAGCGGCCTTCTCGCCAGGTTCGATGATGGCGATCACGTCACCCTCACCGACCGTATCGTCGACGTTGACCTTGAGCTCTTTGATCACGCCAGACATCGGCGCGGGGATATCCACGCTGACCTTGTCAGTCTCCAACGATGCCAGGATCTCGTCCTGCTCGATGTACTCACCCGGTTGCTTGTTCAACTCGCCGATGATGGCTTCGGTAACAGAATCCCCCAGCGGCGGAACCTCGACAGACACACTCATGAGACTAGCCCTATTTCACTTGATTCACAGGATCACTCTACTCGTCGCAGGCAGTATACTCGCGCGCTTCGAGTCGGCCAGTCTTAATCCAAATTTTGTTGCCCCCTCGACCTCACAAAGCGCCTGCGTCCTGCAAAAACGACCTCACGGTGCCAAGCCTTAACCCGTGGCGCCAGCCGTTGCGATCATTCCAGGAGTTGTGGATTCCGATCACGGCGCCGCGCGTGTCGAACACGGGCGAGCCAGAGTGACCCCAGTAGGTCCAGGCGTTGTAGGCGAGGTCGCCGCGGATGCCCACCATGTCTCCATACCAGAGGATCTCGCCGGTGGAGGCGTGCCATGCGTCTCTGCCGGACTTCGCGCCAGGGTGTCCGACGATGACAACCTCGGAACCCACGCCAGGCTCAGCGCGCGCGATCGGGGCGTAGGGGTAGGCGGTTTTACTCGGCGTGGGGAGCTTCAGGAGCGCGAGATCCTGGAGCTTGCTCGATGCAACGATCTTGGCGTTGATCGTGTCGCCGTTGGAGAACCGGATCGGCACCTCGCCACGGTAACTATCGACCACATGGTACGCTGTCAGGATCATCCCTTCAGGAGAGACGACAACACCCGTGCCTCCCCCAATGCGCACGACCGAGGCGTGCACTGCGCGCAAGGACTCGAGCACGCGCGCCTCGCGCGATGTCCAGACGATGTCTCGCTCGAGCTCGTCGATGGCTGCTTTGAGGATGGCGTCGTGCTCGGCGCGTATATAAATGGATGCAGGCTGCAACCTCGGCGCTTCGGCAGGTGGTGTTTCGACACGGTTTGCCGCTGCGGATACTCCCGCCGACGAGAGGAAACCTGCCAGGTGATTCCGATTGACGCCGAGCCTGAGCCTGGTCTCCGGGTCCCAGGCGGTGTGCATCGCGACGAGCTGTCCGTTGGCGTTCACGATCGGCGCGCCACCATGCCCCCAATACGTCCAGGCGTCGTAAGCGGCCTGCGATCCTTGCTCGCCATGGTACTGCCCGAGCGAAACCCAGTAAGGTGCGGCAGCGCCGTTGGGTGAGCCGATCGCTGCGACCAGATCACCGCGCGCAGGAGCGCGCGGTGCGAGCGTGGCGTGCGGCAAGGACTGTTCGGCATCGAGGAGTGAAATCAACGCGATGTTGTCGCGCTTCGAGAGTCGGGTCAGGCGCCCCTTATAAATGGAGCCATCGCGAAACCTCACCAGGACGATCTGCCGACCGCACGCGGCGACATTGTGAAGGGCGGTGATGATCCTTCCATCAGGAGAGACGTTGACGCCGCTGGCGCGCTCTCCCTGCTCTGTGACAATCACCACGGAGGCATCGTGCGCAGCGGCCAACGCGAGCTCCAACGCGGCCTCGTTTCGCGTCCACCGCTCCCCCCCTTCCAACTTGTTGATCGCCTCGCGACGTTGCGCGTCCTGCGCGTCCGTTTCTGCCCACGCCATCCCAGGCAACAAGGTGATGGCGACCATAAACAGCATGGGAGAGAGCACAGCGCGTTGCATCGAGGGACCTCCTGTAGGTTGTCACGGTGAGAAGCGTTCTCGATCTCTTCTGACGAACAAAACCTCAGGGGATTCAACCTCTTCCCAGATTCACGTGCACAAAAGCCCAGCAAGAGGATAAAAAAAGAAGCGGCGCCTTTTCCTTGTAAGGAAAGGGCGCCGCTTCAGGTCGCAGCTATATAAAGCGCGTGCGAAGTGATTCAGGCGAACGCTTCGCCGACGAGCTTGTCTTGCTCGAGCTGGTGCGCTTGAGGATCGCCCGTCGCGGGTGATGCGCTCGCTTCGCGGCCAATGTACTTGAGCTTGTGAGAATCACCGAAGAGCTCGAAGAGTTCGGGGAACATGTAGGACCAGGGGCCCATGTTCTTTGGCTCTTCTTGAACCCAGAAGATCTCCTTGGCGTCGGTGTACTTGCCGACCTCTTGTTTGATGCCCTCGTGATCGAGCGGGTAGAGCTGCTCGACGCGAAGGATCGCCGTATCATTGCGCTCGTCCGCGTTGGCCTTGGCGAGCAGGTCGTAATAGACCTTGCCGGAGCAGAGCAGGACGCGTTTGACGCCTTCGGGTGCGACGGTGTCGCGCGTCTCGCCATAGATATGGTGGAACTTCCCGTTGCTCAGGTCTTCGAGCGTGGAGGTCGCCTCGCGCAAGCGGAGCAAGCTCTTTGGCGTCATGATGACGAGCGGCTTGCGCGCCTGATGGAGCACCTGACGACGCATCACGTGGAAGATCTGCGCGGGGTTGGTCAGGTTGCAGACAAACATGTTGTCTTCAGCGCAGAGCTGGAGGAAGCGCTCGAGGCGTGCGCTCGAGTGCTCGGGGCCCTGCCCCTCGTAGCCGTGCGGCAGCAACATCACCAGGCCGCTCAGGCGCTTCCACTTGTCCTCGCCGGAGTTGATGAACTGGTCGATGATGACCTGAGCGCCGTTGACGAAGTCGCCAAACTGCGCCTCCCACATCACCAACCAATCTGGCGAATCGAGCGAGAAGCCATACTCGAAGCCGAGGACAGCGGTCTCGCTGAGCGAGGAGTTGTGCACGTGCAGCTGCCCTTGCTTCTCGGCGAGGTGACGCGCTGGCCAGAAACGCTCGCCGTCCACGCCGTTGAAGATGGCTGCGTGACGGTGGCTGAAGGTGCCACGGATCGAATCCTGTCCGGTGAGGCGGATGTTGGTCCCCTCCTCGAGCAAGGACGCGAACGCGAGCGCTTCGCCAAAGCCCCAATCCATCGGCGTCTCGCCGGTGGCCATCTCCTGGCGCTGCTTGAACAGGCGCTGGATGGTGCGGTGTGCCTTGAAGCCTTCGGGAATCATCGACAGCTTTTGACCGAGCTCCTTGAGCTTGTCGAGCGGGACGTTGGTGTCAGGATCATTCTCCGGCTCGAGCTTGCCGCCGCGGAACTTCGACCAGACGCCGCCCATGGAGTTGACCTCCTTCTCGCGGGGCACGGCCTGGATCTCTTCATAGATCGGCGCGTACTCATCGAGGCGATCATTCCAGAGCTTGTCGACCTCCTCTTGAGAGAGGACGCCCTCTTTGACGAGCTGCTTGCTGTAGGACTCGCGCACGTGCTCGAGCTTGTCGATCGTGCCGTACATCACAGGCTGCGTGAAGCGAGGCTCGTCCCCTTCGTTGTGACCGTAGTAACGGTAGCAGACGAGGTCGATGATCACATCGCGACCAAAGCGCTGGCGGTAGCGGCCAGCCAACTTGGCGGCGCGCACGCAAGCCTCCGGGTCGTTGCCGTTGACGTGCAGGATCGGCACCTCGAGCATCTTCGCGATGTCAGTCGAGTAGCGCGTCGAGCGACCGTCGATAGGCAGGGTCGTGAAGCCGATCTGGTTGTTGATCACGACGTGCACCGTCCCGCCCGCGTCGTATGCTTCGAGGTCGGCGATGTTGAAGGTCTCTGCGACCACGCCCTGACCTGCAAACGCGGCGTCGCCGTGGAGCACGAGCGGCATGACCGCCTTGCGTGCGCGGAAGCGATCGGTGTCGAGGCGCTCCTGCTTTGCCCTGGCGCGTCCGATGACCACGGGCGAGACGAACTCGAGGTGGCTCGGGTTAAACGCGAGCGAGAGGTGAATCTCCTCGCCAGCCGGGGTGATGTAATCGCTCGAGTACCCCATGTGGTACTTGACGTCCGAGGAGCCGATGTACTTCTCGGGCGTGGTGGTCTTCTCGAACTCGGAGAACATGTTCGCCGCAGGCTTGCGCATCAGGTTGTGCAAGACGTTGAGGCGGCCACGGTGCGCCATCCCGATAAGGATCTCGCGCACGCCACCTGCGGCGACCTCGTCGAACAACGCCGCGAGCATCGGAATGAGCGCGTCGCCGCCCGTGAGCGAGAAGCGCTTGGCGGTCTGGTACTTGCGCTTCAAGAAGGTCTCGAACGCGTCCGCGTCGAGCAACCCTTCGAGGATGCGCTTCTTGCCAGATGGGCCGTTGATCTCGGCGTAGTTCTTACGCTCGACCTCGTAACGCAGCCATTGACGGACCTGAGGGTCCTCGATGTACTGGTACTCGATGGCGATGCTTCCGCAGTAGAGCTCGCGCAGGCGCTCGATGATGCGCCCGAGCGGCACCTCCTCACCGTTGAAGAGGTCCTCGCAGCGTACGGGCGTGTCGAGATCCTCCGGGCCAAACCCGTAGGTGGCAGGATCGAGCTCGGGCTGCGGGTTGGAGTTGCGCGAGTCGAGCGGATCGATCGCGGCGACTGCGTGCCCGTGAAGCCTGTACGCCCGCAACATCGTCTCGACCTTGGCGGCAAAGCCTGCTGACTTCTGCGGCGTGGAGACGCGGGTCGAGTCGATAAAGTTCTGGAACTCGTGCTGGTCGTCCGACGCGGCGTGACCATTGCCCACGACCATCGGAGCAAACAACCCGCGCGGGGTGAAGCTCGGGCCAGCGGTTCCATCACGTGAGGCAGCGTCGAAGTGCTCCTTGAAGAAGGGCACCCAGCTCGAGTCGACCGATTCGGGATCCTCGAGATACTGCGCGTAGAGTTGTTCGATGAACGGAAGGTTCTCACCCGTCAGGAGTGTCTTCTCTTTCGTATCCACGGCTCTCTTGGGGGATTGGCGGTTAGGGATGTGTGATTCTTCGAGGGGCATCAAAAGCCCCGAAGAAAGGAGGTATCAGGACGAGGCGCGCGCATGAAGCGCACATCGACATGCGCCCTGGCTGTTATTGTTGGCAACAAGCCCGATTCCAAGCGCTGTTTCGCGCGACCACTATAAGAGGAATCCAGCCTTCAACACAACCTTTCCGCCTGCAATAATGTGGTCGCCCAGAGAAAAGACAAGACGCCCGCTGTTCCAGGCCTCTCACCAGCATGTTATGTGAGGTATCGCGGTTTACTTGTCCCACTCGCCGCCACTGACTAGAATGATTGGTGTTGGAGTGGGATCCATCATCAGCCTCACGCACGTGTCGTGTCACGTGCGCTTCACATCTCCTCACCATGAAGATCAATCCCATGCCTTCCCCTACATATCGCCGCGCGGGCGCGCTGCTTTCAGCAGCGCTCGTCTCGTTTGTTGCGTCTGGCTGCCTGCTCACGATCCCTGCGGAGAATGAAGAGCAGTCGTTTCGTCCCCCTGTGCCCGACCTGTCGGATGACAACAACGACGACAACAACGATACCGAGGATATGGACACCCCCGACATGACCACGCCCGATCCCGATATGGGCACGGACATGGGGGATATGAACGCGCCGCCGACATGCACCAAGGAGTGCACCGCCGATCAGAACTGCGAGGATGTGGACGGCACCGCCATGTGCGTCTGTGATTCGGTGACATCGACCCCGGACGGAGACGGCGGATGTACATGTAGAGCAGGTTATTCGCGACGCCTCACCGCCGGAGGCGGCCTCGGAGAATGCGCCGTCGCGCTGACTTGCGCTGACGTCCCACAACTGGTCATCGGGGAAAATGGCAACCCGCCCATGGCAGATGGGCTCTACCCCCTTGCCTACAGCAGAGAGGACCCGACCACCCAGTGGCTCGCCTGGTGCGCGGATCTCTCTACCTCCGAGCCAAAGACCTACCTCCCGCTCAAGAACACAGGGCTCGACGTCAACACCTTCGAGTTCCGCGGTGACCTCGACTACAACGCGGTAAACGAGGCGTGGGATCTCATCCGAACCTCGTACTACATGATCAGGATCGACCCGACGAACAACTTCCGCGTCGACATCCAGGATCGCCGCTTCGCTCGAACCACAGTGAGGATCGGGGACGAGCAACGCATCGAGAAGGAGCCGACAAACCTCAAGCACGCGCTCGATACTGGCGGCGTCAACTTTGGCACCATCTCCACCTGCACGCAGTCATCACCTGCGCTCGCAAAAATCGATCTCAGCGGCACGGGGTTCAAGCTCGCGCAACGCTTCGAGCGCTACGGAAACTGCCACTCCTCGACGACCACCGCGAGCGCAGATCACTCGGTAGTCTCGCTCGACATCCGCGCGCAGAGCCCGATCGAACAACCCGATGACACCAAGGTCTCTATGTCAGGGGGTATACCGAGGCCCTCGTGTACCTCTTATGGCCCATCTGGAATGCTCGCGGCCTACGGCATTCAGGGCCCCATAAGCGGCGGCGGAGGGATGTGCTCCGAGAGCAACGTCGCGTCGACCTCGCCGCCACAAGGGGATGGGAGCCTCGAGGATGGCTACATCCTGCGCCTCGCGCCTGACATCGAGAACGCGCCGATCACAGGAAGCCCGACGGCCTTCTTCAACGGCTTTCTACCCCAGAGTTGCATGGAGGCTTACGCGGCCGGACGCGGGAGGATGAACCCTCCCATGGGAGACAGCGAGCAGACGCTCTACATCAACCGCGAACAAAACATGAACTGGCGCGCCACGTGCGTCTCCAACGGAGACAACCAATACCCCGTCGATTACCTGATGCTCGATCCAAACAACCAGGGGTTGGGAACCAACGCGAACGTCTTCGTGAAGGATCTCGGCGCGAGCTCTCCTGCGACCTTCTACAATGGCGTAAGGATCGATCCCTACACGCAAACCGTCGACATCAACGATCGCGGCAAGATCGACACGCTGCAATCGGACAGCATAGAGCACGTCCCCTACGCCACAGCCGAGCGTTCGGGGAACTACGAGCCCATAGAGGAGACCAACGGGCAGGTCGACCTCTCCAAGACGAGCTTCGACATCACCGATGATCTGGATGGCGCGTGGGAACCCTTCGGCACCTGTGGACCATCGATCCCGGCACCTGTCACGGGAGAGGGTGGCGCGAAGTACAACGTCAAGATCACTGACGCCGAGAGCCCCGTCGAGAACAGCACGATCGGACTCGCGCCGCTCAGAGAGGCGCTCCGGACGCCACTTGCCTGCGATGCCCATGACAACAGCTTCGATCGCGACGCCATCGAGCACATCGATCCAGACAACGAAGGTGCCTCCTACACGCTCCAACTAAAATGGGTAAAGAAGACCTCCGCACCTGAATGAGTAGCCTGTAATGCGAGGGAGGAGCGATCCTCCCTCGCATGTTTTCTCTT
This sequence comes from Myxococcota bacterium, assembly GCA_036155555.1. Lineage (GTDB taxonomy): Bacteria > Myxococcota_A > Bradymonadia > Bradymonadales > Bradymonadaceae > JAYZVO01. The sequence continues at coordinate 8,421 of JAYZVO010000120.1, forward strand.
GGACGGTCTGACAGCGGGCGATATAGACTATTGCTCAGGGAGAACCCTCTTCGAGACATGGCTACGACGCGTCAAAATTAACAGCGATAGCAACTGATGCGCTCGTTCTCGGGCGTAGGGAAGAAGGCTCATGGGCGCCATCACTGAAATGATCAACGATGGCTTTGTCATCAATGAACGCTTCCAGATCAAGCGCGTGCTCGGTCAGGGGGGCTTCGCGATGGTCTTCGAGGGGATCGACCTCAACCTCGATCGCGCCGTCGCCATCAAGGTCCTCCATGGCGCGCTCACCAACACGGGCGAGGATCGTCAGCGCGATGTGATCGATCGCTTCGAGCGCGAGGCGAGGTTGGCCGCGAGCGTCGAGCACCCCTCGATCGTCAATATCTATGATGTGGGCGAGATCGATGAGCTCGGCGAGCCATTTATCGTGATGGAGTATCTGCGGGGGCGATCGTACGCCGAGCAGCTCGATGATTATGGCGCCATGGAGGCAAGGACGCTGATCCCGCTCTACAAGGATCTCTTGCTCGGCATGGGCTTCGCGCACGAAGCGGGGATCGTGCACAAGGACTTGAAGCCCGAGAACATCTTCTACCGCCACCCCGACACGATCCGCGAGTCGCTGTGTGTGGTGGACTTTGGCATCGCGCACATCGGGCGAAGCAACTCTCAACGCGTGACGCGCGATGGCGAGTTCTTTGGCACCCCCTCTTATATGGCGCCCGAGTACATCAGCGATCAGAAGGTCTCGCCAGCGCTCGACGTCTACCAGCTCGGGTTGATCCTTGTCGAGGGACTGACCGGGCGCGTGCTCATCGACCACCCCGAGCCCGTCGCCACGCTCCTGGCGCACCTGAGCCAGAACTACAAGATCCCCGACTGCATCCTCGAGAGCCCGCTCGGGCCAGTGCTCTTGAAATCACTGGCGCCCGAACCAAAGGATCGCTACCGCGACGCGATGGAGTTTGCCGAGGCGCTCGCCAGGATCGACCCATCGAGCGTCCCTACCCTCGAGACGATCCAGCGCGAGTACGACACCGAGCTTGGCCTCGACGAGGACACCCTGGCAGCAGAGGTGCCCATGGGCGATGCCTTTCTCGGAGACGAACCGAGTGACATCGACACCACGAACGTCTCGAAGTGGGTGCACGAATCTGGAGGTTACAGCCACACGATCCCTGGCCTTGGCGGGCTGCTCCCCCCGAACGTCGACGCGCCCGATTGGAACAGCAACCCGACCCCCTATGGCGGGTTCGCCGCGATCTCTCGATCGATGCGCAAGGAGAGCTTCGACCCACAGGAGCTCGAGGAGCCCGTGGGGCTGGGCTTCGCGCCCACAGAGCCCGCCGATGACAGCATGCTCCCTGCGCCAGCGGAGAGCGCCGTGGGCGATGACTCGAGCGATGCTGAGGAACAGAGCCAGGCCACACCGAGCGCTCGAAAGAGCGGAACGAAGGTGAGGACGCGCACGAACAGCGCGCGCGAAACGAGGAAAGAGCAACCTCGCGCGCAGGAGAATCCCACCGAGAAAGAGCGCGTGCTCGAGGAGACCGAGGAGGTCTCCGCGTCGAGGACGCACATCTCCGCGCCGCTGTCGCGACCACCTGCCTCGGAGGCACCCGAAGAGTTCGCGAAGCCCCCGTCCAGGATACTCCCACTAGCCGCATTCGGCCTCCTGTTGCTCGGCGTGATCTTGCTCGGGGTCGCCATGATGTATGACGGTGGCAAGGAAGAGGACAAAGAGAAGACCTCCGACAACACCTCCGAAGCGATCGCTGCGCAGGACACGACGGCGACCTCGCCGCCACGAGAAACCTCAGCTCCAAATAATACGGCCGCTGCGATCGAGGATGCTCCAAAGGAGACGACCTCGAACACCGCCGCCATCGAGGAACCACCAGAGGCGACCGCGATCGAGCTGGTGAGCATGCCAGCGCGCGCCAAGGTCTTTCACGATGGCACCTTTATGGGACAAACCCCCTACACGGTGAAGTTTGCCCCGGAAGCAAAGGACGCGCTCACATTCTCACTGCGCTACAAAGGATACGAAGATCTCGAGGTGACCGTGGGTCCGGGTGATGGCCCATCGAGCAAGCACGAGATGCAGCGCAAGAAGGAGAAGCCAAAGAAGGTTCGCTCGGGCGAGAGCAAGAAGCCCGAGGAGACCACCCCACCCGAGGAGACAAAACCCGAAGTCTTGCTCCCCAAGTGAATCCGTGGCTATAAGAAAGCCGCGCTGCTCGAATCATCGATGTGAATGTTTGAAGAATAAATCATGATCACCCACCTGGAAAAGTGCGCCATCTCGACCCTGGTCTGGTTGCTCGCGCTCGTGCTCTCGCCGACGCTCGCGACCGCGCAGGATGATCCACCGCCCGAGATCGAACTCGACGCGCGCCAGATCGAGCTCAACAACGAAGCGGTGCAAGCGCTCGGCAAGGACCCGCCCAACACGGCGAAGGCGATCGAGCTCGTGCAGGCCGCCCTGGTGCTTGGCTCCGAGGCGGATCTCCTCTTTTTGACGTTGGGTCGCGCGCACCAGCTCGCGCAGGAGTGCAAGGAGGCCGACGAGACCTTCGCGCGCGTCGAGAGCGCGCCTCGCGTCAAGGGACTCCCCAGGGACTTCGTCAAGGTCCAGCTCCGCAAGTACCGCCAGGAAATGCGCCAGACCTGCCCAGGCACGCTCGAGGTTGTCTGCAAACCGGAGACCCTCGAGCTGACGCTCAAGGATGAACCTTTCCCTTGCGGTGAAGCCGTCGAGCTCGCGCCTGGGAACTACACCATCCGCGCCAGGAACCCCGAGACGGGCGCCTCCGTCTCGCTCCAAGCCGAGGTCGTCGGGATGACCGACAGGAGCACCGAGATCGAGCTGGCAAGTCCTGTAAAAGCCCCGGACAAGGACCCCGACAAAGATCCAGAGAAAGACCCGGACAAGGAACCCGACAAGGTCCCTGACAAAACCCCTGAGTTCGAACCGACGACAACCTTCGATCTGATCGCGCACGTCCCGGTAGGTCTGTGCAACCTCCGCTTGACGAGCGCCAGCGGCGTCGCGACCGACGCGAACATCTGCGGCGGCGTGGGCGTCGAGCTCGGCGCGCGGCGATCCTTCTCGAAGTTGCTCGGCGCTGGCGTCTACGCGCGCCCTCGCGTCGTCGGCGGCTTCGCGCTCTCGGTCAACGGCGAGGCCGCGCGCATCGCGTTTGTCGAGACCGACCTGAGCGCGGGGCTCTGGCTAAAGGACAGCTTCGCGGTGGAGCTGGACGCACAACTTCGCGGCTCGAGCATCGAACTCGATGGAACGAGCGTGGGGAGTTACTTCAAGGGAGTGGTTGGCCCCGGCGTTCGCTTCGACTCGAAGAGCCTCGCGCCAAAGATGCCGCGCCTGCGCGCGCACGCGAGGCTCGGACTCGCGCCGACCACGAGCCCCTACCTCAACATCGGCGCGACGATGCACGTCGTCGAAAAGTTCGTCATCGGCGTCGACTACGACTACCAGCTGCTCGACAAGCTCGAGAGCACCAGCGGTGATAGCTACGAGTTCAACGCGCGCAGCGAGCAGCTCCTCTTGAGCTTTGGCTTCCCGATCTTCTGAAGAGGAGAAGCGTCGGTGGCCGAGTAACCCGAGGGGCGGAAAAACTTTGATCGCAGGGTGTCTTTTCGCCCCTGCGATCAAAGTTT
>JAYZVO010000121.1:0-24835 GCA_036155555.1 Myxococcota bacterium
GGCGAGGCGAGGGTAAAACCGACGGCTCTCGCCGCGCGCTCGACCCCTTCTTCTTTTGATAAATCAACGCGCATCGAGGAACAGTCAATATGGAACGAGTCGAACAACGCGCATGTTTTGGAGGAAGCCAGGAGGTCTGGAAACACACCTCTGGTGTGTTGGGATGCGAGATGAACGTCGGCGTCTATTTGCCGCCCGACGCAGATCGAGGACCGCTCCCCGTGCTCTACTGGTTGAGCGGCCTGACATGCACCGAGCAGAACTTTATCACCAAGGCAGGCGCGCAACGCTACGCCGCCGAGCACAACCTCATCCTCGTCGCGCCCGATACAAGCCCTCGCGGCGAGGACGTGGCCGATGATGATGGCTACGACCTGGGCAAAGGCGCAGGTTTTTACATCAACGCCACACGAGAGCCCTGGGCGCCGCATTACAGGATGTATGACTACATCGTCGAGGAGTTGCCAAAGCTTATCGAGGAGCACTTCGACACGACGGACAGGCGCTCGATCTTCGGTCACTCGATGGGAGGTCACGGCGCGCTGATGATCGCGCTGCGCAACCCAGGGATGTACCAGAGCGTCTCGGCGTTCGCGCCGATCGTGGCGCCGACGCAGGTCCCCTGGGGGCACAAGGCGTTCTCGAATTACCTCGGCGAGGATCGCGAGGCGTGGAAGGCGTGGGATACCTGCGAGCTCATCGCAAACGCCAAGGAGAAGCTCACCTTGCTCATCGATCAGGGCGACGCGGACAACTTCCTCGAAGGGCAACTTCGCCCGGAGCTCATCGAGCAGGCATGTAAGCAAGCCTCACATCCTCTCGAGCTGCGTATGCAGCCTGGCTACGACCATAGCTATTACTTCATCTCGAGCTTTGTCGGCGATCATATCGCGCACCACGCCGCGGCGTTGCGCTGAAACCTCGGGTTCGATACTCCAGCAAAGAAGAGCGGCGAGGTGAGGTTTCTGAAAACCTCTCCTCGCCGCTCTTTTTCGTACAGTGATTTTTTGGATTCGAGGGTCGTAATCTAGCGACCAAACTGGTGCCCGACGCGCAACGAGAGCATCGCGTTGAATCCAGGCATCGGCCCCCACGTGGCGTTGGTTTGATCGAGCAGGTTGTTCATATCGAGCACCAGGCTCATATGATCCTTTGCTCGAAACATCGCGCCTGCGCCTAGCAATGCGAACGCAGGCGCGTCAGGGGTACCATCAGGGGTGGTCATCTTGGAGCGGGTGGTCACGTCGACCCATGCCTCGATCCGCTTGCCCCAGAACCCGCGACGAAGTTCAGCGCGCGCGGAGTGTGCCGAGCGATTGGGGAGTTGGGAGCCATCATCGAGGCTGATGTAGATCGGCATGAACGTGTAATTTCCGAGCATGGCAAAGCCGCCAGGAAGCTCCGTTGCCTGGATCAACGTCTGGCCACCAACGATTCGAGCGCGACCGATGTTACTGTAGGTGAACAGCGCAGGATCGGTCGCGTCGGGCACGGTCGTGATCAGATCATTGACCTGGTTGTAGAACCCGGACGCCTCGAAGCCAAAGTGCTTGGAGGCTGTCGTCAAAACGATCCCACCTCTTGCCGAGAGGAGGTGCTCCGGTTGCAGGTCAGGGTTGCCGACGACCTGATAGCCGACCTCGGAGTGATCGAAGAACAGATAGAGTTCTTCAGGGGTCGGCGCGCGCTGTGTGCGCGAGACGCTCGCGCGCCAGGTGAACCAATCGCGCCATTTTTGAGCGAGCGCGACCTGCGCGTCGACGGCGCCACCTGCGTCCGTGGCACCCTTGGCGAACACGCGCGTGAAGACCTCGAAGCCGTGGCTTCCATACCAGGTGTCCGCCAATCCGACGCCGCCGCGCGCGTCGACCACGCGAGGCAAGTCACCCGTCTCACCGACGCGCTCGACGGTCCACACGCGCCCGAGCGCCTCTGCGGCGAGGTCATGCTTTGCCATGAACCAGGTCGCGCTGACGGATTGCGTGATGCTGTCGAGGTCGGTATCGGACTTGAGCCGTTCGACGCCGCTCGAACGCACGCGCTTGTTGAAGTCATGCGCATCACGCCCGACATCAGTGTGGTGGTCGAGGCGCACGTCCTCGCCAGCCCACCATCGCCCCTTGATCCTGGCGCGCATGACCTTGCGGGTGACGATGTCATCGAAGACAGCGTCCTCGGAACCCAGGACCTCCGAGGTGGAGTAGTTCCCGATCACCTGCACGCGCAGCAACGATCGTTTGCGGGGTCGATAGGTCACGCCAAAATCGCCAGAGAATTGCTCGAGCGCGGCGCGGTCGGATTCCCCATCGCGGTTGACATCGAGCGCGGCGCGGTCGGCGTACTGACCTGATGCCTGGACGCCAACGCGATCATTGATCGCGCCCATGCCATTCACAGCGTAGCGTTGATTGAGCAGGTTTCCGCCATCCTGACCGAGGCGCTCGCTGACACCGCCAGCCCACTGCCCGGTGGCAGCGATGGAGGATCGCGTTGGCGCAGACCTCGAGATGATGTCGATCACCACGCCACCGGCGTCGCCTGATCCTACGGGGCCAACGCCACGGTAGACGTCGATGCGTTCGATGGCATTTGGCGAGATCGCCACCGCGCTCAGGTCCACGATCGGGCCCTGTGGAGATCCTGCTGCTGCTGCCACAGGCAACCCGTCACGGAGCACTGTAACTTGAGAGGCGGGGAGGCCATCGAGGATCATGCCGCGGGTGTTTCCCGTGGGAGAGACCTGCGAACCAGCGCTCGATGCCTCGAGCGCCTCTGCGAGGTTGGTGACGCCGCGACGTTCGAGTTCTTCGGGATCGAGGCGCTCGACGCGTTTGGCGCGGCCCTCCATGACGCCATCGACGCGCTTCGTGCTGGTCTTGACCTCGCCGCCATCGACGACGCCGTCTTCCTCGGAGTCCAGCGCCAATGCTGGCTCCGGCGCAGGCTCTGCTGCTGGCTCTGCTGCTGGCTCCGGCGCCGAGTTTTCCTCGGGCGGAGGCGCAGGCTCTTCATCTGGCGTGGGCTCTTCTGTCGTTGCCCCGGACTCTGGCTCGGCATCAGGCGCTGACTCTGACTCTTGATCTGACGCAGGCTCTTGATCTGGCGCAAGCTCGGTGTCCGTGTCCGTGTCGGCATCGACATCGGTGTCAGCCTCAGCCTCTGAAGCGTCTTCGTCTTGCTCCTCGGCGGGCTCGGCCTGGGCGTCCTCTTGATCTGAGGGCACAGGCTCCTGCGCAGCAAGCGGCGAGGAGCCCAAAACCAGGGCAACACTCGCCGCTAACATGAGCCAAAATGGACCACTCGCAAACCAGGTTGTGGAGGAAGACCTCCGCATCACTCTCCTCTGTACTCTTCGAACAACTCTGCGAGTGGCAACACGAGCATCTCACCGCCTTCTCCGGTGGCGAGTGTGTGGTTGTACACAAGATTTGCGGGTGCTGCACGGATGGCGAGGCGTCCTTCGAGATGCTCGACGATCAGGTCGAACGATTTCGTATCGGGCCATTGGCCTGCGAGCGGCCAGACAGCAGGAGGTTGCTGCGCAAACGATGGCTCGGCCAACTCAGGATCGCACAATTGAACGAGGACCGCATCATGAGATCCTGTCGCGTCGAGTCGAACGGTACCCTCCGTGGCCGTTTCGCCAAAGGGTTGCTGGTCGTCGAGGGAGAGCTTTTGGCACCTCGCCACGAGCGTGAGCGAGATGGTGTCATCTTCCACGCTGATGTTTTTGGCGAACCACTGCGCGGCCATCATGTTGGCGGTGACCTGGAGGTGAACATCCTGGCGAGCGGGCGCTTCGGGCGCGTCCTGTATCCAACCGATGAGGGAATCATTCGGGGTCATGGACGCCGACGCCAGCGGATCGAGCGCATCGAGCGCGTCGCGATCGAGCGCGACCTCATCGAGTGATGCGGCTCGCGTCGCCGCGATCTGGATGCGCTCTTCCTCGGGCTGACTGTAGTGGCTCAGGGCGTAGAAGGCGGGCTCCTTGACCGCGAAGCCTGCCTCCGGGAGTGGTCGCCATGCGGTGGCGAGCGCGATGGCCGCCTTGTCGCAGGCGCTCTCCTCGAGCGTCGCGACGTCGAGACACACGAGCTCTTCCTTGACGTTGCGCGCGAGCGATTTCTCGAACACGTCTCCCCACTGCTCGCCATCATGAGTGACAGCGCGCAGTGAGAAGAACCCGGAAGAACCCCGCTCGTCGTAATAACTCAGGAGCTCGAGCAAGGTCAGCGCGTCGCCATGTCGGACGACATAGACGAGGTCCTTTGGCGAGAGCGCGTGCGTGGTCGAGTCGTAGTCGTACCAAGAAGAGCCCGGACCGTAGAGCTCTGGTGTGAGCCCGCTGGCCGCGCGCTCGAGTCCATCTCCGCTCGCGACGAGTTCGGCTTGCTCTCCGCCATCATCCTCCGGCGTGGTCTCGATCTCGCAGGCGAGGAGCGAGGCCATCGCCAGCGCGCTCGCCGCAAACTTCTTTGGTATCCGATTCGCCACGTTCACTCCCATCGAAGCGTGTAGACGGCGTCCGCATAAGATTCGATCTGCAGTTTGATCACAGCATGCGTTACCGCGTTGTAGAGGAAGTAGACCTTTCCTTCTGGAGCCGAAACCCCGTGGGTCGACGGATCGTAGTCGTACCACTGGCCAAAGGCAGTCTCAATGGTCCCTCGACCGAAGGTAGAGACCTCGCAAGTTTCGCTCACGAAGTCGTCCCCGCGCCACGTCCCACCTTGAGGACTCGGAGGCTCGGCGGCCTCGAAGCTCTCGGCGTCGACATCCGCCACGATCCAGGCGCCAGGGCCAGAGTCCTCGGAGTTGATGCGGATCTCGGTGCGCTTGAAGGCGATGTCCCAGTCGGGGTTGGTGAACGCCTCGACATCCGAGATGGCAAGAAGCTCTCCGTTTTCCAGGTCCACGTAAAGGAAGGACGCCTCTGCCGCAGCGGCGCTGCCTCCGAGGGCTGCGTCGAGTTCGAGGCGCCAGCCGCCGCCCTCGCCCTCGAGCGCGGTGAACGTCGCCGTCGCCGTGGTGGAGGCGTCCGCGTTCACCGCCACGAGCGACGCGCTCACGGCATCAGGATCGCACTCGGCGGGCATATCAGCGCCCATGTCTTCTGCGACAGGCCCCATATCCTCTTCGACTGGCGTCTCCATGTCCTCTTCGACGGGCGTGCCTTGATCCACCTCATCGCCGCCGCTGTCCTCCTCATTCGAGGACATGTCCTCTTCCGTTTGCGTCCCCATGTCATCAGGCGTCGACGCGTTGTTCTCGGTCGATGCGTTGTTCTCGGTCGAGTGATTGTCGTGGTTGGCGTGTTCTTGCTCGTTCTCGTTGTTGTCCTCTGGAGCAGAGCACGCGGCAATGAGGAAGGTCGGGATCAGGATTGCGAGCAGGTTTTGGCGTGAACGTCTCATCAAAGACTCCAATGCGAAGCAAAAAGTAGCGTAAACCCATCATTTACGCGTCTCGGCGGGTGTCCTTGACCCCACCGGCGCTAAATCGATAATGAAAATCGTTTTCATTTGTCAATTGAAAATGATTTTCATTTGCGTTACTAAAAACTCCGACACGGACGCTCCTGATACGTTCGAAGAGGATTGAGGAATCGATGAAGAAACGATGGGCTGCTCGTCATACTCGCGCGCTGATGTGCGCTTGCCTCGCGCTCTCCGCATGTGATGGCGCCTCCTCTACCGCTCCCAAAGACAAGGAGAGCGCCACGGCGCAAGGCGCCAGTCGCACGAGCGCGATCGAGGCGCCAGATGAGAAAGCGAAGGCACCCGTAAAGCTCGTCACACTGGGCGGGGTCGTGACCGAGATCGTGGTCGAGCTCGGTCACGAGAAAGAGATCGTGGGGGTCGATGCCTCGAGCATCTACCCCGCCTCGCTCGAGACGCTCCCCAAGGTCGGCTACTATCGAAAAATCAACGCAGAGGGTGTGCTCTCGCTCGAGCCAACGCGCGTCCTGGCGACGCAAGGGTTGGGACCAGAGGCTGCCGTCAAACAGCTCGAAGCATCCGGGGTGGAGCTGGTCATGATCCCCGAGGCGGACACCCCTGAGCTCGCGCTTGCCCGCGTCGAGACGATCGGGAAATTGATCGGCGAGGAGGAGCGCGCGGCGAAGCTGCTCGCCGACATGAAGGCATCTCTCGAGCGCGCCGAGGCCCGCAAGAAGAGCGCCCCCGAGACCAAGGAATGCGCGCTGTTTATCTACGCGCGCGGCGCGAATGTGCTGATGGTCTCCGGGACCAAGACCTCGGCGGACGCGATGCTCTCGCTGGCAGGTTTCCCGAACTGCGTCGACGGCTTCGAGGGCTTCAAGCCACTGACCGCCGAAGCGGTCGTCGCGGCAAAGCCGACGCATATCATCCTCCCAAACAAGGGCGCGGCGAGCATTGGCGGCGTGGACGGGGTGCTCGAGTTGCCAGGGGTCGCGCAGACGCCAGCAGGGACCGAAAAGCGCGTGGTGCTGGTCGATGACCTCGCGCTGCTCGGCTTTGGACCAAGAATGGGCGAGGCGCTCGAGGCGCTGCAAGATGGACTCGGTATCCCGAAGGTCGCGCAGTGATTGCAGCGAGCACACGCATGATGGCCATCTGGGCGCTGCTCGTGGCGTTGGTGATGAGCATGCTCGTCGCCGCGGGTATCGGTGCAGTGGAGCTCGACTGGGTCAAGGTCGCGAGCCTCGTCACCGAACGCGTCGGGATTTATGAGGCGGACGCGAGCCTCGTGGAGCGGAGCGTCTTCTGGGTGATACGTGCGCCGCGCATCCTGTTGGCGGTTCTTGTGGGAGGCGCGCTCGGGTTATCGGGCGCGGCGCTCCAGGGGATCTTTCGCAACCCGCTGGCGGACCCAGGGCTCATCGGCGTCTCGAGCGGCGCGGCGCTCTGCGTGGTCGGCGCGATCGTGTTTGGCGCGGCGCTCTCGCTCCCTGTGAGCCCCTGGTTTATCCCATTGGCGGCTTTCGTGGGCGCGATCCTGGCGACCGTGTGTGTGTTGCAGTTGGCGACGCGAGGATCGCGAGTCGATGTGGCGACGATGTTGCTCGCGGGGATCGCGATCAACGCTCTGGCGGGAGCATTTATAGGTTTCGCGACATACATCGCGGATGACGCGCAGCTTCGCTCGCTCACGATGTGGAGCCTGGGGAGCCTTGGCGGCGCAGGTTGGCGAGAGGTCGGCCTGATCGCGTTGTTTACGATCCCTGGCGCGGCGATGATTTTGAGGCAGCAGCGCGCGCTCGATCTGTTGCTGCTCGGGGAACGCGAGGCGGGTCACCTGGGGATCGACGTGACGCGCACGCGACGCATTATCATCGCGGCCTGCGCGTTGATGGTCGGGGTCGGGGTCGGCTTCACGGGGATCATCGGTTTTGTTGGCCTGGTTGTCCCACATGTATTGAGGCTCGCTGGTGGCGCCGCGCATCGTTGGGTGTTGCCCGGCTCGCTGCTCGGGGGAGCGATCCTGTTGCTCGCAGCGGACACGCTCGCGCGCACCATCGCGGCGCCAGCCGAGCTCCCGATCGGGGTGCTCACCTCGCTTGTCGGCGCGCCCTTCTTCCTGGCGCTCCTTTTGGGGCAACGGCGGAGGGCGATCGCATGACCTCGCGGATGGAAGCAAAGCGCGTGGCGGTCGAGCGCGGGGGCGTGCGAGTCCTCGACGCGGTCGATTGCGAACTGCACGCGGGGGAATTACTCGCGGTCATCGGGCCAAACGGCGCGGGGAAGTCGACCTTCCTCGGAGCAATGGCAGGCGATCTTCCGTTGGCGGAGGGAGAGGTGTTGCTCGATGGCGTGGCGTTGGCGCGCCACTCCTCGAGCGAACTGGCGAAGAAACGCGCGGTCCTCCCGCAGCAATCCTCGTTGGACTTCCCGCTGACAGTGGAGGAGGTCATCACGTTGGGTCGCACGCCACACGGGACACCGCTGGCGACGGATCGAACCATCACCGCGCATCTGTTGAAGATGCTCGCGCTCGAACCTCTCGCGACGCGTCCCTACCCGCGCTGTTCGGGTGGCGAGCAGCGCAGGACGCAGCTCGGGCGAGTGTTGGCGCAGTTGATGCCGCTGGGTGACGAGGCGAAGTTCCTCTTGTTGGATGAGCCGACAGCGAGCCTCGACCCTGCGCGCGCGCTCGAGCTCCTCGAGATCGCCAGGAAGCTGACCGAGCGTGGCGTCGGCGTGATGGCGATCTTGCATGATCCGAACCTCGTGAGCGGCATGGCAGACCGAGTGCTCGTGCTCGAGCGAGGAAAAATGGCAGCGCTCGGAGCGCCTCGAGAGGTGCTTACAAAGGAACTCTTCGCAGACGTCTTCGATTTGCACGTGGAGCGTCTCGAGCATGAGAATCTGGATTATCCGGTGTTTGTCCCGCTCAAGGGCACGACGCCGATGGATTTCGAACATCGATTGTTTTTCACCCCCACCACACGAGAGGAGAGAAAATGACCCAACAGCATGAAACAACACCTCGAGAACTGGAGCGTGATGCCCTGCGCGCCCGTTGGGACGCGCTGTTGGCCGAGCAAGGAAAGCTCCGTATTCGCGACGCGGCGGCGGCCCTCGGCGTTGGCGAGGCGCAGCTCCTCTCGACACAACTCGGCGATGGCGTGCAGCGCCTCGCGTGGGACCCCTCGCTGTTTCATGGCCTGGCGGGGCTTGGCGAGGTGATGGCGTCGACGCGAAATCAATGGGCGGTGATCGAGAAGCACGGCACCTATGACAACATCGACATCGGAGAGCATGTCGGGTTGGTGCTCACGCACGAGATCGATCTGCGGCTCTTCCCGACGCACTTTCACAGCGCCTTCGCGGTCCAAAAGATCCACCGTGGCAAGCCGCTCCACAGCATCCAGTTCTTCGCCAAGGATGGGACCGCGCTCCACAAGGTCTACGCCAAGGATGATGCATCACGCGAGGCGATGGGGAGGTTGGTCAACGCGCACTTGGCTGAAGATCAGGAGAGCATCGAGCCAGTGCTCGATGCGCCGGCGCCGCGCGCGACCTTGCCCGATGAGGAGATCGACGTGGAGACATTCCAGCAGGAGTGGCGCGATCTTCAGGACACGCACGAATTCTTCGGGCTACTGCGTCGCAACAAGGTGTCGCGATTGCAAGCGATGCGACTCGCGCCAGAAGGCTTCACCAAGCAGGTCCCAGCCGAAACAGTCGAGCGGATGTTGGAGGCTGCGGTCGAGGACAAGGTCTCGATCATGGCGTTCGTGGGGAGCCCAGGTTGCATCGAGATCCACACAGGACCGATCAACCGCGTTGTGGAGACGGGCACCTGGATCAACATCCTCGACCCAGACTTCAACCTGCACCTGAACCGCGCGGGGATCGCGAGCGCGTGGGTCGTGCGCAAGCCAACGGAAGATGGCGTGGTGACCTCGCTCGAGCTTTTTGACAAGGCTGGCGAGACGATCGTGATGTTTTTTGGCGAGCGCAAGCCAGGGATTCCAGAGGACGAGGGCTGGCGAGAGCTGGTCCGTCAAGTTACCGAGCAAAAGGTCTTGTGGGCATCAGGCTCCTGCGTGGGGTATGTCTCGAGGATTTAGCCCTGATTCTCGAGCACCCTACCGTGCCCACAATCGAGGCGAGGCGGCTCACCCAAATGGGCCGCCTCGCCTCTTCTTTTTTACAGCAGGCCATCCCGCGCCTTCGCCGGAGCGTCGCCGTGGAATGGGGCGCGGAGTGGGGCGCGATGGCGATGACGTGAGGGGGGAAGACATCGAGAGGATCTTCGCGTCCCCGACGTGACCCATCGATCGGGCGCCGGAGGCCGTGGCTTCAAGCACCCCAGATCTTGTTCTTCCACCAATCCGCGAACGCGACAGGAGCGATCGGTTGGGAGCGAAAGCCGATGTAGCCATCGGGTCGCACGACAACCATCGCGCCCCCTTTGCCAGCACCAAACGCTTTGTGGATCGCGTTGTCAGCATCGACCAGGACTCGCGCGAAAGCAGCATCTCCCTCCAGCGCGCGAGCAGCATCCTCGCTCTTGACCACCGCGATCGTGTGGAAAGATGCGGGGTCGAGCCCTACAGCAGTCGAGGATGCGGATTGTGCACGGGTGAGGTTTGGCGCCTCGTCGAGCCCGAACAGCAGGATGGAGTGTTCAGGTCGATCGACGGCGACGCGCACGGCTCGAAGCTCGAGCGGCGCGCGCTCTCCTGGCCCTGGGGCCTGTTGAAACTCGCGGCGAGCGTCGCGGTCAGGGAGTCCCTCCTCGCCGCCAACCTGGCCCAGGTGTTCGTCGACCACATCGCTGTCAGGGTAAGCGATCACGAGCATCTCGATGGAGTTGCGCACGCGCTCGGTGACCATATCGAACTGCATCACTTTCTGGAGCGCGCGGTTGCGCAACCACACGAGCCAGGAGGAGCTGGAGTAGATGACGCGCGTGCCGCGGCCTGTGTTGCGCACGAGCTCTGCGCCCACGGGGCGCCGCTCAGAAATGTAGGAGTCGAGCAACGAGGGAGAGGCACCACGAAGCACGGCGGCGAGCTTCCAGCCAAGGTTATAGGCGTCCTGAATGCCAGTGTTCATCCCCTGACCACCGAGGGGGCTGTGTGCGTGCGCGGCATCGCCAGCGATCAGGACGCGACCTGCGCGGTAGGTGTTGGCGACATGCTCGCGGACGCGAAACGAGGAGAGCCAGCGCTCGGCGAGGATCTCGGTGTGGAAGGAGGTGCGCTCTTTCATGAGGGCGTCGATGGACTCGAGCGTGACCTCGGGGCGCTCGTCGCTGACGCCTCCGACAGCGACCACGCGCCACCAGTCCTCGTCCTGGAGTGGAATCATCGCGAGCACTCCGGCAGGTCCGAGGCACCCGTAGAGCGTTGCGTGGTCGGGCTTGTTCTGTCCAAACTTCACGTCAGCGAGCACCCACCAGCGGTGATCGCCGTGTGCTTCGAGTTCGATGCCTGCGGCCTCGCGCGTCGGGCTCCGCACGCCATCGCAACCGACGACATAGTCGAACCGATGCGTGGTGTCGTACCCGTCCGGGTTTTCGATGACGACCGAGACGCCATCAGCGTCTTGCTCGAGGCTCCTGAGGCGAGTGCGCCACTCGACCTGCACGCCCTCGCCGCTGAGTTCACGGACGAGCGCGCGCTCGACATCGCCTTGTGAGATGGCGAGGACGAAAGAGTAGAGCGTGGGTGTGCCGGAGAGGGAGAGGTCGACCAGGAGTTCATCACCAGAGTAGATGTTGGCGCGATCGATCGGCTTGCCGATCTCGAGCAACTTGTTGGCCACGCTTTCTCCCAACACCTCGAGCGTGCGGGCATGTGTGGCGAGGGCGCGGGACTCAGGGGATGTGCCCTCGCCAGCGTCGATGATTCTTGGAGTGAATCCCTGCCGAAGCAGGGAGTGAGCGAGCGCGAGCCCTGTCGGGCCAGCGCCAACGACCAGGACATTTCCAGTGGGTTCTGTCATGACTTCCTCCAAGTGTTGATGTATCGTGACCTCATTGATTAAGTGCTCACTCAATGAACCAAGTCAACCCGAACCGGCAACAAAAATCATGAGCCAATCAAAAACGTCGAGCCGTGAAGAGCAGGCTCGCGCCACGAGAGAGAAGATCACGAAGGCCGCGCTGGAGCTGTTCTCCGAGCGCGGATACGCGGCGACATCCACGCGCCGCATCGCCAAACATGCGGGCATCTCCGAGGGGTTGATCTTCCACTACTTCCCGAACAAGAAGGAGTTGTTGTTGGGCGTCGCGCAGGACAACAACGCGATGGCGTTCGAGCTGCAAAAGAGGCTCGAAGGCGCGGCAAACAAACCAGTGCGTGAGGTTTGCGAGGCGCTCTCGGGCGTCTTCGTGCAGACCTTGCGCAGCGACCTCCCACAGACAAAGCTCATGCGCCTCTTGCTCGGCGAGGCGCAGACCACGCCGGAGCTCGCGGAGTTGTTCCACGAGCGGAGTTCGGGGGGCGTGCGAATGCTCGCGGCTTATCTGGACATCAGGAAAAAGGAGGGTGAGGTAGCCGAAGAGGTCAACACATCAAGCGCGGCACACCTGTTTATCGGGTCCTTTCTCTGGTTTTTTATGACCCACCAGCACCTCGAAGACGAGGAATGGATCGAACAAGCGACAAGGCATAGCCGCGATGTGGTCGAGCTCTGGCTCAAGGGGATTTCTCCGTAGAACTGCTCCAGTGTCTTACGATCACTTCAGGAGTTGCTCGATCTTGCGGGGTGTGTTTTTTGAAGACTCGTATCGAGCAAGACCAGGCGCATCATGCGCCAGCACGAGATAACCGAGCCCCTCGAGATATTGCAGGAGGACACCGTGGCCCAGGCGACGAAAGAGCTCTTTCAAGAGGTGCGCAGCATCCTCAATGGCGAGAAGACCGAGCAAGGGTGGAAGTCACTGCTCCAGCGATTGGGCTACACGTTCAAGTATGTCTATGACACTGGCGGCGACGAGAAACCAAACGGCGCTCAAAATCGCATCCTGGAAGAGGTCTTTCCCTACATCCGGCAAGAACTCGACGCCAACTGGCCTGATGAAGTTCGGGTCGTCAGCATCGACCACCACGCCAGGTTGCAGGAATTGGGAAAGATCCTCTCGATCAGCTTCTTTGGCTCGGGCATGCAGCAGTTTGGCGCGCTCTTTGGCAAGAAGTACAACACCGCGATCAGCAAGAAGCAGATCCGCGAGATGCTCCCGAAGTGGATTCGCGCCGAGGCGCACACCTTCGACGGCTTGATCCTCGGGCATGTGGACAAGTACCACGACTACCTGCTCGAGCAGCTGCTCGAGGCGAACTTCGAGGGGTTGCGTTACGTCCGCTTCACCGACCTCAGCGCGCCCATGAAAAAGGGCACCTACGGTTACGAGGTCACGGCTTACACGGAGATGACGAACAAACTTATCGATCTCCGTGGCGAAACGCTCGAGAGCTTTGGCGGTGGCTTCTCCGGGCGCACATCGATCCCGGAGCTTTATGGGCCATTGCTCGAACGCGCCGAGGAGTTGCCTAAGCTGCGATGGCTCTGCTTCACGCATCCGCTCTACGCGGATGACGAGGACCTCTTCGCGGAGTTCATGAAGCATCCACACTACGACAAGGTCGACACGCTGACCTTTCCGGGCGGACTGAGCATCGATCGCGCCAATATCCTAATCAACCGCGAGGCGTCGAAGAACCTCGAACGCATCGGCGTCGGGTATTTCGGTTATTACTCCTCGAGCTTCGATCTTCGCCAGCTGATCGACGACGAGAACATGGTCAACGTCAACGTCTGGGATGTGCGCGAGGAGAGCCGTGATATCGACTGCTTCGAGTCGAAGCAAGCGCGCGGCTGGCGCGACTACAAGCAAGGGGTCGAGCGCAACGACTTGGGGCGTCGCGTGGTCGACCTGATGAGCTACGACCGAGAGCGCACGCACGAGGCGCTCTTTGGCAAGGATGGCAACCTCCTGCCAGCACCAGAGATGCGCGCGCTGCGCATCCAGAACATCTCGAAGAAAGACCTCGACGTGGTCATCGACCATGGACACGAGGTGTGGCCAGACCTCGAATGTCTGGTGTTTCAGTTTTGCCCTTATGAAGACGTGTATGACGAAGACATCGCGTTTCTCGAGCGATGGAACAGCTCGCCATGGCTCGCGCAGTTGACCTTTTTGGGGTGGGACGAGTCGATCTACCACCCCTATGGGTGTGCGATCAGCCAGCATCGCGGTCGCAGCAAGGAGCGCGAGTTCGAGGAGCTGGAGAAGCACTTCGACATGTTGCTCGAAAACACGCTCCATCCACACCTCGCGCAACATGCGTGGAACGCGCTGAGTTCTCAGATCTCGCGAAAGCCCGACGCGAGCAAGCTGGCCAAAAAGGTCGGCATCACAGGTTACAGCAAGCTCGATCGTTACGAGATCGCAGGCCAAATCCGCGTCTACCTGCACGAGACGCTCGGTTGGGAAGGGAAGCTCCTCGACAAGGGTCCGACTTACGCCTGTCACAGCTGGACCAAGGAGTTCGAGTGGTGATTTGACAGGTTGCCCCTTGCCTCACCTCGGTGTGTTGGGATTTGATGGAGGTTCTTGAAAGGAACCCCACCGAGGAGGAGTGAAATGGACGCGAATGAACTGGGAGTCTTGTTGACGCTCGATGCCTTGTTGCAGGAAGCGAGCGTCACGAACGCGGCGAAGAAGCTCGGACTCTCCACCCCCGCGGTGAGCCACGCGCTCGCGAAACTTCGCGAGCGCTTCGACGACAAGTTGCTCGTGCGCGCAGGTCGCGCGATGGTGCTCACGCCGCGCGCCGAGGAGCTGCGTGAGAAGGTGCGCGAGACCATCGCGATGGCCGAGCAGGTCTACACGCCTCCCGAGCCCTTCTCCCCTGCGCAGCTCGAACGCACCTATGCGATCGGCGCGACAGATCGCGTCCTCTCGGTGTTGGGGGAGCGCCTCGACAAGTTCGCGCGTGAAGAGGCGCCACGAGTGGCGCTTCGATTCAGGCTCGACACACTGGACGACGCGGAGAAGTTGCGTGATGGCGACCTCGACCTCGCGGTAGGAATTTATGGTGACCTGCCACCGGAGCTTCGCACGCGCGCCCTCTTCACCGATCGTCTCGTCTGTGTGGTGCGAAGAGACCACCCCGTGATCGGCGAGCAGCTCTCGCTCGATCAGTTCCTCGCCGCATCACACATCCAGGTCGCGCCGAAGGGGCAATCTGGCGAGTACATCGATATGTTGCTCGCCAGGCAGGGCAAGGAGCGCGTCGTATCGCGTCAGGTGCCCTTCCTTCACTCGGCGCTCACGCTCGCGGCGAGCACGGATGATGTGTTGACGATTTCGGAGCGGCTCGCCGCGCAGGTCGCGCCGACGCTCGGGTTGAGGTTGCTCGAGCCACCGCTCGAGCTCGAGCCCTACACGATCTCGCTGGTCTGGCACCCTCGCAATCAGAACGCGCCAGGTCACGTGTGGCTGCGTGAGCTCTTCGCGCGCGCAGCCGTCGAGGAAGCGCCGAGCAAGAACGAGGAGGCTCGCAAAAAACTCGACGACGGAGATTCGGCAGCGAGCGCGCCGCCCAGGAAGAAAAAGAAAAAGAAGAAAAAAAAGAAGAAGAAAGCCAAACGCAGCGCCGAGGTTCGAGCGCTCGAGTGAGATGTGAGAGTGAGAGGTAGAGCGCGCACCCGCATCAAACGGACCGGGTAAAAATGAAGGCGGGCTGGTTTTCAAAAAACCAACTCGCCTTTATTTTTGCCTTTTGTAAACCCAAACAAACAGCGTGAGGTCGAGGTATAATCACATCAAACGGTAGACGACGAGGACGGGAAGGTGGTATCACAAGAGGCATACACCACCCCACGGATGTGTTTTCGCATGAACACAGACAACCTCCCTTTTGACCTGATCGTGGAGCAGCTAAACGACGGCGTCCTCGTCGTGAGCTTCGCGGGAAAGATCATTTACGTGAACCATCAGATGTCGAACATCCTCGGTTACACGATGGAGGAGATGTACGGCAAACAGCTCTTCGACTTCATGAGCGAGGAGTGGGCGCATCGCGCGAAAGAGAACCTCAAACGACGCGCCGCGGGTGTCGAGGAGCGCTTCGACCATCAATTTCTCCACAAGCGAGGGGACGTGGTCTGGGCGATGGTGTCGACGCGACCGCTCGAGCTCGACAGCGGCGAGCGGATCTCACTGGTGGCCATCCGCGACATCACGCAACGGCTGGAGGCGGAAGAGGCGCTGCGCGCGATGAAGGACGAGCTCGAGCAGCGCGTTCTGGAGCGCACCAAGGCGCTCGAACACGAGGTCGAGGTGAGGCGAGAGGCCGAGCGCCTCGCGCTCGACGCGAGCGAGGTCAAGAGCCGCCTGTTGGCCAACATGAGCCATGAGCTACGCACCCCTCTCAACGCCATCATCGGCTACACGGAGATGCTGATCGAGGATGGCGCCGACCTCACCGGCGAAGAAGCCGAGCAAGATCTTGGCCGCATCCTCATCTCGTCAAGGCATCTGTTGGCATTGGTCAACGACGTGCTCGACCTGGCAAGGATCGAGTCGGGACACGAACAGCTCGAGCTCGAGCGCTTCCACCCGAAGTCGCTCATCACCGAGCTCGAGCAGATGGTTGCGCTGTTGGCCAAGCAGCAACAAAACCAACTCATCATCGAAAATCGTTATGATGGTGAGGTGTGCCTGGACCAGATCAAGGTCAAGCAAATCTTGCTCAACCTGCTCTCCAACGCGCTCAAATTCACCGAATCCGGCACGGTCACGTTGAGGTTCTCGCCAGCCATGTTGGCGGGAACGCTCCACCTCGAGATCAACGTCGAGGACACCGGGCAAGGGATCGCGCCAGAGGATCTGACGCACCTCTTCCAACCGTTCGTCCAGTCGAGCTCCCCTTCCTATGCGCACAAGTCAGGCACGGGGTTGGGGCTCGCGATCACCAAACAGTACTGTGAAATGATGAAAGGCTACATCGAGGTCGAGAGCACGGTCGGTGAAGGCTCACGCTTCACCGTCTTGCTCCCGAGCGCGTTGGAGCCCACCTCACCCAAACCACAAGGAGGCAACCCGTGAAACAAACAAAGAGCAAGGATGGAACGTCGATCCAGTATCACAGCTGGGGAGACGGCGCGCAGACTGTCATCTTTATCCACGGCTGGATGGCGAGCAGCGCGATCTTCGATCGCGTCTTGGCGGAGTTGCCCAAACTCGACGTGCGCATCCTCGTGCCAGATCTGCGCGGCGCGGGTGGCTCGGAAGAAGCTCAGACGAGCTACGAGATCGACCGCTATGTGGAAGATGTCGAGGCGGTCATCGCGGCATCTGGCGCCGAGCGCGTCACGCTCGTAGGCCACAGCATGGGCGGCCAAATCGCTCAGGTGACTGCGGCGAGAAACAGCGACAAGGTCGATCGCCTCGCCTTGATTTGTCCGGTGCCCGCGTCAGGGATTCCCTTGCCAGAAGAGGCCGCGGGCCTCTTCTCGACGAGCGGCCAGGATCGCGAAAAGCAGGCCGCGATCCTGGGGATGGCGTGCTTGCAACTCGACGATGAGATCAAGACAGAGATGCTGAACGACGCCGCCAAGATCTCGGCAAAGTGCATCGCGGACTCCTTCGCCGCGTGGAGCGCTGGTGGGTTTCAGGACGAGCTCGGTGGCATCACGGCGACGACGCTGGTGGTTGGCACCGACGATCCTTTCCTGCCGCCGGACTTCCTCGACGCGGCGGTGGTGCAGCCGATCCCGAACGCATCATTCCACCACATCCCTGGCCCTGGTCACTATCCACAGGTCGAGGCGACCGAGGCGAGCGCGAAGGTTCTGGCAGACTTCCTCGCCTGAGCAACGCGCCGAGCAAGAAAGCAAGGAGGGCGGCCCTTTCGCTAAACTAATGGGCCGCCCTCCTTGCTTTCTTGCTCGTGACAGCAGCGATCACATCGTCGACGTGTTGTTCGCCGTCGTGTTGTTTGCCGTATTGTTCGTCGTGCTGTTGTTCGTCGTGCTGTTGTTGGAGGAGGTCGAAGGACACTTCTCCTCGAGCGTCTTGCAGCTCTCGGGGGTGTCGTCGCCGCTGGTCATTTCCTCCATGTCCTCGAGCGTCAGGGTGGCGCAGTCGAGGTCGGCGTAGGCTTCCTTGGTCGCCTCGACGAGGTCCTCATAGCATGCCTCGACCTCGCCGATAGTTGCTTCGCAGCTATCGGGCGTGTCGTCGAAGGTGCAGGTGTCCTCTTCCTCGCCGCTGTCCATTTCGGGAGCGTCGATGCACTGATCACGCGCTTCCGCGCATGCCATCTGAAGCTCTGCGTCGGTCATCGGCGCAGCGAATGCAGCGGCGAAGATCCCTGCGAAGGTGCACGCGGCGCGCTTTTGCTCCTCGGGTGGGATCTCCTTGTTGTAGTAGTCGTCGAGCTTCTCGCACGCCTCTTTCTTGTCCTCGGCCGAGAGCGAGCTCACGGACTTGCCGTCACGCCCGAGGTTCAACCCGCCGATATCACACGCGCTCAAGGATGTCCCCACCATGAGCAAACCAGCCAGAATCATCACTTTTTTCATCAACATCTCCTCACGTACTCGTTCATTTTTGGCTATCCACCCGCTCACCATGAGCGCCTCGACTTCTCACCGCACAGGTCCCCCCAAAACCTCGTGGAGGTTCATCACAGGAACTTTTTTGGAGTGCAGTGGGGGCACCTTAGCACCCGAGTCGTCCATCGACCAGTTTCTTCGTAAAAGATGAGTTGTCCCATCATCTTGGGAGTTCTCCATACGCATGAAAGTAGCGGTGACAGGCTTGCAGAGCAGGCCCCCCTCCCTGGACGACGCGAAGCGCTGGCTCACGGCTTGTTTTCTGACCACGTGCTCGCGGCCACGCCCCATGAAGGCGGAAAATACGACCGACATCACACCCAGGCATGCCAGATTTTCCGACGTGGATGCGTCGATCCTGCCCATGAGCCAAAGCGTCCTCTCGGGCAAGACCAGAGAGCTTGCGAGGATCTTGGAGTTTCGAAAACGTGGCTCGCTTCTTGCTCAGGACAACCTCGTCAACTCCAGGGCCGTGAGTTTCCCTGAAGGCCCACGATTCATCCTCAGAGGATTAGCAAAATGTTGAAGAGAAACATAAAGACAAAAGGAATGAGCCTCGCAGCGGCGATTTGTTGCTGCCTGTTCTCCACCCAGGTCTGGGCTCAGACAGGGGTCGATGATGATCGTGTCAGCCTCCCAGGAGGCCCAGGCTCGCTCGAAGGGGTCGGCGAAAATATCGAGATCGACCCGAACATGGGCTCGATGAGCTACGCGGTCTCGATCAACACGCCGGGCGGCGTGAACGGGCTCTCGCCAGCGCTGGGCTTGAACTACTCCTCGGCGGGCAGCTCCTCGGTGGTCGGCGTGGGCTGGACCTTGCCGATGATGAGCATCGAGCGCATGACCATGCGCGAGACGCCCGAGTACGACGAAGAGGATTACTTCGCTGTCAATGGCGGCGATGAGCTCGTGATGGTCGAGGATAAAGGGGACGAGCGCGTCTATCGCCAGCGCTTCGAGGGGAGCTTCGTGCGCTACACCTGGCGCGATGTGGGTGATGGCGCCGCGGGCTATTGGACCGCAGAGTATCCTGATGGCAGCATCGGTTATTATGGCGCCATCGAAGATGGCTCGAGCGTCGGTGACGCACGCACCGAGGACAGCGGCCGGACCTACAAATACTACCTGGTCGAAAAGGTCGACGTCTTTGGCAACAAGCTCGTCTACAACTACGACAAGCTCGACGGAAACGTCCCGTTGATGTCCTCGATCGAGTACGCGTTTTTGGGCAACACGGCGCTCTACCGCATCGAGTTCGACTACGACAACCGCCAGGACAAACTCAGCGACGCGGGCGCAGGCTTCGAAGAGCTGCTCGAGTACCGCCTGACCAACATTCGCGTCACGGCCAACGAACAGGTCATCCGCGAGTATGTCCTCTCCTACGAGAACTACGATGACGCGGGCGGTTTCAGCCGCCTCGAGAACATCAAGCGGTACGGCTTTGGCGGCCTCGACGGCAACGGGGAGCTCTACCCGATCGAGTTCTCCTTCGGCTACTCCAAGGCGCTCGGCGTCGAATGCGAGGAGCTCGACTGTGACAAACCTTACCTCGTGAACATGGGGCAAACCCAGGGCGCCGCAGGTTTGGCGACAGGCCAGGCGACGCTGCTCGACATCAACTCCGATGGGTTGCCCGATATCCTGGACACGACGGAAGCGACTGCGCACAAGATCCTGATCAACCAGCTCTCGACCGATGGCACACACGCCTTCCAAACCCCTGTGGAGAGCGCGCTCGGGACGGGGAGCAACTTTGGCCTCGGCAACGAGGTCACGCAAACCATCGACGTCAACGGCGATGGCCTCTCCGATCTGGTGAACACGCAATCGGGCGCGACGATCCTTGCCGGGTACAACGCCACGGACTGGGTCGCGACTGGCAACATCTCGGCGGATGTGTTGCTCAACGTCGACCTGTCTCAGGCGAAGTTCCTCGATTACAACAACGACAAGAGGATCGACATCATCTCCTCGGATTCGACCACGACGATCGTCTACGAGAACATGGGGAACTCGTTCCAGGCACGCACGGTCGATCCTCTCGGCGTGCCGCTCTCGGATTCTCAGACCATCCAGCTCAGTGATATGAACGGCGATGGCGCTCAAGACGTGGTCGAGATCCGCAGCGATGGCTCGATCCGCTACCGCCTCAACTATGGCTGGGGCAAGTGGTCCGGGTGGCGCAACACCACAGGCGTCGCCGTCGACAGCTCCGAGCGCGAGCTCGTCGAGCTCGAGGACCTTAACGGCGATGGCATCTCGGATGTCGTCGTGGTGACGGCCACCCAGGTCAAGTACGCCATCAACCGCAACGGCGATCGCTTCGATCCATTTGTCACCATCACCTCGGCAGATGTCGACGGCAACCTGCCCGAGCGTCAGATGGGGGACAAGGTTCTCTACGCGGACATGAACGCCAACGGCTCTCAGGACGTCGTCTGGTTCGACACCTCCGGTCAGGTCCAGTATCTCGAGTTGTTCCCGGTTCGCCCGAACCTCTTGAGCCGCATCGAGAACAACATCGGCAGCGTCCAGAAGATCGACTACACGACCTCGGCCATCCAGGAAGCAACCGCCCGCGAAGGTGGAGATCCCTGGAGCAGCAGCCTCTCGATCCCGATGAACATCGTCGCCTCCACGGACACCTACGTCACGCTGACGGGTAAGGATGATGGCTCGGGTCTGCACGAGCGCGTCGACTACCTCTACCGCGATGGCTTCTACGACGGCGTCGAGAAGCAGTTCCGCGGGTTCTCTCGCGTGACGATCACGCAGCAGCGCAGCGACGCGCAGGAAGAGGGAACGCGCATGCTCGAGTTCAACCTCGGCAAGGACAAGCCTCACTTCAACGGCTTGCTCGAGCGCTCGACGACCACCAGCGGCGGTCGCACCTTGAGTGAAACGAACGATCTCTACGAAGAGTGTCCTCTCGAGGGGATTCCTACCCCGAGCCAGCTCAATGCAGATGGTCGCTTTGGCGTCTACTTCGCGTGCAAGACCGAGGATCGCAACATCATCATGGAGGGCGCAGCCGAAGAAGACTGGGTCACGCTCGTGACGCGATCGGAGTACGATGGCTGGGGCAACGTCATCAAGTCCTCCAAGCTTGGCGTCGAAGATCAAACAGGAGACGAGCTCTTTAACGAGGCCGTCTATTACTACCCTGGCGCCAACGACCGCTGGTTCGTCGGTCTGCCGCTCGAGACCACGATGTACACGGTCGAGGGAGGCAGCATCCGCACCCAGGAGCAGTACTATTATGACGGCGAGGACTTCGTCGGGAAGCAGACGGGCCTGACGCATGGCTTCGTGACGCGCAAGACGGTCAAGGCAGATGATGGCTTGACCTTGACGCCACTTCGCGCCAAGGCAGACGAGTTTGGCAACGTGGCAGCATCTCTCGATGCCAACGGCGACCCCTCCAACACCGACCAGTACTACCGCGAGTACATCTACGATGACCGCGGCCTGTTTTTGACCTACCTCGACGTGCACATCGCCGATGGCCACGTGCTGCGCCGCTCGACGCAATACGAGCCCTACTTCCAAAACCTCACGGACGTGACCGACTGGGTCCTGATCAAGGATGGCCAGGAAGCATCCTCGCGCAACGAGAAGCACTACGAGTACGACAACTTCGGCCGCCAGGTCGCCGTGTTCGAGCCTGGCGATGATGACGACAAGCCGTCGATGGAGTTCGCCTACGAGCTGGGCGATCCCTTCACGCGTCTTGTCGTCAAGGCGCGCACCGAGCGCAACGGCTCGGTGACAGAGGAGTCCTACCGATGCCTCGATGGCCTCGGCCGCAACTACCAGACACGCAGCAAGACGGCGGACGGCAACTACCTCGTCTCGGGCTTCACGATCTTTAACGCGCGCGGCGCCGAGGTCGAGATTTACCAGGCGTACACGTCGGACTCCCCCGAGTGTGAGACGGAGGTGCCCGCTGGCGTGCTCTCCTCCTACGCGTTGATGGATTCGACCTTCCGCATCCTCGAGATGAGCGAGCCTGGCGAGGACATCTATGGCGAGCGCCTGATCACGCGTACTGACTACGCGCCGCTCAAGCAGCTCGACTACGATCCAGAGGATCTCGACGAGAACAGCCCGCACTTTAACACCCCGACCATCAAGCACATGGATGGCCTGGGCCGTACCATCGCGCTCGAGCGTACGCTCGCTGGCGGCGAATCGGCGACCTACAACTACTTCTACGACGAGACCAACTCGTTCTCCGGCTACACCGATCCTCAAGGCAACCGCCACGAGCTGGTCGTCGACCTCGCAGGCCGCACGCTCGCAGTGCGCAACGCGACCACCGGCGAGCAGAGCTACACCTACGATGACGCCGGGAACATCCTGACGTACACCGACGCGCGCGGCGTGACCACGCGCTATGCCTACGATGGCGCGAACCGCCTGATCGGGGCATGGGACGAGGCGGACAAGGAAGGGACGCAGCTCAGCTATCACTACGACACGGTGCCCGAGGGTTGCGAAATCACCGAATGCACCAACCCCGCAAACCGACTCGCTCAGATCACCTACCCCACGCCATTCGGGCAAGGTTCGGACCGCGTCGGCTACGACTCGCGTCAGCGCATCGTCTTCCAGGGCCGTCAGTTTGGTGACGTGCTCGACATGACGACGCAGACCACGTTCGACAACAGGGGCCGCATCATCAAGGTCGACCACTCCGACGGCACAGCGATCGAGAACGCTTATGACCCGACGGGTCGCGTCACGAGCGTCAAGGGCTTCATTGACAACATCACCTACACCGAGCGCGGCCTGTTCGCAGGGCTTGAGTACGCCAACGGCGCGACCACCGAGATGCGCTACGACGCGCTCCAGCGCCTCGAGTCCCGCATCAACAAGGACGGCACTGGCAAGATCATCGAAGGGCTCGTGTTTGACCGCGACCGCGTCGGCAACATCCTCACGCTCGAGGATATGACCGAGCGTGAAGGGATCAGCCACGCGAGCAACTACACCTACGATGCGTGGTACCGCGTCAACGAGGCCAAGCAGCAAACCAACGGCGAGGAAGAGACCCTCACCTACAACTTCGACGAGCTCGACCGTTTGACGGGTGTCTCCTCTGACCTCGCATCGAGCGCGGCGCATGTCGGCGACATGGCTTACGACTCCGAGCGCCCGCTCGCGCTCAAGACCGCTGGCGCCATGGAACTCGAGCACGACGCAGCAGGTCAGATGACTCGCCGCGGCGACCTCGAGCTCGAGTGGGACTACATGGCGCGCATCACCAAGGCGCTCAAGTACGGCAAGGAAGAGCGCCACATCTACGGCGCAGACAAGGCGCGCATCGCCATCATCGGTGAGGACCGCACGGTCTTCTACGGGTTCGGCAACGCTGAAATCCGCGACGGCGTCTCGCACGTCTACGTTCGCCCCTTGAGCGACAGGATCGCGCGCAGCAACTCCACGGCGCTGATGACCGAGATCTTCGAGGACATGGACGAGGACGGCGTGTTGACCTCGGCCGATGCATGGCTCGCGCAAGAAGAAGGCGCGGACCTCGGCGAGTTCACCGCCGAGCACATGCTCGCGGCTGCCGCGAGCCGTATGCTCGCAGACAAGCAGGACGCCAAGACCTTCCTCCACACCGACATGATGACCTCGATCGTCTCGGCGACTGACGAAGGGGGCGAGGTGATTGGCCAGCGCGTCTACTCGCCGACCGGCGTGGTCCGCCAGGAGATTGGTTATGTGGATGTCTACAGCTTCACTGGCCAGGAGTACAACGACTTCACCGACCTGCTCCAGTTCAAGATGCGCGACCTCGACCCTGTGCTCGGGCGTTGGGCATCCTTTGACCCTGCCTTCGTCAAGCTCGACCCCTCGGCGATGAACTCCGTCGGTGAGGCAACCACGGGCTACGCCTACGTCGCAGGTAACTACGCCAACACCATCGACTTGCTTGGCTTGAACGGCGGCAACGGCGACAAGAAAGGGGGCGGCGACAAGAAAGGCGGCGATAAGAAAGGCGGCGACAAAAAGGGCGGCGACAAGGACAAGAAAGGTGGCGACAACTCCCCAGCAAACACCAACGACAACAGCCCCGCCGGTGAGATGGATGGGGTTGTCGACGCGATGGAACTGGAGATGGGCATTCAAAACGAGGCGATGCAGAATGGAAGCGGCGTGCGCGCAGGTTATGTCGCTGGCGGTGACCCCTACGCTGATGCTGCTCCACAAGCTCCTGCACAAACCGCTGGTGGCGGTGGCGAAGGTCAGGCGCAGCAAGGTGAGGCAGACGTCTCCATCGCGGTCAACGGCGGCGGTCAGGGCAAGAGCGTGCCGGTTCAGACCAATGGTGGCGGCGGTGGAGAAGGCTCTGGCCTCCCTGCACCACCTCAACGCAACCGCCAGGCAAGCGCTTCTGATAACCCTGGCGCTGCTCCTGGAGCTGCCGCGCGCGCATCGGTCTCGGGCTCTGGAGGCCCAGGACTCGTCATCTCCAACCAACCCGCAGCACAGTTCAACCCGAACGCTGGCGGCGGCGGTGGTGGCGGTGGTGGCGGTGGCGGCACCGGCAACAAGTGGTCGAGGAAGAAGAAGCTCGGCGTCGGCGGCGCGGCCCTCTTCCTCATGGTCGCTCCTCCCTCGATCATCCTCGGGGTGTTGAGCGCCGAGAACTGATCAAGCCATAACACCACCATGGAAGAGGCGCGCCCTTTGTACAAAGGGCGCGCCTCTTCCATGGTGGTGTTATGGCTTGATCAGTTCTCGGCGCTCAACACCCC
>JAYZVO010000122.1:0-7321 GCA_036155555.1 Myxococcota bacterium
CGAACCTGTTCAGGGCGTCCCCCACCCATCATACTTCGATTGAGGTCCAGGGTTGCCAAAGACCTGGAAGGCGACGAGGCGCTCGCTATCGTTCTCGAAGCTGACCTTCGCGCCCGCGGGCATGTAAATGGCGGTCTGTGGCGTGACCTTGTAGGCGACACCATCGATCGTCATCGTCCCCTGCCCTTCGACGACGTAGATGAACTCCTCTGTAGGATCGGCGTGCTCGGGGACGGACGCGCCCGGCTCGAGCTCGAGCATCCCAAAGTAAGCCTCCTCACCGGTCGCGAACATCGTCGCGCGCGCCATCCCGTTGGGAGCGACCTTGAGCGGAATATCGCCCAGCTTGGCGACGATCGGAGCGCGCTTTTTCTTTGCCTCGGTGGCCTCGGTCTTCTCGACTGGCTTGCTCTGCGCGGTCGTCTCGGGGGGCGAGTCCGCGACCACAGATGCGGTCGTGCACCCGACGATCATCCCGACGCCAAAACCGATCATGGTCAACGCTGCGCCTTTCTTGCTCATGGTCATCTCCTCTTGAAAGTGTCCTTGAATTACTCGCGCCCCGTGCACCTGCATGATGGTGCCGTGGGGCAAGTCGATGGTGTCCGCGTGAGTGGTCCCATCATGGTAAGCCGCGAGCAAGATGTCACTGGTCTTTGCCCAACCGATGGCGCCATCCCTGCTGATCGCGATCGCGTCGAGCATGTGCTCGCGCCTCGGACTCGCGCATCGACTTCTCGAGCGCGCGAAGGATCGGAGAAGGCGCGTCCCGCGCCACCGTGAATGATCAGTTTGGGGGTGTGCATGCTCATCTTGTCCTCGGGAAACGGGTCAGGTCATGTTATCTTCTTTCCTATCAGTCTGACTGGAACAACTCGCGATTTGCAATCTTAGAAGGACGCGCGCTCCGACCCAACGTGAGGCAAAGACCCCTCACCTCACGGTGCGCGTGACAAAAAAACCACACCTTTTGTGGTAAAGATCCTACAAGGCAGCACGAAGGCCCCATGGTTCGGGCGCATAAGATCGTTCCAGGGCTCATGGCACAGAGTTTGCTCGATAAAGACAGCAAGTAGCTCGGTAAGGAACCAAACCAAACTCAAAGTTGGCGAGACAAGGATGAAGGATATGCGACACCAATGGCTCACCCCGACGATTCTGGGATGCGTGGCGACGCTCGCGATCGCAGTGAGCGGTTGCGGCGAGGGCACCGCCGAGATCGTGCAAGGGGACCCGACGATCGTGGAGAACATTGGCACCCAACAGCACGGTGACGTCGAGTATATCGAGAGCACAGACGCGCTCCTGCAACGCATGGACATGACGCGCATCGTGACCTTCTCGCCCGACACGCCGTTCACCGGGGTGTTGCTCAACGTCGCGGCCGAGCAGATGCCTCGTATGGAGTACGCGTACTATCGCCTCGATGGGACGCTCTCGCCATTCCAGGAGCTGGTCATCCAGCAGCCCGAGTCAAAGCACACGGACGCGAGCATCGGCCTCACCGAGATGGGCAGCAAGCTGCTGATCAAGTTCGGAGAAGGCGCCGAGACGGTGACCTTCATCCGCGCCGAGTTCGTCAACACGTCCTCGCCAGAGGGTGATATCCACCTCGACGATGATGTGGACGTGGACAACGATGACGCGAACCTCGATGACGCGGTGATTCGCCTCGAGGCATCTCGCTCGGGCCGCTATGTCCCATCGAACGCCGCGCTCGAAACAAGCCGCAACTACCGCGTGCGCTACGACGACGCGCCGAGCTGGAACCCCTCATCCTGTGGCGGCTCCTTCCGCCCAGGTTCGCGCCGCCTCGCAGACTACCTGGTCGCCAACTTCGATGGCGCGCGCAGCTACGGTGGCTATGCATGCCGCCAAAACACCGCAAACCGCTCCAAGATGTCGGTCCACGGCACAGGTCGCGCGATCGACCTGTTCGTGCCACTTCACCGAGGAGACGCAGATAACGACCTCGGCGATCCGATCGCCAACTGGTTGATCACGAACGCCGAGGCGATCGGCATCCAGTACATCGTCTGGGATCGCACCTCGTGGAACTCGAGCCGCAGCGGCACCAAGCACCGCAGCTACGGCGGCCCACACCCTCACCACGATCACCTGCACATCGAGCTCAACCGCGATGGCGGCGAAGGACGCACGCCATGGTTCGGTAACATGGGCGCAGGCACCGATCCTGGCTCGAGCGGTGGAGGCGGCGACGCGAGCTGTTCGAGCCGCACGCTCGGCCGCAGCGTTCCTCACGGTGAAGCCGTCCAGATGTCCTACGCTGCTTGCGGCGGCGGGACCTGCAACTGGGCAGTTTGCAACAACGGCTCCTGGGATTGCACGCCTTCGAGCGCGCTCGGGAGCGTCACGACGCACTCTCACGCACAATGCGCTGGCCAGAACCAGCCAAGCGGTGGCGGCTCCAACGGTGGTGGCACCAGCGGCGGCGGAAGCAACGGCGGCGGCTCGCAGCCCACGGGCGCAGATTGCAGCAGCCGCACGCTTGGCCGCAGCGTCCCCACGGGCTCCTGCGTCCAGATGAACTACAACTCCTGTAGCGGCTCGGGCACCTGCCAGTACGCCGAGTGTCAGGATGGCGCATGGATCTGTACCCCGGAGAGCAACTGCTCCGGTCAGAAGTTCCCGCACGCTGATTGTGGTCCTCCCCCCACGGGTCGCGAGTGCTGGTCGAAGACGCTCGGTCAACACGTGCCCGATGGCGAGTGTGTCCAGATGCCTTACGAAGCATGCGGCAGCGGCACCTGTAGTTGGGCAGTGTGTGACGATGGCGCCTGGTCCTGTACTGGCCAGAACAGCTGTGGTGGCACGCAACATGGCCACACGAGCTGCGGTGGTTCGACCACGAACAACAACAGCGGTGGCAATGGTAATGGCGGCACGGCCAACCTCAACGAGATCGGCAACCCCGCTGGCACCTACTGGATCACCTACTACTACAAGTCCACGGAAGCGAGTCACAGCGGCGCAGACAACACGCCCATCTACGACTCGAGCTGCAACGTCATCAAGCAGGTGCCCTCCTCCTTCGCGAGCTCGGCTTGCATCGAAGGGAGCGGCAAGCTCGAGGATGGCCGCGTCATCAACTACAAGCAGTCCTGCTCTTGCAGCAACAACCCCTGCTCCTTCTGCTGGGAGGTCGTCGACTCCAACCAGTTCCCATGGGGCAAGGGCAACCGCAACAACCCGCTCGTCCCGCTGCGCTCGCTCGCGGTGGACACGCGCATCGTCTCCAACGGCACGCTCATCTACCTCCAGGAGTTCGACGGCGTCGACATCCCTCGCGTCGGTGAGCTCGGCGGCTTCAAGCACGACGGCTGCTTCCGCGCAGATGATGTGGGCGGCGCCATCGTCGGCGACCACTTCGATGTCTTCGCGGGCACCGAGGAGATGCACCAGGCGCTCGAGGGGATCTTCCCCACGCGTACTCGCCTGAGCACCTGGGTCCACGCCAACGAGCACTGCGCGCACCTCAACAACTGATCCTTTCTTACCGGGCTCACCCGGCCAGTTGGTGACCGGGTGAGCAAGAAAGCAAAGAGGCTCCCTTCTCGAATCGAGAAGGGAGCCTCTTTGCTTTCTTGCTCTGTCCAGGGGTCGCGAGCGCAACCCCCAGAAAAAGAGAGAGAGAGGAGCGTATCAGCCCTTCTTGCTCTTCGTGCTCTTGGTGGTGCGCGCCTTGCTGCGCTCGACGCAGGTGGCGATGTAAGAAGCAAAGAGCGGGTGAGCTGCGGTGGGGCGGCTCTTGAACTCGGGGTGGAACTGACAGCCGAGGTACCAGGGGTGCTCGGTGAGTTCGATCATCTCGACCAGGTGGTTGTTTGGCGAGACGCCGCTGATGACCAGCCCGGCTTCTGCGAGGCGAGCGCGGTAATCGTTGTTGAACTCGAAGCGGTGGCGGTGACGCTCGCTGATCTCTTCGCTGCCATAGATCTCGGCGGCGCGCGAACCAGGTTGCAGCTTGCAAGGATAAGCGCCGAGGCGCATCGTCGCGCCCTTCTCCACGACCTTCTCTTGCTCGGGCATCAGGCAGATCACAGGATCAGGCGTCTTCTCGTCGAACTCTGCGGAGTTGGCGCGCTCGAGGCCGAGCACCGTGCGCGCGTACTCGACGACCATCAACTGCATGCCAAGGCAGATCCCGAAGCAAGGGATGTTGTTGGTGCGTGCGTGGCGAAGGGCGATGATTTTGCCTTCCGTGCCGCGCTCGCCAAAGCCGCCAGGGACGAGGATGCCGTCGGCGCCCGCGAAGATCTCCTCGACGTTGTCGTTGGGGAGCGCCTCGGAGTCGACGAACTTGAGGTTGACGCGCGTGGTGTTGGCGATGCCGCCATGCAGGAGCGCCTCGTTGAGCGACTTGTAGCTCTCGGTCAGGTCGACGTACTTGCCGACGATCGCGATGGTCACTTCGTTCTTGGGGTGCTTGATGCGGTTGACGATCTCGCGCCAGTCCTCGAGGTCTGCTGCGCGCGACCAGATGTTGAGCGCGTCGGCGAGCTGCTCGTCGAGCCCTTGCTCGGCGAGCAGGACGGGGACCTCGTAAATGGAGTCGGCGTCACGTGCGGTGACGACGCGCTCGACGGGGACATTGCAGAAGAGCGAGATCTTGCGCTTGAGGTCCTTGTCGAGGTCGCGATCCGCGCGACAGATAAGGAAATCTGGCTGGATGCCGATCTCGCGCAACGCCTTGACGGAGTGCTGCGTGGGCTTGGTCTTGATCTCGTCAGCCGAGGGGATGTACGGCACGAGCGTGACGTGCATCAGGAACGAGTCCTTTGGCCCGAGCTCGACGCGAAGTTGGCGGATCGCCTCGAGGAATGGGAGCGACTCGATGTCACCCACCGTGCCGCCGACCTCGATCAACGCCAGGTCCACGTTCGCGGACTCGGTCGTCGCGACGATCCTCGACTTGATCTCGTCGGTGATGTGCGGAATCACCTGGATGGTTTGCCCCAGGTACTCACCGCGACGCTCGCGCGAGATGACCGTGTCGTAGACCTGGCCGGTGGTGAAGTTGTTGTCGCGCGTCATGCGCGCGGAGGTAAACCGCTCGTAGTGCCCCAGATCGAGGTCCGTCTCGGCGCCATCGTCGGTGACAAAGACCTCGCCGTGCTGGAACGGGCTCATCGTGCCAGGATCGACGTTGATGTAGGGGTCGAGCTTGATAAAGGTGACCCGCATCCCGCGGTTCTCGAGCAATGCCCCGACCGCCGATGCGGTCAAGCCCTTGCCCAGACTCGAAATCACGCCCCCCGTGATAAATACGTACTTGGTCCGTCGTTGCGACATCTGATGCACTCCCTTGCGTGCGGTTCCATCTGCCAGGCATGCCGCCCTTGCGCTTTGGCGGCAGCCCCCGATGGGGCTTCTATATAGAGGCGCGTCCGAACCTTGGCAACAGTGTTCCAAGCCATATCCCTGCCCATTTCGCGATCGTCCACGCGCGCTGCGACCGAGAGCCGAGGGAGGATTTTTCTCGGGCGTTTGCACAATCGGAGGAACACGCCGCGACCAAGGATGATGTCTACTTCACGAAAACATCCCTGCGCGCAAGAGGTCTCCCATGCTCCGCCATTCCCTCGAAATCAGTGTCGCCGCACTCACCCTCCTCGCCCTCGCCACCCCAGCGGCTGCCATCGAGCTCGACAAGGAGAGCAAGGTTCAACCCACCATCGGCGCGCGCGTCGGCGGGTATGGCTTTCGGCATGTGAACGATCAGGGGAAGATCGGCTGGAGCTCGTGTCGCATGGATGGGATCGGGTTCTACGGGACGCTCGAGAGCCCGAAGTTGCGCAACGCCTTCCTCGAGGTCTCGACGGACCTCTACTTCGCGACCGCGCAACCGCAACAGGAAGGGCTCGACAGGCTCTCGTTTCATACGCTCGCGGTCGGCGGCGTGCGCATGTTCCCAGGCTGGCTGATTTCTCCAAACATCCACGCAGGCGGCGGCGTCGAGTACACCTGGGTGGAGCTGTATGGGAACCGCGACCAACGCGTCGCGCCGGTGGCGCTGATGGGGATCGGCGGCGAGCTTAACATCAAGCAGTTGGCCTTCGGGATCAGCATTCGCGGGAACATGATGCAGCTCCCCAACTACGACTGGCAACCCGACCCACAATCGAGCGAGCAAGAGATCGATTACCAGACCGAGATCGCTGGCCAGATGCTCTTCTCGGTGCGCTACGCGATGTGATCTTGCAAGCGGCCCATGCTCTGTGCAGGGTGAGGAGGCAAGAGATGAAACCCCGCTCGCCACCTTCACCGAGAGAGATCTTCATGCGCCCGCACATGTTGTTCACCGCGATGGTTTTGCTCGCAGCAAGCCTCTCCCTGCCGGGTTGCCGCTCGGCGTCGACCGAAGGTCCGGGGGCGGATTCCCCCAAAGAGACAAGCGCTATCGCCACAACAGAGGGGGAATCCGCCCCCGGACCTTCGGCCACCAGCGCTGGAGTCGAGGATTTCGGCGAGTGGGACCCGTACAAGGCGATCGCCAGGACCGATCCTCGCTACAAGCAAAAACGCATCATGTTCGTCATTCACGCGACCTCGATCTGCCCCTCGATGGAGGAGGCGAACGCGGAGGATTGCGGCAACTCGGTGGAGTTCCCCGAGTTTGGCTACAAGGTCGGCGTCGGCGAGGTGGTTCATACGCTCGGAGAAGCTCCTGTGGATGGCCTCTGGCGTGGGATTCGCTACATGAAGACGGGCTTTATGCCCGCCTGGATCAGAGCGGATCGTCTGTCCATGACGCCGGAGGTCTCGCACATGACCGAGCTCGTCGAGGCCAACCGAGCACGCTGCGAGGTCGCCGATGGAAAGAGCGCTGATATCAAGGCGTGGCAAGCGAGCAAGAAGCCATGTCTGGTACTCACCGAGGTCGATCCGATCGAGCAAACATCGGACTGGACCAACGACCGCGACGCGGACTTCAAGCTGACCGTCGGTGACTCCACGCTGCATGTCTCCTACAAGACCCCGGTGGAAGATGAAGAGGATATGATGCCCGCGCCCTTTATCGACATCTACGAGAATGGCCACATGTACCGATGCGACGAGAGCTATTGCGATCGCGTCGTGTACGTGCTCGAGAAGACCGACAAGAAGAACGCGGTGCGGCTCTCCCATGTCGCGGATCGTTACGGGCATCACCCTGGAAAATAGCGCCCCGCGCGAGCGCGCGAACAAGGGTCGAATGCGAAGGCAAAAAAGAGAGGCGGGGGGTTGGTGGCAACGACACACACGCCCCTCTGGGGGGGGCTGGGTGTGGGGGGCTTGGGGGGGGGCCCACAGATAGCGG
>JAYZVO010000123.1:0-16927 GCA_036155555.1 Myxococcota bacterium
TACTGTCGGCGACAGTATCCCGACGGTTGCTCGACGGTCTCGAAAGAGTGAAGCGAGGATGGAGAGGATTCAGCGTGACAACATACTGGCGACCTCGATGACGCCGCGTCCGAGCCAACTTCGATCCTCGCACGCCAGGATTTCGCACAGGCGTTGAGCGCGATCGAGGAGGACTTGAGCGCGAAGCCTGTCTCCCATGTCGTTGGCGAGCGCTGCGATCTCGCAGTCGATGTGGCCAACCTTGTAGGCCGCGCCCCCCGAGGAGGCGAGCTCGCGCGCTTCTGTCAGCACGCTCATCGCGGTCGAGTGCTCTCGGATGAGGCGGAGATAGCGTCCTCGCAAGGTCAAACATCGCACGATATGAATGCGTTGAGGCGCAGTGCTCGCGAGCAAGTCTTGCATGAGATCGAACCGCTCGCCCGCCGCATCCAACAGACCTCGCTCGCAGAGGAGCCACCCCTGAAAGGCGATCACATAACCGAGGACATCCCACCTCTGCCTCGCGAGCATCGTCGGATAGATCTCTTCGGTGATCTGATAAGCGCGCTCGTAGTGGCCATCGAGCCCAGCCACGAGGCTCGTGTTCCAGTTGGCCATGCAAACGCCGAGCTCGTCGCCGAGGCTGGAATGAAGCTGCATCGCCTCTCGCGCAGCCTGGAGTGATTCTTCGAGCCTACCCAGGCGCATCCAGGTGGTGCTGCAATTAAGCCGCGCGACCGCAGTGGATTGAGGGCGCTCGAGCTGCTCGAAGATCTGCGCTGCGCGCGTCTGAACCTCGATCGACTCGAGCAAATCGCCTCGACTCTGGAGCGCCACGCCGAGGTTATTCAGCGTTTGCGCCAGAGAGCGCATGTTCTTCTGCTCCTCGAACAATTGACACGCCCACTCGTTCAAGGCGACGGCCTTATGAAACCGGCCATGGTGGCGCGCGAGGACCGCGAGGACACTGAGCGCGCGTGCGTGGTGGGTGCCAAACATGGCCATATGTCTGGTGTTCGCGGCCTCGGCGTAGGTCGCCGCTTTCTCTCGATCGAAGAGACGCAGCGAGATGCTCGCGAGGTCGACAAGAACCTCCACGCTGGTCTTCCTGTCATCCACTTCGCGCAAGAGCCGCAAGGACTCGAAGAGGTGCTCGCTGGCCTCATCGATGGTGTAGCGGTCGTAGCCGATGAGCCCGATGGTTCGGTGCGCGAGCGCGCGCGTGTGCAGATCTTGCGTGGCCTGTGTGAACTCGAGCGCGCGCTCGGATGCCTCCCTCGCCAGGTCAAACTGTCCTCGCTCGCGGAGCATGTACCCATGCAACCAAAAGAGCCGACCTCCAAGCTCCTGGCGCTCTGTATCCTCTGTGAGCCCTGCCCACAAACGCAAGGCGTGCTCGATCGATTCCCAGGCCGTGGCGACCTCGCCGATGGCCAACGCGCTGTGCGCGAGACACCACCAGAGTTCGATCTCGTGCGGGGGCTCGAGCGCGCGATCGAGCAGCGAGCGTGCGGCCTCCATGGCCTCGGTCTTATCGCCCGCGAAGGACATCAAACGAACGCGCTCGACATCGACCTCGGCGCGCGCCTTTGCGTCGAGCAGCGCGTGCGCGTCATCGAGCGCGGCGACATCGACAAAACAGGAGAGCGCGCGGTGAGGTTGGGCGCTCTGCACCACAGGATCGCGCGCGATGGCGAGGAGTTCATGGAGCGCGCCCTCGTGATCTCCTGCGCAGAGGCG
The DNA here is from genome assembly GCA_036155555.1 of Myxococcota bacterium. GTDB lineage: Bacteria > Myxococcota_A > Bradymonadia > Bradymonadales > Bradymonadaceae > JAYZVO01. The sequence goes on from JAYZVO010000123.1 coordinate 1,720, forward strand.
ATGATGCGCGAGCTCGCCAGGATAGGCTTGCTCGGTTTCTCGGAGCACATCGACGATGTGCGCATGAATGGGAGGTCGTTCGTGCTCCGAGAGGCTCGCGGCGATCGCCTCTCGGAGACGATCGTGGGCGAACGCGAGCCTTCCATACAAGTCACGCTCGAGAAATCCAGCCTCGACGAGCTCGTCCACGCGATGCATGTCTCCCAGGCTCATCGCCAGCGCTGGCGACACGCTGCGCTCGAGCATGGAGAGGATTTGTGCGAGCGCGCGAGCCTCCGGCGAGAGATCCTCGAGGAGGGTGATGATAACCTCTGCGAGCTCGCGAATCAGGAGCTCCTCATCATGCAAATACCACTGCCCTTTCCGGCGCCGCAACGCGCCGCGCCGCACGGCGACATGGAGCATCTCGGAGGCTTGAAATGGGCTCCCCTGAGCGCGAGCGATGATGGCGTCGATGACCTCCGCGGGCGCATCGCGCGTGGAGAGGAGCCCGAGCATCGAGCGGAGCATCGCGCGAAGCTCCTCGGGCTTCATCGGCTCGATGGGGACATGATGAACACCGGGAGTATCGAGCAACGCATCGAGCAGCGCGACCCCTTCAAAGGAGCGCGCCGTCCCGACGACGAGGAGTCCTCGGGAGAGCGGTGTTTGCACATCAGGAGAGGAGAGCAAGGAGCGCAACCACTCGAGCGTGAGCTCGTCAGCCCACTGCAAATCATCGAGCACGAGCACGACCTCGCGATGCGCGAGGAGCTGACGGAACAACCCATCGAGCCCACGAAACAACGCGAGCCGCGAGGTTCCGGGAGGGAGGCGAGTTGACGGGGCATGTTCCTGTGGGTGTAGAAAGCGCGCGAGTTGGTCGGGCATCCCGCGAGGCCCGAGGTGCGTCGTGATGCTTTCCCAAAACTTCGAGAGCAACCCCAGCGGCGTCTGTTGCTCACCGCGCGTTGCCTTGGCGCGCAGAACAAGCGCTTCGACGTCAGGTCGGGCCTCTCGAAAGAGCGAATCACCGAGCATCTCTTGAAGCAGACGAGATTTGCCCGAGCCTGCGCGACCAGTGACAACCCACACCCCGCCCTCGCCGCGCCCGAAGTGTGCGAGCACATCTCTCATCTCGCGCTCGGGGGCGCGGCGCGTCACGCGCGTCGCGGTGAGCAAGTGAGGAAGTTCTGTGGCCTCCAGCATCGGGCGACTGACCAGCGGCGTCAGGACAGCGCGGACGCGATCGGCGTGACCAGGGCGCGAGGCAACCTTTGGAGAGAGCAGCGCTTCGACAAGATCCGCGATCTCTCGAGGGATTTCGGGGCGGAGCGCGTCGACGCGCACAGGAGGCCCGAGCTCCAACAGCGCGAGGACATCCCGCGGCGTCTTCGCGTGCGCCGCGCGCCATCCCGAGAGGAGCTCGTAGAGGATGCACCCGAGGCTATACAGGTCCGCGCGCGCGTCCAGGCGCCATCCATCGAGCAAGACCTCGGGGGCCATGTAACCGAGCGTTCCTGCGGGCGCGGGCGTGTCCGCGTCCTCCATATCGACCCTTGCCGCGAGGCCAAAGTCGACGAGGACAGCGCGGCCATTGACGAGGATGATATTACTCGGTTTGAGATCGCGATGCAGGATGCCGCGCGCGTGGAGGTGTGTGAGCGCGTCGGCGATATCCGCGACCCAGGAGAGCCCCTTGGTCCAGTGAGAGAGCGGCTCTTCGCGCAGATGTTGGCGCAATGTGAGCCCCGAGAGAAGCTCCATGGCGACCCAGACCACGTCACCATCCTCGCCGCAATCGAGCGTGCGCACGATGTTCGGGTGATCGAGCCTGGACCAGGCGCGCATCGACGCGACAAGCGCCTCGGGGTGTTCGCACCCCCGAATGATTTTGAGCGCCACGCGCGTGTTCGTCGACAGATCCCTGCTCGCCCACACGCTCCCCATGCCTCCTGCGCCGAGGAGTTCCTCGAGCACATAGGGCCCGATTCTATCGCCAGGGGTGCCGCTCACGTTACATCTCCGAACAAGAGGAGGTCAGAATCACTCCAGGGTGGAGCTTTGGTTCTACACATCAAGCAAGAGTGATACCATCACTTTCATCGGTGTTTCTTCTCTGTCCAGGGAAACGGACCATGAACAAGGACGACACACAAAGCACGCTCCCACGAGCTGCGCAGGCGCCGATGCGTCAGGAACGCCGCGAGGTGACGCTGACGGTGTTGGCGCACTTTGACGTCTCGTTTGTAGGCGCGATGGCGAGCGTGGAGTCTGCGGCGAGTTTATCGAGGAAGGACCTCGCGTTCACGTTGCTTTCGGGGGAGAAGTGCACGCTCGATGATCCTTTTTTAAGCCGTAAACCGCTCGAGCTCCGCGTCGAAGGCGATGGCGTGATGTTGGACGCGAGCAGCGGCGCGCCCCGAATCATGCTCGATGGCAAACGGCTGGCGTCCGCTGCGCCCGAGTTTGTATCACAGGAGGATCTGGAGCGCGGGGTCGTGCTCAACCTCGCGGATCGGGTGGCGGTGCTGTTGCATCGACGCAGCATCCCGCACCATCCTCCGCGCGAGGAAGAGCTGGGGCTTGTAGGCGTGAGTGAGGCGATCGCACAACTTCGCAGGATCGCGCGCAAGGTCGGGCCGACGCCATTGAACGTGTTGATCTGCGGTGAAACAGGGACGGGAAAGGAACTTGTCGCGTTGGCGCTTCACCTGGCGAGCGAGCGCAGCGAGCGCGCGATGGAGACGCTTAACATGGCGACGGTGACGCCATCGCTGGCATCCTCGGAGCTCTTTGGGCACAACCGCGGCGCGTTTACGGGCGCCGAGCGCAATCACACTGGCGCGCTCGAGCGCGCGCATGGAGGGACGCTCTTCCTCGACGAGGTAGGAGATACGCCGCCAGATATCCAGCCATTGTTACTGCGCGCGCTCGAGTCTGGCGAGATAAGACCTGTGGGTGCTGCCGCGCAGAAGTCCGTGGACGTGCGCGTGCTCGCGGCGACCGATGCGGATCTCGACGCGGCGATCGCGTCGGGGAGTTTTCGAGCGTCTCTTCTCCATCGGCTCTCGGGCTTTCGCGTCGATGTTCCTCCGCTGCGCGCGCGCAGAGAAGATATCGGCGTGCTCGCGCTTCACTTCTTGCGCCAGGAGCTCGAGCGAATGGGCGCCTCGCATTGCCTGGACGCCGACGCGCACCGGAGTTGGTTTAGCGCCACAACGATGGCGCGTCTGGCGAGCTATGACTGGCCGGGAAACGTGCGGCAACTTCGCAATGTCACGCGCCAGCTCGCCATCCTCACTTGCGACGAGACCTTCTTCGGGGAAGGGGTCGATCTCGAGGCGCTGCTCCCTCCGATGCCTCGAGAACAACCTGACCAGACGACCCGTCGCGACGTCTGGTCGATGGTGTCCGCGCCTGAACCCGCGTCCTCTTACAGGCCACCGGACGAGGTTGGCGAAGAGGAGCTGCTACGCGCGCTCAGAGATCACGGGTGGGGGTTGGCGCCAGCGGCGAAAGCGCTGGGGGTCTCGCGCACGAGCCTCTACGCCATGATCGAGCGCTCATCGAAGGTTCGAAAGGCAGTGGATCTGAGCGCCACGGAGATCGAGGACGCCCTCCGGCTTCATGATCAAGACATCGCACGCGCCGCGCTCGAGCTGGAGGTCTCCGAACACGCGCTCAAGATCCGTATGAAAGCGCTCGACATCACGAGCTAAAGCGATCTCGCTCGCGTCCTTTCACACCAGACAACCGCTGCGCGCTCACTGTTGGAATCCTCGCAAGAAGGTTACTATCGCGGACACACCCCAACACGTTCGCGAGGAGCACGACATGCGGATTGTTATCATCGGCTCGGGGATCGCAGGTTCGGAAGCGGGCACCTACCTTGGCTACCGCGCGAGGCGTCCTCTGGAGGTCATCGAGATCGAGTGCGAGCCCGCGCGTCGCTTTGGCGGTTGGGGCTTCCAACGCTTCCCTCTCACACAGACCACCAACCTCGCCGCGCGCAAGATGTACCTCGGTGAAGATCCTCAGGAGATCTTTCGCTGGCTCGAAGATCCCGAGCAGCGCGCGCAGTGGCCAGACGAGCTGCAAGCGTCGAGCATTCACCCTGATCGACCGCTCCCCCGCGCCTTGATCCAGCGTTATGTGATGTGGCGCCGCGAGCAGGTCGACAATGATCTGGTGACGTATCACTCGATCACTGGCGAGGCGATGCGGGTCCACGTCGAAGGGGACAGGATCTCGGTGGAGCTTCGGACGGGCGCATGGATCGAGGCGGACAGGCTCGTGATGGCGTCGGGTTCGATCGCGGTGAAGATCCCTGCATATTTGCTCGCGTTGCAGGATCACGAGCGCGTGATCATCGACCCATTGACGATCGAGGGGCACGAGCGCCGCGAGGAGATCCCGACAGATGCGCGCGTGCTCATCCTCGGGACGGGGCTGACTGGCGAAGAGCAAGTGAACATCCTCTATGCCAGGGGATGCAACAGGTTGACGATGTTGTCGCGTCAGGGACATCGCCATTACACCTACCGACAGGACCAGAACAACATCCCGCTCGTGCTCGACGAGCCGCCCGATTTTCTGCGCGCTGAAACCCCCGAGGAGTTCGATGACAGCCTGATCGACTTCTACGACCACTTCTTGCAGCGCGGACATTCTCAGGAAGACATTTTGGCGGCATTGCGTCCGCACTGGGATCAGATGCGGGCCGAGCTGGGAGGTTGTTACAGCGCAGCGGACAAGCTGAGGCGTTTTCGCCGCTCGCTCGCGGTGAACTCCATTGGCTCGAGCTTCGAGGTCACACAAAACCTCGAGCGCGCGGAAGAGGAAGGCGCGCTCACGGGGATGCACGGGTACATTCGCAGCGTCACCGAGGAGGATGGCGAATTTGTCGTGCGCCATGCGAGCGCACCTGACGCGAGCGAGGTCGAAGAGGCGCGCTTCGATTACATTATCAATGCGATCGGTCGAAACATCATCCGACACCCGATCTGGGAGACGTTGCTCGAGGAAGGGATCGCGAGCAAGCACGCGGGCATCGGCGTTCGAGTCAGCCATGCAGGGCAGCTTGTCGACTCGGAGGACAACGCCTCGGATTTGATCTGGGTGGTGGGGATGGCGCGCGCAGGCGATCACGCGTTGCGGCACGGTTTTCTGGGCAACACGGCGTTCAACCTGCCGCAGGTTCGCTCGCACCTCTACGAGACGATCGACGCCATGCTCGATGGCCCCAAACCGGAGCATAAAAACAAGCTCGCCGAGGCTTTGTATTTGCTCGAGCGCGAGGGAATCGAGGCGAAGCTGCGCGTGCGTGACGAGTCGCTTTTGGTGTGGGCGGTGAGCGAGGGCTATGGCGATATCGCGCTGGCGTTGATCGAGGCTGGCGCCGACGTGAACGCCTCGAACAGCCTGGGCAACACGCCATTGATTCGCTCGGCTTGCACGGATCGGTTGGCGTTGACGCGCGCTTTGATCGAGGCGGGAGCAGACCTCGACAGGCAAAACGCAGATGGCTACTCGGCGTTGATTTTGGCGAGCAGGCGAGGAAACGAGGAGGTGGTCGAGATGCTGCTCGAAGCGGGCGCGGACAGGAGCTTGACCACGCGTTGGGGATTTACCTTCGAGGACCCAGGCTCGTCGCCAAAATCACCGCTGACAGGACCGCGTGATCCAGCCCTGGAGGCAAAGTTACTGGAGGCGATCCGCGCTCGCGCGGTCCGCACCTGAGTTCCGGGTCGAAGTTGACAAGGCCTCTCCACCGGACAACTATCGATCATCATTAGAAAAGGCAGGAGGAAACATGCCCGGTCGTATGCTCGCAATGATGGTCACCAGTCTGCTCTGCTTTGTGGGGTTTGCCTCGAGTGCGTTTGCCGAATGCCCTTCGGGCCAAGTCTCGTGCAACGGGAAGTGCGTCGATTTAAAGAGCGACGAGGCAAACTGTGGGTCGTGTGGCAGCACGTGCAAGCGCGCCCACGCATGCAACCAGGGCTCGTGCCAACTGGAATGCCCCGATGTGCAGCTCGCGTGTGGCAACGTCTGCGTGACACCAGCGTCCAACCCCTCACACTGTGGTGGTTGCGGCAAGTCGTGCGCGAGCAACCAGTACTGCTCCCTGGGGATGTGTCAGCAAGCGACCTGCCCGGAGCCAAAGACAGTCCCGACAAAGACCACAACCAAGACAACCACCTCGCAGCCAAGCAAGAAGACCGGCTCGAGCACGAGCAAAACACCCCGAAAATCCACGACCAAAGCGCGCTGATTCGCGCCTCATGTCGTGTCCTCCACGAGAGGACCAATAGGATACGGGATCGTTTTCGTGACAGGTAAGCAGCAGGAGGAACCATGCTCAGTCGTCTCTTCATCACCCTGGCAACAGGTTTGTTTTGTATCGTGGGGTTTGTCTCGACCGCCTCGGCCACGTGCCCTTCAGGTCAGGTCTCGTGCAATGGGAAGTGCGTCGACCTTCGAAGTGACGAGGCAAACTGTGGGTCGTGCGGCAACACATGTGATCGCGCGTATTCATGCAACCAGGGTTCTTGCCAGTTGGAATGCCCGGACGTGCAGTTGGCGTGCGGTAATGTCTGCGTGACGCCAGCGTCCGACCCTTCTCACTGTGGTCGCTGTGGCAGGTCGTGCGGCAACGGTCAGTACTGTAGCGGCGGCCAGTGCCTCGATGTTTGCAATGAAGCCACGAAGGCCAGCACCACCGACGCCACCAAGACCCGCAAGAAGACGCGATAAAGCGCGCCCTGTCGACCACGTCGGTACTTTCTTGCGGTGAGTCAGCGCGCCAGCCCTGGCAAGACGCCAGATGGTGAGCGGAGTGGGGTCATCTCGATGGCCCCCGACGTGAGCCAGTGATCCTGCGCCGAAGGCCACACACCGACGCACTCGCCGAGACCTCTACACGCCAGGGGCTCGACGCGAGCTTTGCATCTCCCTTCCATTTTTACGAAGCTACCTGCGCACATTTGTCGGGAGCACGCATCCAAAGCGATGTAAGGTTTTTCGCTTCGGGCAGCTCCCGTCTCTCATGGTTCGTGCCTGGTTTACGGCGCGAGCAAAGCTCTCCAACGCCAAGGTATAGCGAGATGCACAGACCAGCCACGCTCCTCTTGTTGGGCATGTTAGCCGTCGGATGCACCAATACGGAACCAACGCCGAGCATGACCACTCCTGCTCCAGAGAAGGACATGCAAACCACCGACGTTCCGGACACGGGCGATGGTGTGACAGACATGGGTGGCGGCGAGCAAGATATGGCGTCGGAGAAAGACCCCGACGCTGGCATGCCCCAGGACATGAGAGAGGAGGAGCTGCGGCCGAACGTGCAGGCAGATCAGCAGGCAAACGCCCAGAATCAGACGCCCTTCTTCCCGGAGCAAACGCGCGCGCCACAACCTGCGATGTCCACTTCCATCTCGAGAGAGGTGATCGCCGATGGGCTCGAGATCCCCTGGGGCATCGCGCCACTTCCCGATGGTCGCCTGCTCGTGACGGAGCGCGCGGGAAGGTTGCGACTTATCGCGCAGGATGGCTCGCTCAGCGATCCTCTCGAGGGAGTGTCCGAGGTCGCAGCGTCCGGGCAAGGGGGACTGCTCGATGTGACAATCAGCCCGAGCTTCGCAGAGGATCGCCTCGTGTTTCTCTCCTACTCCGAATCGAGAGGAGAAGGAAACACGGCACCAGCCGTCGCCCGCGCGACGCTCGCTGAGGATGGCACACAGCTCGAAGGGTGGACGGTTATCTATCGCCAGGAGCCTCCTCGCGGCACCTCGCGCCATTATGGCTGTCGGCTCGTGTTCGATCGCAGCGGCGCGCTGTTTGCGACCTTCGGGGATCGCGGTGATGCCTTCGAGGAAGCACAGAGCCCGTTTAGTGGCATCGGCGCGGTGATTCGCATCCTGCCCGATGGAGGGATTCCGCAAGACAACCCCTTTGCTGACGGCGTCAATGGAGATCCTGCCGTCTGGTCCTGGGGACACCGAAATATCCAGTCCGCCACCCTCGACGAGGATGGCGCGTTGTGGACAGTCGAGCACGGAGCGCGCGGTGGCGATGAGTTGAACCGGCCCGATCCTGGCATCAACCATGGGTGGCCAATTATCACCTACGGCACGGACTACAACGGGCGCCCTGTTGGCGAAGGCTTGACCCAGCAAGAAGGGATGGCGCAGCCGGTGTATTACTGGGACCCGGTCATCGCGCCATCCGGCATGGCGACCTACACGGGCGACCTCTTTCCGACATGGAAAGGAGACCTCTTGATCGGAGGACTTCAATCCGAGGGGGTCGTGCGGTTGAAGCTGCGCGATGGGAAGGTCTACACCGAGGAGTGGATCTCGATGGGTGTTCGTGTGCGAAGCCTGGCGATCGCCAATGATGGCGCCGTGCTCGTCGGCACCGACGCAGGTGAGATCGTCGCGCTGCGTCCCGAGTAAATCAAGATCGCCATCCCGGCTACGCTCGTCCCCTCACCTCGCTCACGCTCGCTTCGGGTCCAAGCTGTCGGTCAAACCACGGCGCGCTCAGGGTCTGAACAAACTCGCGTTATTGAACCACCACTCGACCATGACGCCACCGTAGTGCGAGACGAGGCGGTTGGTGGTGTCGTCGTAGTCCTCGCGGCGAGGATCGTCGATGGGGAAGAGCTCGACTGCGGAGTTGTTGAGGACGCTGCGGGTGTAGATCAGGCGCAGCTGGGGCCTCGAGTACATCTTCTTGTCGAGCGTGATCGCTTGAATCAATGAGAACTTCGAGACGGTGGGGACTTCGTATTCGTTGGTGCCCTGGAAGGGGCCTTGCGGCGAGCGAACCTGGTAGGAGTACTCGACGCCGGGGTGGATGTGGCGCGTGGCGTAGACGTGCATCCTGACGGCAGCGATCGCTTCCCAGTAATCATCGAAGTCGACGTCCTGACGATCAGCGTCCTGGAAGTACTTGTAGTAGGAGCCGAGCAGCAACCCTGCGTAGGGGGTTTCGAGGTTTGCCGAAGCTGCGAACATGCGCATCCTCGCCCCTTCGCTCGTCTCGTTGGGGCTCACGCCTGTCGGAATCCCGAACTCGCCATACGCCGCCAGGTCCTTGCCGTTGACGTAGAAGAGGTTGGCGAAGCTCCCCTTGAAGAAACCGTTGGCGGTCCAGACGCCAAGCTCTGCGCCCAGGCGACGGCCATCCTCTGCTGGCAAATACTCCACATCCGTGCTGTCAGGCTCCCGGCGAGTTCCTTCGGGCAGCGAGTGATCCTCGCCGTAGAGGACGACCTTGGCGCCGGACTTTGGTGAGCCGTCGGCGCGCTTGGTGATCCAGAGGTCTTGCTGCAAGCGCGCGGTGAGGATCGTGCGCTGGCGATTGAGGAAGACGACGTCGTTGGCGCCAAAATCAAAGCCGGGGACTTGCACGACCTGGAACTGGTATGGGTTAAACAACCTCGACGCGCCGCCATGGAGCTTGAGCTCGCTGCGGCCAATCCCTTTCAAGTCATAGGCCACGACGCCGCCACCACCGACCGTGTTCAGGTTGTCGAGCGGCCAGAAGTCGAGCAGGTAGATGTCATCGCCACGGTACATCCTGGAGCCACCCCAGAATGACACGGTGAGCGCGTCGAGCTTCCAGCCAGCGTCCGCGTACAGGTTGCGCACCGCGATCGACTGGTCGAAGTCGCCCGTGAAGTGAAAGAGGTTGTCGCCGAGCGCCAGCGTCGCGACGACCTGGGTGTAGTACTTCTGACGCTCTGCGGCGGGGATCTCGAAGAGGTTCTGGAACTCGAGCTCGGCGTAGTTCGACTCGTCGATGCGAGAGCCATTCGAGACCACGTTGATCTGGCGCGCGCTCCCACCGTCGAAATCAGTCGCCGCGCGCACTCGCCCATACGAACCGAAGGTGAACGTCGAGGTGATGTTGCCATACTCGGTCGAGGGCGCCTTCTCTTCCTCTTCCTCCGTCGCGGTCGTGAGTTGATCGCCAACGCCATCCTCCCCGGTCGAAGAGGGCGCGACTGGCGCGCTTTTTTCAGGCTTTGTCTCGGGAGGTTTTGCCGTCGTTGGCTTCGACGTCGAGCTCTCGACGACATCACCCTCGAACTCGGTCGTGGTCGTCTTTGTGGGAGCGATCGGTTCCTTGACAGGTTCGGTCGTCGCGGGCGCGCTCTCCCCTGACTCGGAGGTCTCCGAACCATCCTCCTCGTCGGAGGTTTCGGAGCCCGCTGGTGTGGCGGGCTTCGCCTCGGTGGACGCCTCCTCGGGCTCGGGCTCGGTTACCTCGGGGTCGGGTTGTGATGCACCGATCGAGGGAGCGCAGAGCGCGCAGAGAAAGAACAACAACGCGAGCGTGCGCTTGCCTTTGGAGGAGCGCATGTAGCGACATTCATTCACACCAATCACCAGCGAGAATCAGAGGGGGAGGACTAGCGGAAGCGGCGAACGTAGAGCGCGGGATCGATCCCGTGAGACCACCGCACCAACACCTGGACGGCCCCCTGGCGAGGCGGGTCCTGATCGAGGTTGATGTGCGTCCACACATCCTCGACCTCGCACACCTTGGTCTGATTTTGCCACTTGATCAGGATATGCTCTCCGATCGAGGGGCAACGGTAGGTGTGTTTCGGGCTCGAGTCCTCGAGCGCGAGCGTCGTGTTCTGGTCCACGAGCAAGATTTGGTAAGCCATGGATGCCTTCTGAAGGAACGTGAAGCGTGCCAAAGCGCCCGGTTCGAGGGCAACGACGAACGAGATGGCGAAGTCTAGCACGAGACATCACACGACGGCATCAAGAGAACGCAGGCAGGATCATTGCCCCATGTCGGGGCGAGGCTTGGCGGTCGTCGTGCCGTTGTAGGGGGCGCAGTAGCCCTCGTGGCAGTGCTCTCTGGCGAAGCACTCATCATGCTCGACGCAAGGGCGCTTCTTGGCATCCTGAAAGCGCTTCTTGACGTTCCCCACCCTGTTCTTGACGCCATCAAGCAGCGGACGCTCTTTCTCGCCGTCCTCTCCCTCACCACCGATCAAGCCACAGCTCGTGGTGAGTGAGGCGATGAAGAAGAGGATAAACATGATGGAGAGCGCGCGCTTCACGGGCTCCCTCCATCGAGCATCGGCGTCTCGACCGAGAGGTCATACGCGAACTGCGCGTCGTAAGGGCTCGAGACGGCAAAGAACCAGGTCACGCGGTTGCGGTAGCTCTCGACGAGTTGTTGGTTCTCGTCGTATTTGCGCGGGAAGAGCATCTTGATGATCCAGCCGCCGTTCTCGGTCCGCTGGCAATCGAGCCTGGAGTCCGCGCAGTCCACATCAGCGGTCTCCGAATCAAAGGCTTCCTCGATGCGAAAGCGCACCTCTTCTGGAAGGCACCCCTTCTTTGGCGTGAGCGTGAAGGTCACGACGAAGTCGCGGTTGTCACACGTCTCGATGGTCTGCTTGTACCAATCGGCGTTCTCGAACCCGCACAACATGCGCGTCTTGGTGTGCGAGATGCTCTTGTAGGTGTCGAGCGATCCTGTGTAACACCCCGTGCGGTTGTTCTCGAAAAAGTTCGACGCCTCGAAGCCCGAGGTCTCGTTTGGCTCCTCGGCGCGATCTTCCTCGGAAAGCATGCACTCCGGCGCGTTGAAAGGATCGACGCGGCACACACCCACAGGCGTCGTGCGGTTGGAGGACATGTTGCCAGAAATCTGGTTCGAGCCAGTGGTCTGGTTATTCGAAACGCTGGTGTTGTTTTGCTGCTGGTTATTGGGGCTCTGGTTGTTGGCGGTGCTGTTGTTCACCGTCACCATTGGCGGATCATCCTGGCAGAAGCCCTGCACACAGTATTGCCCCATAAAGCAGTCCTGCGAGGTCTGACAGTCAAGCTCCTTGTCACCACACCCCACGGCGAAGAGTGACAACGCTGTGGCCAGTGCAAACAGCACTGGCCCACCATATTTTCCAGCTTCGATCGACATCATCATCTATAAACCTCCGAGACACAGCCACGCGCCGTGTTCGTATCCTATCTGGAGAGGTTCGAGGTCAAGCTCGCGAGCAACCCTGACGAGCACATCCCATATCCTGGATTCTCGACGCTCTCATGACTCCAACTCAGGGGGCATTTGCCTTCGAGAGTTTAACATCGAGCGTGTAATCGAACTGCGTGCCGTTTGCCTTGCTCTCGAGAAAAATCGGCACAGTGCGCGATGGCACCACGGTATCGATGCGCGCGATGACGGCTCGAAAGCGCCAGATACCGGCCTCCAGGTCGTGATCTTCCTCGCAACGCACGGTAGCGGCGTCACAATCGGGATTCCAACCAACCTCGACCTCGTCTTCAGTGCACATCGTCGGATCGATGGTCACGGTCATTTCTACCAACAAATCGAAGTCACGGCACCGGTTGTATTCGATCGAATAAGCATCACCGGCAAAATCACTCGCGCACACAGCGCCGACAAACTGCCTGTCGATGCCCACGATCTCTTGATCCGAGAGCCTCACGCACCCGAACCTCGACGGAGGCGGATCGCCCTCTTCGGGACGAATGACGAGCACGGCGCTGCCACCAGCTTCGGGGCTCTCCTCGTTGGCGCAGGTCAGTGGAGGATCGAGGCAGGCGATCACCTCGGGCGTGGTCGCGTTGCCAGCGGTTTGGTTCGCGCCAGTGGTCTGATTGTTCGCGCCAGTGGTCCGGTTATTCGAAACGCTGGTGTTGTTTTGTGGCTGATTATTGTCGCTCTGATTATTGCCGCTCTGATTATTGCTGCTCTGGTTGTTGGCGGTGCTGTTGTTCACCGTCACCATTGGCGGATCATCCTGGCACAACCCTTCGACACAGTACTGACCCATGAAGCAATCATCGCTCCCATCGCAGGTCAACTGAGGCTCGGCGCAACCTTGCGCGGACAGCGACAGGAAGGCAGTGAGCGCGAGCGAAATAGCGTGGTATCGAGGCATGATGGTTCGAGGGTGTGGGTAAAACAACGAAGCCAGGGCGGCAGAGGGACCTTCCCCCAGGTGTAGGCCACAGCCTAGCGCGAAGTCCATCGCGCCTCCAGTTCGCGAGGCATGAGAATCGCGAACGCAAATCGGCGTCGGGAAATTTTGGTTTGAATCTCAGTACGAACATCGTACAACATGCGACGCCTCGCGCTCATTCCGCCCGGCCAACTGTCATGCATTTCGAGACTTTGGCCCGACGGAACTCGCTCTTTTCGAGTCTACATAGCGCGCGGGCACGAAATCCACGCCACCGCACAGCGCCAGTTCGTCGCCACGCGGTCGCGTGGATGATGGTTGTTCTTGATTGTCGCTGACATAGATTGATCCACAGAGAGAACCCGATGAGCTTGAGAAAGCGTTTATTGATGGCCTTGCTCGCGGCCTTCCTCCTTTCCTCGGTCACCTCGCCCGCATGGGCTCAGGACGCCGAAGAAAAGAAAGAGGAGACCTCCGAGGAAAAGAAGTCCTCCTCCTCTGAAGAAGAAGAAAAGGACGAGGAAGAGTCTGACGAGGAAGAGTCTGACGAAGAAGAAGACGAGAAAGACGAAGAAGACGAAGAGGACCGCGAGAGCGAACACGGCGAGTACGAGTTCAAGCGCTCTTACGGCGGCGGCGTCGAATTCGGTCTCTTCTTCTCTCCCTTCGAGCGTTGGAACGCGATCCTCCTCGAAGCAAACGGCGAGCCCGAGTTCGACACGGACGTGGCGCTCAACCTCGACCTCGCCTTCGAAGTGACCCCTATCGAGGGCGCTCGCTTCGCAGTCTTCGGAGGAATGCAGGGAACCGGTACGAACAACCCTGGCCTCTCGGCGCTCTACTTTGGCCTCGAGCCCGCGTTCGCGTTTCGTCGTGAGCGCTGGGAGCTCGCCGTCGGTACTGCCATCGGCTTCGGTCGCCTCGACCTGACGCTCGACTCGGGCAACGGCGCGCGCACCGGCCTTATCCTCGCGCGCCCCTTCATCGAAGCGAGGACCTACGCCGCCAAGTTCGCCGCGATCTACGCGCGCCTCGGCTTTAACTACTGGCACGTCTACAACGAGGAGCTCGACGGCCTCCAGCCGACCGAGAACCGCCCTGGCAACGTGGCTGGTTCGACGACCAACCTCAACGAGGGTGGCCTCTACCTCTCGATCGGTACGCGCTTTGGCCACTACCCCGAGCCCGTCAAGTCGATCCCCGACTCGGACGAGGACGGCCTGCGTGATGACGTCGACGATTGCCCCGACGAGCCAGAGGACAAGGACGAGTTCCAGGACGAGGATGGCTGCCCCGAGCCTGATAACGACGAGGACACCATCCTCGACGAGGCCGATCAGTGTCCTCTCGACAAGGAAGACCTCGACAAGTTCGAGGATGAGGACGGCTGTCCTGATCCTGACAACGACAAGGACAACATCCTCGACGTCGATGACGACTGCCCCGACGAGGCAGGCATCCCAGAGAAGAATGGCTGCCCGCTTCGTGACAAGGACGGCGACGGCATCTACGACGAGGACGACAAGTGTCCGACGGAGGCAGAGGACAAGGACGGCTTCGAAGACGAAGACGGCTGCCCCGAGGCTGACAACGACAAGGACGGCTTCCTCGACGCTGATGACAAGTGCCCCAACGAGGCCGAGACCTACAACGGCAACGAGGACGAGGACGGCTGCCCCGATGGCGATATGGTCGTGGTCGTGACCGAGACCGAGATCAAGATCAACGAGAAGGTCTTCTTCGAGTCCGGCAAGGCAACCATCCAGGAGAAGTCCTTCAAGCTCCTCGACACGGTCGCCGTGGTGCTCAACCGCAACGCGCAGATCACCAAGATCCGCGTCGAGGGTCACACCGATGACGTCGGTCGCGATGCCTCCAACCTCAAGCTCTCCAAGGAGCGCGCCGCATCCGTGCGCGAATACCTCGTGGGCAAGGGCGTCGACGCCGCTCGCATCGAGTCCGAAGGCTTCGGCGAGACGCAGCCGCTTTGTGAGGATGTCCCGAAATTCCTCGAGAAGAAGGGCAACATGGCCAAGGCCAAGCTCGACGCATGCCGCCTGCTCAACCGCCGCGTGCAGTTCAAGATCACGGAGGTCAACGGCAAGCCCGTCGACGCCGCAGAAGCCGTGACGATCGAAGAGAAGAAGGTCGTCGAGGAGCCGCTCAAAAAGGACGAGGAGAAGAAGGAAGACGCTCCAAAGTGAGCGCCCCTGACTGAACCTCTCTTTTAGCACGCTTGCGCATTCCGAGGCGCCGTGCTGTCATCCC
>JAYZVO010000124.1:0-11853 GCA_036155555.1 Myxococcota bacterium
CCGGCCCCCCCCCCCGCCGCGAGCAAGGCGCTCGGAGTGGCGCCGTCCACGATATCCAGGCGCCTGGACGCGCTCGAAGCACACCTTGGCGTCGAGTTGTTCACGAGACACGCCAACGGTTACACGCTCACGGATCGCGGCGAACATCTGGTCAAGGCGCTCGCCCCGATGCTCGAAGGAGCCGAGGAGTGGGCGCGGCGAGCGTTCAGCTCGGAGGTTCGCGGCTTCTCCTATGTGACTCTGTCCGCGCCATCGCTGGTGCTGGCGCAAATGAGCGGCCTGTTCGCCGAGTTCTTCGAGGATCACCCCGAGATCAAGCTCACCATCCTGGAAGAGAATGACATCTCGGATCTCGGCCAGGGTGGCGCGGATCTGGCCATTCGCGTGATCCCGCAACCCGACGAGAACCTCTATGGCTACTTCCTCGGCGAGGTCGCGCTTGTCGTGGCGACGTCTCCTGAATACCTCGCTTCGCTCGAGTCGATGGAGGATGCGCGTTGGGTCGTCAACGATTACAGCGTCTCCAAGAAGACCGTCTCGCGTTGGGAGCGCTCGAGCATCGATCCTGCAAAACTGCTCGTCGAGACAAACTCGCGCCATGTCGCCCTGGAGCTCATCCAACGCGGCTGCGGCTTTGGTGTGCTGCCAAAAAAAGTCGCCGAGGAAGACCCACGGCTCATCATCGTGAGAGAGATCGAGCTCGAACAACCTCTGCGGCTGTGGTTTTTGACCTTGCCAGAGCGCAAGGATGACCCGGAGCTCCAGCAGATGATGCGCTACTTTGCAGACAAGGGGCGCCTGCTTTTGTGAAGCGAGAAGCCAACCTCTTCGCAGAGCCAAGGGGAAGGCAATGGTTCAACACTCGACGCGCAAGCTGCGCTCCTGAGGGCGCAGAAACTCGAGCGCCTTCAGGTGCCCGATTTGTGACGGTGAGAGGTTGTTGTAGACCATCCTCAAAACGCGGAGCGAGGGGAAGTGTTTATCGAAGTGCTCCACGAGCGCCTGGGTCCCCTGCTCCTTGCAACAGGTCGAGATCAAATCCAGCGTCTCCAGCTCTGGCCATCGCCTCGAGGCGATGGCCGCGACCCCTTCATCCCCCAACGTGTTATCCCACAACAGGAGCGAGGTCAGTCGCGTCGCGAGGGCGCTCTCTGCCAACGCTCTGGCGCCCTCGACGCCGATATCATTGCCACCGAGATCGAGCACGCGCAGCGCGCTCGGCGCATGAATCAATGCCAACACGTGCGCGTCGTCGAGCTCGCATGTGGTCAGCTCGAGGTGCGTCAGCGCGCTGCCAGCATCGTGCGAGATCAATACTTCGAGCTGCGCCGCGCTGACTTTCTCGTGCGTGAAGGTCAACCTCCTGCCCAGTGATAGCAGCTCTACCGGGACTGTCCCCCGCTCGGTCCAGAAGGCGTGGCGCCAGCGGCCAGGGATCGTGCGCGTGCCGTCAGGCCATGTCTCGAGCACGCCCTGAGCGTAAGGAAATAGCTCGTCACGCGTTCGCGCCGGGTGCTTGTTCCACATGCGCTCGAATCGCCGCATCAAGGTAGCAAACGCCCGCTCCGAAGGAGGTTGATGCAGCATCGAGCGCAGCTCGCCGAACTCTTCCATCACTCAATACCCCAGCCATCCTTCGATCGCGCGCCATTGCATCTGCGTTGGCCAGAAGTCGAGCCCTATCACGCGCTGAAGCTCGCTCCTCGAGCGACCCCAGGACGAGAAAAGCCACCCATCCTCACACTTCCAACACGCCAGATACGCCGAGCCTTCGATGGGCCAGCCCTCGTAACCTTCTCGTTCCAGCGTCAAATTCATCAGGATCAGGTCGCGATCCTCGTCGATGTAAACCTCGCCAAACGCCCTGGCCTCATACCACATGCCATTGCCTGACAGCCCCGCGAAGTTGCCGAGCATACTCCTGGCGCCATCCTCATCGAACCAGTAAGGGCGCGAAGGTTCCCTCCCCTCCTGGAAAGGCTCGTGCAACATCACCGCCGAGACGACCTGGTAATTCTCCTCGCCATAGCCACCATCGTAGTCGTCGTAGTCCTCCTCGTACTCCTCATCGTCGTAGTCTTGCTCCTCGTCGTCGCCATCTCCAGGGAAGAGGTTGACGTCCTCGAACCCGACCCAACGCTGCTCCGTATAAGCGGCCTCGGTGCCTTGATGGAGCGGCGTGTCAGAGAGCGCTTGCATACGCTCGATGATCGTGTCGAACGAGACCATCTCGATGGGCGCTGGACCCCTGGGCTCGGGCACCTCGCCGAGGTACGGCTCGGCCAACTCCCCGAGCTCACACAGCTGGTGCATCGCCGCGCTTCGCATCGAATCAGATGGCGCGAGCTGTGAGAAGAGATAGAGCGTGTAGGCCGCGATCGGGTTCTGCATCGCCCGTATCTCCGCCAACTCCTGCACATCATCGAGGTCACGCAACAGCCCGAGGACGTGGTTGCCCAACGTCTCCGAGTACTTCTCTGATAATGTGATGCGGCACGTCGTGTTTGACCCGAGCGTCGCGATCTTGATGGGCGCCTTCTCGTGCGCTGCCAGGACCTCGATCTCCTCGACCTGCTGCCCTTCGATGACGATGCCATTGACCCCGAAGATCCCACGGTGCTTGTGAAGCTCACCCTGGACCGTATACCCATCCCCGAACATCGGAGGGAGCGCGCCGCTGATCTCTTTTGACAACCCTGTAAATGTGAAAGTCCCTGCTTCGGGATCGATCTCGAGCGTTACATCTTTGCGAATCGTGATCTTGCTCGGCACCAGCGCGTCGACATGGCACTCGAACAGGACATCCCCAGGAGCATCGATGGCGACCTCTCCATCACCCTCGGCCCTGGCGAACTGCGTCGGCGTATCGAGCGCGCGGTAGACATTTTGCTTGTCGTAGCGGTGCTGCCAGACGAGCCGCTCGATGGCGTTTGTCCAGGGAAGCGCTGACTTCTTGGCGGGTTCCTCGAAGCAGTTCTCGATGTACCCCAAATAGTTGGTGTGTTGGGTCATCGCGAACGTTGCCATCGCGTGCAGATAGACGCGCTCGCTCGCGCCCGCGCCGAGCAATGCTTCGCCATATCCGATCTTCTTGCTCGAGTTGATTTGTTTGCCCCAATCGAGATGCTCGATCACGCGCAACAACTCGTCCTCGCTCGGCTCTCTGCCCAGCAATCCGAGCGCCAAAGCGTTGTCATAGCTCTCCTGTGAGAAGTAGCGCCCTGGTTCGAGCGCCGTGATCCACAACAAGTCGAGCCATGCCTGCGCGGAAGGCGCCTCCTGCTCCTTCTTGTAATATTGCTTCTGAACAAGCTCCGGTTTGGTCTTCCTCTGGTAGAGCGCGTCGAGCTCCTCGAAAGAGGTTGGCGTCCCCGCGACCGGTGCGCCAGGCTCCTTGTCGATAAGCATCGACGCGAAGGTGAACCCGAAGCGGCGATGCTTGACCAGATGCCCGAGCATGGGCGAGAGCAGGCGATCACTCTCGGGATGTCTTGGCGCCTCGAAGGAGAGCAAGGTTTCGGCGTGGGTTCGCGCGAGCTCGGAGGCGCTGTCGTCCTCGACGATCCTCTCTGCGACCTCCCTCCCCCATGTCCCACCGAGCCCGAGGTAGAGCAGCGCTTCATTGCCAAGAACATCATCTCCGAGGAGCTCGCCGAAGGCGTCGAAAGCTTGCGGATATCCATCGAACGCGAGCGTCGCCATCAACCAACGCGCCCGCTCGAGGTTGCTCTTGTTGGCAATCACGATGCGCGCGATTTGCTCGCCATCGAGCCAGCGCTGATCGATGCGGTAGCTGTAGGAGGAGCCCTGATCGAGTGATTCGTGATCCTTGATCGCGATCATGATGTCGACATACACCTCGCCAGCTTCATGCGGGAGGTCGAGCTCATCAGGCAGCGCGCGCATCAATGAGTAGAGGTTGATCGGCGCGAAGACATCCTCGCAACCCTCCAGATAAGCATGCACCGCCTCGGGCGTCAGGCGCGCCATAAAGTCGCCATCACTCGGGTTCTTGTAGAACGTGGCGACGGTCGCCAGCGCGCGACCCACAGGCTCGCCAAAGCCCTCGAACATGTCCTGGATTTGACGGTTCGAGAGCTCCATCGTGTTTGGCAAGATCGCGCGGATCAACATCGGTGAGATGCGCGCGCAGGAGCGAATCACCTCGGACCATGTGGGCGATTCGGTGCGCCATGTGTCGAACAACTGACGAAATGACGAGACGACGTTCGCGTGAGGAGAGGTCTTGAACCATGCCTCGATGTCCTGGAGCGTTACGGGTGTCTCCACATCGGTCGGTTGAACCTTGTTCCAGTCGACGCGGCCATTCTCGGCGATGTGTTCAGGCAGCACCGACAGGAAGATCCTCGCCATCGGATCGAACAACGCGATCCTCGAGGCGTGGGTGTGCTTGATAAGCTCGCTGACTGTGCCGGACGCGATGTGGTTTTTGACATCTTCGAGAGTAACTGCCACGGATAACTCCTCATTTGGGTAGGACAAACACTCGCCCTGTAACGCAAAGCGCGAGATTGTACCGCGCAATATAGGAGCATCACCCTGAGGATGGCGAACCTTCTTTTTCCTCCATGACGATCGATGTCAGTCGGGTTTTTCGATGTTCTCGAAGCGATGGCGCAGCTCTTCGCGCGAGCAGTAGAGGACAGGGACGACAAACAGCGTGATAAGCTCGACGGCCATCCCGCCAAGCGATGGGATCGCCATCGGGATCATCACATCCGATCCTCTGCCCGTCGATGTGATCACGGGCAACAGCGCGAGCAAGGTCGTCGCCGTCGTCATCAAGCAAGGACGCACACGGCGCTTGCCTGCGTCGAGCACCGCAGCGCGGATCTCGGCGACCGTCGATGGTTTGTCACTGGCAAAGCGCTGGTCCAGGTAAGTGGCCATCACCACGCCATCGTCGGTGGCGATTCCGACGAGCGCGATCGTGCCCACCCAGACTGCTACAGAGAGGTTGGTTGGCCTGATCTGGAAGACATCGCGCATCGCGTGACCTGCCAGTGAGAAGTCCATAAACCAGGGCTGCTGGTAGAACCACATCAGCACGAAGCCGCCAGAAACCGCGACCGCCACGCCTGTGTAAATGATGACCGTGGTGCTGATCTTGCCAAACTGGAGGTGGAGCACCAGGAAGATCAGCAACAGCGCGAGCGGCACCAGCACCGCAAGTCGATCGGCGCTGCGCACCTGGTTTTGATAGTTGCCCGCGAAGTCGTACTTGACCCCTTGTGGTAGCGCGAGCGCGCCAGCTTTTCGCTTCGTTTCGATGACCTGACGGACCTCTTCGACGACCTCCAACTCCGCGCTTTCATTGGTGTGATCGAAGATCACATAGCTCGTCAGGAAGGTGTCCTCGCTCTTGATCGCTTGCGGTCCCTTGACGTAAGCCAGCTCGGTGAGCTGCTCGAGCGGGATCGACCTGCCGGACTTTGTCGGCACGAGCAAGCGCCCGAGCGCCTCGATATCCTGCCTCGCGTCGCGTTGATACCGCACGCGAACCTCATAGCGCTCGCGCCCATCCAGGAGCGTCGTCAATGGCATCCCCGAGAGCGCGATCTGGAGCGTGCGCTGGACATCCTCGACGCTCAATCCATGTCTGGCGAGCTCCTCACGCAACATCCTGATCTCGAGGTAGGGCTTCCCGACGACGCGCTCGGCAAAGACGGTCTCGGCGCGCACTGATGGGATCTCGCGCAAGACCTCTTCGAGCTGCTTCCCCGCTTTCTCCAGGCTCTCGAGGTCTGGCCCCTGGAGCTTGAGCCCCATCGGCGCGCGCATCCCTGATTGCAACATCACGATGCGCGTCTGGATCGGCATCAACTTCGGCGCGCTGGTCAGGCCAGGTTGCTCTGCTACGGCCTGGATCTCCTTCCAGATGTCATCGCTCGAGCGGATGTGATCTCGCCACTGACGCACGCGCGTTCCATCAGGTTCCGTGCGGTACTCGGGCTTGTAGGTGACGACCGTCTCGAACATCGACACGGGCGCAGGATCGAGCGCGCTCTCGGCGCGTCCGAGCTTTCCGACGGCGAGCTCGACCTCGGGCACCTGCATGATCGCGGCGTCCATCATCTGGAGTTGGTCGAGCGATTGCCCCAGCGATGCGTGCGGCATCACCGTGGGCATATACAAAAACTGCCCCTCGTCGAACGGCGGCATGAACTCTTGCCCGATGCCTGGAAAAGACTTCGCGATCTTTGTGACAGGCGCGCTCTGACGCACGCTCTGCGGTAACCACCCGAGCACCGCGTCGAAACCCAGCCAGGTCATCGAACCCATCAGGATCAACGCCGTCGGCAACGTCAAAAAGGCCAGCTTGTGCTCGAGCATCCACTTTAGCAGCGGCGCATATACCTGGATAAACGCCCAGAAGAGCAACAACAGGCCGAGTGATACACCGGCGACCAGGCCAAAGTTTTCGCTCCACGGCGCGCCCGCGCCAAAGGGCATCCATGCATCCGTCAGCAAGACGAGCACGCCACCGACAACCAGTCCGTTCTCCAACCAGGGCACGAAGCGCGACACGTTTGCAGGCAACACGCTCTGTGAAATGCGCGCCGCGCCGACCACCATTACCAACGCGCCCATCCAGCCCGAGCCGAACATCAACAGCGCCGCGCCGATCCCCACGAGCACGATATCTCGTCGGTGTGTTCCCTTCTTCAACGCCGCGAGCAAGCGACCGCCGAGGGTTGCTGCCTCGACCTGCTTCACGCGAGGGCGCAAGATCCAGCTCGCGAACGTGGGCAGAAAGAGCAGTGACAGCGCCAGCGCCGTGAGCAGCGCGAAGGTCTTCGTGTAAGCCAGCGGATGAAAGAGTTTTCCTTCCGATGCGGTCAGCCCGAAGACAGGGAGGAAGGAGAACACGGTCGTCAACACGCTCGTGGCCACGGCAGGGGCGACCTCGGCGGCTCCCTGTCTCAATGCGGTCATGTGCTCGCCAGGCTTTGCCTCGTCGAAGCGTTCGAGCATGTTCTCGGTGAGCACGATGCCCATGTCCACCATCGTGCCGATGGCGATCGCGATACCCGCCAGGCTCATCACGTTGGCGGTCACGCCTGTGAGCTTCATCAACCCGAAGGTCGCGAGCACAGCGAGCGGCAACACCGACGAGATCACCAGCGAGCTTCGCAGGTTCCCGAGCAACACGAGCACCACCACGATGGTGATCAGGATCTGTTGGATCAACGCCTCGGAGAGTGTCCCGAGCGTCTCCTCGACGACCTGTGAGCGATCGTAAAACGGGACGATCGTGACCTGTGATTTTCGACCATCCTCGAGCGTTCGGACAGGAAGGCTCGGCGCCAACTTCTCGATCTTTGCCTCGAGTGATTCGATCACCTCGACCGGGTTCTCACCATACCGGGCGACGACCACGCCGCCGACAGCTTCGGCCCCGCCCACGTCGAGCGCCCCGCGTCGTTGCGCCGGTCCAAGGCCGACCGTCGCGAGATCCTTGATACGGAGCGGCCTCCCCTCTTGTTCTGTGATGACGGTTTCTTCCAGATCCTCCAGGTTTTCGAGCTGGCCGACGCCGCGCACGACGTACTCGGCGCGGTTGATCTCGAGCGTTCGAGCGCCGATATCCCTGTTCGCCTCTCTCACTGCGTTGGCGATCTTGGTGAGCGGGATGCCGTAGGCTTCGAGCTTCTTGGGGTCGACGTCGATCTGGTATTCGGCGGTGTGACCGCCAATGGAAGCGACCTCGGAGACGCCCGGTGTGGACTGGAGCGCGTGGCGCACGGTCCAATCTTGCAAGGTCCGAAGCTCGTGAAGATCCCAACCTCCGGTGACCTCTCCCGTGTCAGGATCTCTCCCCTCGAGCGTGTACCAGTACACTTGCCCCAGGGCGGTCGCGTCGGGGCCGAGCATCGGGCTCGCGCCTTCAGGGAGCAAGCTCGGAGGTAGCGCCGAGAGCTTCTCCAGAATCCTCGAGCGCGACCAGTAGAACTCCACGCCATCCTCGAAGATGACGTAGATCGAGGAGAACCCGAACATCGAGGAGCTGCGCACGGTCTTGACGCCCGGCAACCCGAGCAGCTGCGTGGTCAGCGGGTAGGTGATCTGATCCTCGATATCTCTCGGGCTCCTCCCTGGCCAGGTCGTGAAGACGATCTGTTGGTTCTCACCGATATCCGGGATCGCGTCGACGGCGACACGATCGCGCGGGATGTCTGCCAGGACGGGCGGCAAGATCCCCTTTGCTTGCTCGGCGAGTTTGTCGAAGGGGTGGACCGCGAGCCCTGCGCCCAGGAGAACGAGCGTGAAGATGGCGACGATCAGTCGATGCTCCAGGAACCACCCGAGCATTTTCTCCCAGCTTCCTTCAGCGCTCATGTCGGCCCCCTTTATCACTCGAAGCCTCGCTCAAGAGGTACTCGCCAGCACCAATGGTGCGCTGGATCTCGCCGCAAGCTCGCATCTGGTTGCCGAAGTAGACGTTGTCGACCTGCGGCGCGCGCTGATACCAGTGCGCGCCCTTGTTGTCGTTTGCCATCGGGCAGAAGGTCTTGCGGATAGGCGTGTCGAGGACGTTGCCAAACTGCGCGAGCGCCTCGTCAAAGAGCTGGGTCAGTGATTCGAAGGCAGCCCTGGCGTCCGCGATGTTGGCGGACTTCTCGAGCTTTGTCAGATCTTGCGCCATCCTGCGCGAGAGCGTCATCCAGACACGCTGCGCTTGCGCGCCTTCGAGCGTGACCTTCGCGGTCTCCTCGCGCCACGACTCGGCGCGCGCGAGCGCTTTCGCGAGCGCGTCGTTTGCCAGGTGCTCCTGCACATCGAGGTATCCCGAGAACACCAGCGAGAGCGCCTCGCGATCCTTTGCCGAGAGCTCCAGCGTCGGCTTTGTCGAAGGTCGTGATGTGTCATCCGACCGCTCCATCAAGCTCGTTCCTCCCCTGATTTGAAGATCCGAGTCGAGCACGAAGGCGCCATGCGTGACCACGCGATCTCCACGAGAGAGGCCAGCCTTGACGATGTAGCGATCTCCCTGACGAGGTCCAAGGATCACCTCGCGCGCCTCGTAGGTCGTGTCCTCCTGCTGCGAGCTGACCTCGACATAGACCAGCGATCGATCACCGGCAAACAGCGGCGCGCTTCGCGGAATGGCGAGCGGGAGAGGCTGCCCCGGTTCGATGATCTCGGGTTCGAGCATCGCGCGCACATACATCCCTGGTTTGATGTGCTGGTCCTTGTTCTCGACCTCGACGCGCACCGAGGCGACGCGCGTCTTCGGATCGAGGATCGGGTCGATGAAGGTGATTCTTCCCTTGCGCGAAGGCTCCGCGAGCGCGTCCACGAGCAGCGTCACCTCCTGGCCAACCTCGACAAGCGAGAGGTCAGACTCGTAGGCGTCGAGCTCTATCCAGACGGTCGTCAGATCCGAGATCTCGAACAACACGGCGCCTTTCTGGATGTATTCGCCCTGGCTGATGTTACGCGCGAGTACGGTGCCCGTGGCAGTGCTCCTGACAGAGACCTGCGTCCACGGCTTGTCGGCGCGCTTCATCTTGTCGAGCTCGCTGTCAGTGAACCCGAGCAGGCGCAAGCGCTGGAGCGCCGAGGAGACCTGCGCGTTGGCGGCGCGCTCGGCGTATGCGTCCTTGCCAGAGAGGCGCTCGAGCTGTTGCTGCGCGACGAGCAAGTCCTGGTGCGCGGCGTAAACCTCGGGGCTATACATCTTCGCCAACGTCTGGCCACGCTTGACGCGCGCGCCAGTCGTCGAGACGAGCAACCTGTCGACGCGGCCTGAAATCCACGAGGTGATCGAGCGCTTCGCGCCCTCGTTCTCGACAACCTGCCCGAAGAGCTGCCGCGTGCTGCGATCCTGTGAGGTCGTGGTGACCGCTTCGGTCTGGATCTTTGCCAGTGTCCTGGCGCGCTCGCTCAGGCGAACCTGAGATGATGTGAGCGGAGGACCTGTATCATTCGATGTCGCGGGGATGAGGTCCATGCCACAAATAGGACAGGAGCCTGGCTCCTTCGCGCGGATTTGCGGGTGCATCGAGCACGTCCACGTCTCCTCGGCGCTCGCGTCACCGCCTTCGCCATGAGCGTGCGTGTGCTCGCTGGCATCGCCCGCGTCAGGTTCGCTATTTCTGCCAATCAGAAAGCCAAGCCCCACCGCGAACACGAGCATCACCGCCAGCGCGATCCTTTGTTTCAGGTTGCTCGCCCGAGGCGCGGCATCGCTCGAGGCGCGCTCCTCGGAAGAGACCTCGGTCTCTTCCGAGGTCTCTTCGACATCCTCGGTCGGATCAGTGGGCTGTTCTGGGGAGACCTCTTCGTCGTGAAGGTCGTCAGTCATGGTGCCTCCTCGCGTTGCTCTGTGAGCGGCTTGCCGAGTAGTGCGTCGGTGCGATCGATGTAGCGTTGACGCGCGGCGCGTTGGCGGATCGCCTCGCGCTCGAGCGCATAGATGGTCTTTGTGGCAGAAAGCAGCGCGGAGAACTCCGTCTGATTTGCCTCATAGTCGCCGCGAACCATCTCGAAGGTCGCGCTCGCTTGTTCGAGCAGGGTGCCCTCGATGAGTTGGACGCGGCGGTGCGCATCGCGTGCGCGGGTGTCGTTCTCTCGAAGCTGCGCGAGCCACTGCTGGCGCGCGAGCTCGAGCCTCGCGCGCGCTTCGAGCACGCTCGCCAGAGCTTCATCGCGTTTGGCGTCGAGCGCGCCTGTCCAGATGGGGAGCGTGACACCAAAGCGGAGCATGACCGCGTCGCGCCCTCGATTATCCGCCATCGATTCCCCCTTCCCGATCAAGGACCACTGCGCGCCGACCTCGAAGCTCGGGCGCTTTTGCAACGCCACGATCTCCTGTTTCGCGCGCTTACTTTCGATCTCGTTGGCGAGCGCTTCGAGGTGCGGTGGCGTGGGGGTGTCAGCGAGCCTCGCTTCGAGGTCGGCCTCGAGCGGCTGGCGCTCCGGTCGGATCGACTCGTCGAAGCTTACCTTGTAAGGGGTGTTCATTCCGAGCGCTTGCCCGAGCATCGCCTCCTGCACCTCGCGTTTCGCGCCGAGGGCAGCGAGCTCGTCTGCGAGCTGCACGCGCTCGAGGCCAAGCCTGGAGAGCTCGGACGCGGGGCGCGTGCCGACCTCGACGCGCGCTTGGAGGCTTTGCTCGAGCGAGTCGAGCAAGGCAATCTCGCGCACCAACACCTGCTCCTCACGCGCGATCGCCCAGAGCGACCAGTAGAGTTCCTGGATCTCGAGCCTGACGGCCACATAGCTCGCATCAAACGTCTTGGCGAGCGCGTCTGTGCGCGCCTGTTCGGCCGCTTGCATCGTACCTGTCTGCCCAGGCCACGGGATCTTCTGGCTCGCGGTGAACGTGTGGCGGTTGGGGCCGAGCCGTGTCTCGATCGGCAGCGGCGCGAACATATAGCCCACCATCGGGTCCATCCACTGCCCGGTGGCGTTTGTTCTGGCGATCTGTGCTTCCCAACGCGAATGCTCGGCGTGCAAGCGGGGGTGGTGCCGGGTCGCGTAGTCGAGCAGTGATTCGAGCGAGGCGCCTTCGGCGGGAGTTTCGCCACGCTCTTGATCCCGAGCGCTCGCCAGCGGCGAGAGCGTCGCTCCCACGGGCGCCTCGAACGTCGTCGAGGATGCTGCTCCTGGCGTCGCGCATCCTGTAATCAGGAGCGCGAGCAAGGCCACACAAGATGAGGTTGTCCAGGTTCTCACGTCACTTCTCCTTCGTCCGACGTCGGCTCCAGTAACAAAGCACGCCGCGTGCCAACCTCGCTGATGCGAACCACCGACGGCGGCCCGCGAAAGTGAGGGGGCGCGACATTTGCCGCCCCGTGTGCGGGTTCGACCACCTCTGGCAAATGT
>JAYZVO010000125.1:0-32057 GCA_036155555.1 Myxococcota bacterium
GAGGTCACGCTCTCGCCGCTCTCTCTCCCGCTCTTTGGCGTGACTCTCGAACAAATTGGAGGTTCACGCGCGACAGACAGAAGAGAAGAAGAACAGCTCGCGAGAAAGAATCACTGCAAAAAAACGAAGGTTCACGCATCTCAAGATAAGACGGGGGCATCAACGATGCCCCGAAGCCTCGAAAACCCTTGAAACCTTGGCGTTTACTAAAATTTCTTACCTCCAGCGTCGATCCAACAACACAGGTGGGACGTAACGATCTAGACAGGCAATGCCTTCAACACAAACACACCGACACCCCCCAATAAAAGATTGGATGTGTTTGTGTAGTGGTGGTGGAGATGGCTTGTAATTCTGGAGGGAACTTTCTAGGGTTTGCGAAAGTGTGTGATCACCACCAACATGTGGGGAAATATCATCTTCCTCCATACACATGCGACCTCATGCATCGTGCGGGGGGAGCATCACGGTCAAGACACAAACCCGAACACCCAAGAAAGCAAGAAAGATGACCTACAACTCGTTTATGAAGTTTGGTGCGCTCAGCAGCGCAATTTTGTGTATGGCCATGTTCAGCGGCTGTGGAGAAGCTGAAGATCAGTTTCTGACGCTGGACCAGGGTCTCCAGAAAGGGACCCCTGGCGCACAAAACGGAGACGGCAACTTCTGCAAAGGCGCCGAACTCTGCGCCGAGGGCGAAGGTGACTGCGACCGCAACGATCAATGCGAAGCGGGGTTAATTTGTGGCCACAACATCGGCGATCGCTTCGGATTCCAGAGCGGCCTGGACGTGTGTGTGAAATCACACTGCACTAACAACCGCGTGGATGGAGACGAGGTCGGGCTTGATTGCGGCGGCTCATGTGGGCAATGCCCGACGATGAACCCGTACCCGGTCGGCCACCCGCTCTACTGCAAAAACCCGTCGTTCCCCTGCCAGACAGCCGAAGGACCATGTTACAACGACGGCCACTGCGACACGGGTCTTGTCTGTGGCGTGAACAAGGCAGGTTCTTATGGCGTGATGCCTCCCGAGATGAACGTTTGCGTTCTGGAGTCCTGCGACAACGACATCCTGGACAGCGGCGAGACAGGGCTCGACTGCGGCGGCTCGTGCGGCACATGCGATCACAAGGTGATCCAAACAGCGCTTGGCGACAACCACACCTGTGCGTTGCGCGCCGACGGCACGGTGGCTTGTTGGGGCCGCAACAACGTGGGACAGCTCGGCGATGGGACGATCAGCACGCGCACTTCTCCGGTCGTGGTTCCTGGCCTGATGAATGTCCAGGAAATCGTCGCGGGCTCCTTGCACACCTGCGCGCGCCTCAAAGACTTCACGGTGCGTTGTTGGGGCAGCAACGGAAACGGGCAGCTCGGTGATGGCACCAAGACAACGAGACGTAGCCCGACGCCAGTCTCGGGCCTGGGCAGCGTGCTCTCGCTCACGGCGGGCGGCTATCACACCTGCGCGACCCGCGCCAATGGTACGGTCTCTTGTTGGGGTCGCAACAACTACGGGCAGCTCGGCGACGGGACCCAGACCGAGCGCACCTTGCCAACACGCGTCGTCGCCCTCGAAGGCTCGAAGGCCGTCGCTGCTGGCGCCAACCACACCTGTTCTCGCCTCGCGGACGGGACAGCGCGTTGTTGGGGACGAAATTATGGTGGACAGCTCGGCGACGACACGACCACGGACAGCCCGCTGCCTGTCGTTGTTGTGGGATTGACGGACATCAAACAGATGACCGCAGGTCTCGGCCACACGTGCGCGATTCAAAACAGCGGCGCCGCGTTCTGCTGGGGCTCGAACAACAACTCTCAGCTCGGCACGGGCACGAGCGGCATCCAGCGCGTCCCGACGGCGGTCTCAGGGTTGAGCAGCGGCGTCTCGCACATCGGCGCGGGCGCCAACCACACCTGCGCAGCCATCAACGATGGCACCGCGCGCTGTTGGGGGCTGAACACCAACGGTCAGGTGGGGGATGCCTCGAACACGACGCGTGCGCTGCCAGTGACAGTGTCCGGTTTGAGCGGAGCAGTCAGGATCTCGGGCGGCGCGAGGCACACATGCGCTGCTCAATCGACAGGTGCCTCCAGTTGTTGGGGAGCAGGCAACTTCGGCCAGCTCGGCAACGGCGGAACGGCCAATAGCAACACCCCTGTCACCGTGACGTTCCCTTGAGAAGAGGTCAGCCAGGCTGACCTCTTCTCAAGGAATGTCCTGGGCAGGCTCGCAAAATAAGGGTTCATGATGAAGCATTCTCTCAAATCACTCCTCATACTCGGTTCGATGGTTTCATTGACCGCGTGTGGCGAAGCAGCCAACGAGTACTACGGCCCTGACGGTCAGATCCTACAGTCCTTGACCAAGGGGCAACCTGGCGCACAAGTAGGCGACCTGGATTACTGCTACGATCCCAACAACCGTTGCGATGTTGGCGAAGGGAAATGCTCCAATCACAACCAGTGCCTGACTGGCCTTAAATGCGCCCTTCGTGGCGAGATTTACGGGCACCCAGGCTTGCGCGTGTGCCACCCGGCGCACTGCCTGAACTCGCGCCTGGATGCGGACAAAGGAGAGGTCGGCATCGACTGTGGCGGTGTATGTGGGGACTGTGAGTTCGCCGCGACCTGCTACAACGGGACCCAAGATCCTGGCGAGGAAGCCGTGGATTGTGGAGGCCCGGACTGCGATGCTTGCGAGACGATCGACCTCACGGTCAACTCTCCTAACCCTGACTCGGCCTACACTGGTCTCCCTCCCAGGGCTGCTGGGCGAGTGAACGCGGTGAGCATCGATCAGCGCGCCAACCGTACCGTGCAGTTCGAGATCGACGGGCAATCCGTCGGCTCGACGCAGAGCACCTCGAACGGCGCGTGGGAGTTCCGTCTCCCGGCGCGTCCTCCAGGCATCTACACGCTCCGCACGAGCGTGGACAATGGAGGCAACATCTCGGAGGACATCCGAGATTACCGCATCATCAACTCGACCAATCGCCCGGCATCGAGCCAACTCCAGCTTGGAGGAAAGTCGACGTCGATCTCGACGCGAGCGGCGACCATCGATCCTTCAAACCACTCGGTCATCGTCGGCGTGACTTCGCTTGACTTCGTCTTCGGCTCGACCACGATCGAGCGAGGCAGCGCGGGAGGCATCGTCGCGTTCGTGGCGCGCGCGACGCCAGAAGGCGTGCCGCTGTGGGCGACGCGCGTCGCGGGCACAGGCTCGACAACGATCAACGCAGTCCGCACGCTCTCCAATGGAGAGATCGTGGTCCTGGGCGACTTCACCGGGAGCATCGACCTCGGCAGTGGCCCGGTCAACGCGGCAGGTTCACGCGATGCCTTTGTCGCCAAGTTCGACACGAACGGCCAGTTGGTCTGGGGCCGCGTGCTCTCGGCGACCGGCGCGACATCGATCCGAACGATCGCGATCACGGCACAGGATGAGATCATCGCCACTGGTAACTTCACCGGCACCGCCGACCTCGGAGGAACGCTCACGCACCCCTCGGCGGGTGGGTTGGACATGTTCGTCACCAAGATCGACGCGAACGGCAATCACATCTGGGACCACACATTCGGCAGCTCGGGCCAGGATGTCGTCAACGACGTGAGCACCAACAATGATGGCGAGATTTACATCACGGGAGCTTACGCGAGCGCGATCTCGTTCGACGCCATCGACCTGGCAGGTCCGGGCACGAACAGCGCCTTCGTGACCAAGCTCTCGACCGTCGGGAAGGCGATCTGGGCCAAGGACATCGGCGGTGACGTGAACGATGCAGGCGGTCGCATCGCGGTCGCACCCACTGGTGAAGTCGTGGTCACAGGGATCTTCAATGGCGATGTCGACTTTGGCGACGGCGTCTTCGTGACCACTGCCACGGACAACTTCGACATGTTTATGGCGCGCTTCTCGAGCGAGGGCGACCACGTCTGGAGCCGTCAAATCCAGGCTGTTCTTGGCGACAGCATTACGGGGTTGGGCGTCGGTCCATCCAACAACATCTACATCACAGGTCGCACCTTCGAGACGATCGACCTCGGTGATGGCCCACGCACGACGGCCAACCTCGTCGACGGGTTCCTCGCGACCTACTCCCCGACAGGAGAGCTCGCCAGCGAGCGCTTCTTCGACGCGGGCCGCGAGGTCACGCCACGCTCACTCTATGTCAACGGGCTCAACGCTTACATCGTCAGCGGAGATCTCATCGGCGAAGATGTGGACTTCGGGACAGGGTCGCTCCCCAACACGTCGCGACGCGCTGGCTTCTTCGCGCGTTATCAGTAAAGAACGCCTGTCCAGGACGCCAGACTTGGCATCTTGCGACGTGGGGAGGAGTCAGCTATGTTCCTCGCCACATCGCCCTTACAAACGCTCGCGTCGCAAGGCGCGGGCGTTTTGTGATGACTCCGTAAGCCACACAGCGCATGCCCAAGTCAGCCCTCTCAAACGCTTCGACGCACCCACCGCGCGCCGAAAGGCCGCTCAAGGTCCTCCATGTCCTCCCCTGGATCACCCACGGGGGTGTCGAGAAGCGACGGTTGGAGCTGATCCAGAAGCTCGACCCTGCTCGTTTCGAGCAGCGATTCTTGACCTCGCGCGCAGACGGAGCCGTCGCTGACGCGCTCGCCAGCGCGAACATCCCTGTCACAGTGATCGATGGGCCCTGGTCGATCCTCAACCTCGACGCGATCAACGCGGTGCAAAGCTACGCCGCTGAGTGGAAACCAGACATCATCCACGGCGCCGTCTTTGAAGGTTGCGTGATGGCCGCGCTCGGCGGTTATCTGGCAGGAGTGCCGCACCGAATCATCGAGGAGACCGCGGGATCGCCGCACCGTTCCTGGCGCGGAGACCTGCTACTCTCTGGCGTCGCCGCGATCGCCACGCACTGCGTCGGGATCTCGCCATACACCGCACAGTTCCTACAGGATCGCTCGCAAGTCCCCGCGTCGAAGGTGAGCGTTATCGTCAATGGCACCCCCTTTCCCGAGGAGCTCGGCGAGGATGGCAAGCGCGCCTCGAGGGCGCGCTTCGGCATCCCCGAGGACGCGCTCGTGATCGGTTGCCTGGGGCGCATGTTCGATAGCATCAAGCGATTCAGCGACTTGCTCGCAGCGATGACCATCCTCGAGCATCCCGAGCGACCGATTTATTTGCTGCTCGGAGGCGATGGTCCAGACCTCGAAAAACTTCGCGCGAAAGCGCGCGAACTCGGCGTCTCGGAGCGCGTGATCTTCGCGGGTTTTCATGGCGACGTCGCGCCGCTCTATGCCTGCATGGACATCTTCGCGCTGGCGTCGGTCTTTGAAGGGTTCGGGCTGGTGCTCGCGGAGGCGATGAGCGTCTCGCTCCCTGTGGTCGCCACGCGCGTGGGGGCGATCCCCTTCATCGTCGAAGATGGCGCCAGCGGATTGCTCGTCCCGCACAGCTCCCCCAAAGCGCTCGCGGCATCGCTCCAACGCCTTATCGATGCCCCTGAACTACGCATATCCCTGGGTCGAACAGGCCGAGAGAGGGCGCGCCGAGACTTCTCCTCCGAACGCTACGCTGGTGATGTGGAGCGCCTCTACACGGACCTCATGGCGGCGACGTGAGCGCCCCGAATGGATTGAAGAGAACGATGGATCGATCACGCACGTTGTTTGTCACCTGGGATGGCCCCGCGCAGAACTATATGGAGGCCCTCTTCTTCCCCATCTTCGAGCGCGCGTTGCGCGAGCAGATCGACATCGGCGTCCTCCAATTTACCTGGGCGAGCGAGGAGGTCCGCCAACGCATCGGCGCGTCGGCGGCCAAGCACGGCCTCGAGTACCGCGGCAGCGACGCGCTCCGGCGCCCTCGTCAATTAGCCGTCCCCGCCATGATCGCCTATGGCGCCGCGCGCGTGATCGCCGAGGTCGACCGCGGCGACTGGGACACGCTCATGCCTCGCAGCATCATCCCCGCGTCGATGTGTTTGTTGGCGATGAAAGCCAGACCTCACCTGCGCCTCGTCTTTGACGCGGACGGGTTGATGGCGGACGAGCGCGTGGACTTCGCGGGATGGAGCCCCACGGGCGTACAATACCGCCTCTTTCGCGATTGGGAGGCGCAAGGCGTGCGACGCGCCAGCTCGGTGATCGTGCGCTCGGCGCATGCGAAGCGCATCCTCGCGAGCCGCGCAGGCGCGCACTGCGACCCAGATAAGATCCATGTGATCCCCAACGCCAAGGACGACACGCTGTTCTCGCCGGGAGACGCAGCCTCTCGAGCAAAAACGCGAGAGGGGATGGGGATCGACGCCGAGGCGCCCTTACTGATTTATGCTGGCTCCCTCGGACCTCAGTATCACCCGCTCGGCATGCTCCAGCTCTTCGAGCGCGTGCACGCGCTCGATCCGCGCGCGCGCTTTCTCATCCTGAGCGGGATGCAAGAGGTCGCGAGAGAGCTGCTCCCGCGCATCGACAAGGCCGCGCGCGAGAATGTGATCATCCATCGCTGCGCCTCTCACGAGGTCGCGCCGCTGATGGCAGCAGCAGACCTCGGGCTCTCGTTGCGTCAACCGAGCTTCTCACAACAGGCGGTCTGCCCGATCAAGATCGCCGAGTACCTGCTCTGCGGCCTCTCGGTGGTCATGCTCCGAGGCGTGGGCGATCTCGACGAACGCCTCGCGGACTCACCGGCGCTGCGCACGCTCGAGCAGGTCTCTCCAGAATCACTCGAGCAAGCCGCGCGCTGGTGCGTCGAAGACGTGATGCCAGCGCGCGCGGATATCCGCGAAGTCTCTCGTCAGGCAGGGCTCGACCACTTTCGGCTCGATGACTGCGCGGACCAGTTGGCCGCGTTGCTCATGCCACCTCGCTCTCACACACCAAGGAAGACCTCATGAAGAAAGTGCTCATCACCGGAGGCGCCGGATTTATCGGTTCGCACCTGTGCGACCGACTCGTCGAGCAAGGAGACGAGGTGATCGTCCTCGACAACCTCACCAGCGGGAACCTCGGCAACCTGGCAGGAGTGATCGATCAGATCACCTTCATCGAGGATGACGTGACCCGTGTGCTCGATCACCGCGACGCGTTCGAGGGAGTGACACACATCGTCCACCTGGCCGCGCTGATCAGCGGTTATGACAGCCTGAACGAGCCGGATGATTACCTGGCGCAGAACGTGGGCGCCTTGCTCCGCGTGCTGGAGCTTGCCAGAGATCTTGGTGGCGTGCGGATCTCCTTCGCGTCGAGCTCCACGGTGTATGGAAACAGCGTCGAGCCGATCAAGCTCGAGACGCAACGCCCCGAACCGATCACGATGTACGCGCTGACCAAGCTCTCTGGCGAGCACCTGCTCGAGATGTATCGCCCGCTCTACAACTACAGCTACGTCGCGTTGCGATTCTTCAACGTCTACGGACCTCGCCAGAGCCCGAACCACCCCTACGCCAACGTGACCTGCAAGTTCTCGCAGGCCGCGGCGCTCGGCGCGGGGATCAAGCTCTTTGGCGATGGCCAGCAAACGCGCGATTTTGTCTACGTCGACGACGTGGTCAACTCTCTGCTGGTCACCATGGATGGCGCGCCGAGCAACCTCTACAACGTGGGCAATGGGGAAGATCACTCGATCTTGAAGCTCATCGACACGCTCGAGGGCATCGTCGAAAAACCCTTCGAGATCGAGCGCTGCGACCCTTGGCCAAACGACATCCGCAAGATCATCGCGGACACCGAGCGCCTCACGAGCGAGACCTCATGGCGCGCGACGACCTCGCTTCGTGATGGGCTGGCGCGCACGGTCGAGTTCTTCCAGGCCGAGGAGCAGGCATGAGCAACGTCGAGCGCGAGTATGGTGACGTGGCGTTGGTGATCGCGACCTTCAGGCAGGATGAGCCCGTGCTTCGCCTGCTCGAGGACGCGTTTGATGCAGATAACAAGCACCCCTTCGCCAAGATCGCGATCGTGGACTCGCTGGGCAGCGGGGCGATCGAGCGCGCGATCGAGGAGCGAGGCTGGGAGCGCGTCACCTATCACAACGCCGATCACAACCTCGGCTCGGCGGGCAACCTCGCCATGCGCCTCGAGCTCGCCGCACAAGATCCCGAGGTCAACTGGGCCTACGCGCTCAACCATGATGGCGAGCTGCAATGGGACGCGCTGTTGGCGCTCGTGAGCAGGGGGCGCGCGCAGTTGGCAAGGGGAACACGCGTCGGCGCACTCTACCCGCTGCGCTACACGACGCATTTGCAAAAGTACAACCTCACAGGCCGCACCACGTTGCCGATCCCTTACGTGGGGACGAAGACAAAACCCACCGGCGACAGCTTCAGGGTTTATTGGGCGAGCTCCAACGGGGCGCTGTATGCGACCGAGCCAGTGCGAGAGGGGCTTGGCCCCTGGCCAGATTTGTGGATGGGCTGGGAGGATCTCGGCTACGGCTGGCAGCTCGACGCGCACGGCTGGCACCAGGAGGTGGTCTGCGACGCGATCTTCGAGGATGGCTACGAGTACACCGCGAAGGGAAGCGGCGCGGCCAAGGTGCAGATCACGGACAAGCCGACCTGGTATGCTTATTACCAACTTCGTAACCTGATGCTCGTCGCGAAACGCAACGAGCGAGGACCGCTGACCTGGAGCGTGATCGCAGGACGCGTCGCGCTCGAGTTTGGCCTGAGCCTGACCTTGCGTCCCGATCGCGCGCGGCGTATACCCTTCCTTCTCAATGGGATAGCGGATGGGTTGAGCGAGCAAAGCGGCAAGTGGCTCTACCCTTAACACCTTATAAAAGGAGGGCTTGCACGATGGGCCAAAAATCACACTCGAGCAATCCGGCAAGCGTCCATCACTGGCGCGATGTCAGCCACAACCCTAACGACCGGCGAGTGCGCACTTACCTGCGAGACTACTTGCGCGAGCGTTATCAGGGTCGCATCCCCTCGACGCATGATTTCCTCAAGGACTTCGTGCGTGATTGCACCGCGCTCGACATCGGCGTGGTGGCGCACGAGATCGAGCGCACGAAGTCGCCGCTCTGGAAGCACAACATGGTCCGCAGCACCGCGACTCATGCGGTGGGCGTCGACATCATCGAGGACGCCGTCGCCGCGCTCGTCGAGCGCGGCTTCGACATCCGCTGCGTGGACGCCACGAGCGACGTCGATCTTGGCGAGCGCTTCGAGCGCGTGGTGATCGGCGATGTGATCGAGCACGTGAACAACCCGGTCAAACTGCTCCAGTTCGCCAAGCGCCACCTCACACCTGATGGGCGCATCCTTTGCACGACGCCCAACCCCTTCTTCATCGCCACGCTCGTCAGCTCCGTGCGTGAAGGGGTCTTTATCCCGAACGCCGAACACGTCGCCTGGATCTCTCCGACGATGGCCATCGAGATCGCCCACCGCGCAGGTCTGGAGCTCGACGCATACTGGCATACGCAAGGGGACGGCAAGACGTTCAAGCGCAAGCTCGCGGTGAAGATGCTCGAGCTCGGGAACCTCCGTGAGAGCGAGCTCTTCTCGGGGAGCTTCTACTATGTCTTCAAGCTCTCCAGCGATAGCGAACGAGACTGATTCGGCCATTGCGCCGAACAACCTTCGCTCGCATCAGGAGAAGCGCGCGTGAAAGAGAAGAGCACCGACGCCAAGGCCAACGCGCCAGCGATTTTTGCCCCGACCGGTTATGTCTCACGCGAAGAGCACGAGACGCTCAAAGCACAGCGCGGCGCTTGCGTCTGGCTCACGGGGCTCTCGAGTAGCGGGAAGACATCGATCGCGCGCGCGCTCCAGCGCGCGCTCCACGCGCGCGGCGTGCACACCTACGCGCTCGATGGGGACATGTTGCGGGGAGGTCTTTGCAAAGACCTCCCCTTCACACAGGAAGGGCGCGAGGAGAACATCCGACGCGCTGGCGAGGTCGCGCAGTTGATGGTAGACGCTGGGCTGATCGTCACCGCCGCGTTTATCTCGCCCTACCGTGAGGGACGAGCTCTTATCCGCGAGCGCATGCCTCGAGGGCGCTTCATCGAGTGCCACGTATCCTGCCCGCTCACGGTTTGCGAAGCGCGCGATACCAAGGGACTCTATGCGCGCGCCCGCGCTGGCGAGCTGGATCACTTCACAGGGATCTCGGCACCGTATGAAGCGCCCGAAGCGCCCGACTTGAAGCTCGAGACCGCTCCGACCGGGATCACCCCCGAGGAGTGTGCGATGAAGATCATAGCCTTGCTCGAAGAGCGAGGCTTGCTCTCGAAAGACACCCCCTGAACGCCAAAGGAAGAAGCAATGAGCTGGCGAGTGGCCTCGTTTATGGAGGGGTTTCCGGCGCGCTCGGAGACCTATATTTTGTGGCACATGACCGAGTTGATTCGCGCGGGTCACGACGTGACATTGTACCCGGTGCGGCGCAACTCTCCCGAGGGTGCGCACGATGAGGTCTCTCGCTACAACTTCATGGAGCGCGTCGTCGCCCCACCCGTGTGGCCAGACGAGCGCGAAGCGCGCGCCTGGGACGCCTTCACCTCGCTCGCGCGCGCGATGACACGCGATCCGATGGCGCTGCTGCGGTTGCTCGCCCACGCCACAGGAGATCGCGGCGTCGGCTGGCCCCAGATCGTGCGACAGATCGCGTGGGCACCCATAAAGAAACGACACGACGTGGCGCACGCTTACTTTGGCCCGCCAGGACGACGCGCGCAGTTCTTGCGCGATGTTGGCATGCTGCGCGCGCCGCTCGTGGTGAGCTTCCTCGGCTTCGATCTCAACGTCCTCCCAGGCAGGACAGGCCCCGATTACTACGGGCGATTGTTTGAAGGCGCAGACTGTCTGTGCGTCTCCTCTCGGTTTATGCGTCGCAAGCTCCTCTCGCTCGGCGCTCCCGAGGAGCGCATTCGCGTCCTCCCGATCGGGCTCCCCTTGAAAGGATTTGCCTTCCGCCCGAGGCAACTCGCTGACGGCGAGACGATGACCTTGATCGCTGCCGCTCGCCTCACGGAAGTGAAAGGAATCTCCTGGGGATTGAAGGGCCTCGCGCTCGCGCGCGAGGCAGGTTTGGATGTGCGCTGGGAGATCTTTGGCGACGGCCCACTGAGAGCAGAACTCGAAGCACTGAGAGCGGAGCTTGGCCTGGAAGACGCGGTGACGTTCCATGGGTTCGTGCCAATTCAGGAGGTCCAACGCGCCATGGAGACCGCGCACGCGTGCCTGTTTCCCGGTGTCGCAGCAGCAGATGGCGCGGAAGAGGCGCTCGGAGGAGCGGTGCTCGAGGCGCAAGCCTGCGGCTTGCCCGTGATCGCATCCGAGGTTGGAGGAATCCCGGAAGGTTTCGTCCCCGGAGTCTCGGGGTATCTCGTCCCACAGCGCGATCCTGAAGCGATCGCGAAGGCGCTACGCGACCTCCACGACAACCGCGAGCAGTGGCCGACCATGGGCGAAGCAGGGCACGCGCACGTTCAGGAGCGCTACGATTGCGAGGCGCTCAACGAGCGATGGGAGCGGCTCTATGACGGGTTAGTCGCCGGAACGCTCCCGACGCAGGCAGAGATCGACGCGCCGCTCACGCGCTGAAAGCTCATCCTCGCCTCGGCGCGCGATCATAAAGATCGTGCAGGGCGCCGATGTAACGTGACGGCGAGAAACGACGGTGCGCGATCTCTCTCGCCGCATCACCGAGCTCCTCTCGTTCGGCATCGCTCCACTCGTGAGCGGTGCGCAAGACATCGATCCAACCTTGCAAATCAGTGGAGTCCGTGAGGTAGGCATCTCCGAGCTCTCCCATCACCTCACGCACGCCGCTCGCGGTCGAGCCGAGCGGTGGGATGCCGGTGGCCATCGCCTCGAGCAACGCCACGCTGCATCCTTCGCTGTGGGAAGGGATGACGAACACATCGTGAGCATCGAGCAGCTCTCGGACATCTGTGCGAAAACCGAGCATGGTGACGTGCGCGCCGAGGTCGAGCGTCTCGACGAGCGCCGAGAGCTCGTCGCGCAACGCGCCATCACCTGCGATATCGAGCGTGATGTCGCGTCCTTCCTCGTGCACCAGGTGTGCGACGGCGCGGAGCAACGTCTCGTGGTTTTTCACTGGCACCAACCGCCCCGCGGTGAACAGGCGCAACGGCCCCTGACGTTTGTAACCTCGGGTACGGGCGGTGAAGAATCGAGGATTGCCGCAGTTGTAGAGCAACTCGACACGATCGCGAGGCATGCGATCCTCTGTCAAAAGGTAATCACACGTCGCCTGCGAGACGCCGATCACGACATCGACGAGCCTGGAGATCGCCGCGTAGGCGAGGTTGCCTGAAGCAGAGCGCGCGGGCACGCCTGTGTCCTCGATGATCGAGAGCGGAGTGCCCGCGAGCCAGCTCGCGATGGCGCCATGAAACATCGCCTCGGCGATGCTGGCGTGGAGCACATCTGGCTTTTGTTGCGCGAGGTAAGCCCACAATTTCAAGGTCGCGCGCGGGTTGCGCACGCTCGGGTCGACGTCGAGGACATCGACGGGGACACCGAGCTCGCGGATCGCCTCGGCCGCCTGGCCCGGCTTCCAGAAGGTGCAAACGCGCAGCTCGAAGCGCTCGTGGTCCATGAGCGAGGATTGGAGCGTCACGCGCGACTCCACGCCGCCAAAGTCAAGGACTGGCAACAGGCGCACGATCTTCTTTCTACGATGGGACATAAGCCAACAACTTCCGGCAGTTCCATGATTTTTGCGAGGGCCTGACCCTCTTCGACTTCGTAAGCATGTACACCATCAAGAGGTCCAACTCCAGACGCAGGCGTTCGAAGAGGATGCCCTTCGTTTGCACACTGAGCCCGATTATGATTGCATCGTCGCGGC
Source organism: Myxococcota bacterium (assembly GCA_036155555.1). GTDB lineage: Bacteria > Myxococcota_A > Bradymonadia > Bradymonadales > Bradymonadaceae > JAYZVO01. The sequence goes on from JAYZVO010000125.1 coordinate 12,817, forward strand.
GAGAGATGGGGTTAGAGATGAAGCAGCACGTTCGAGCAAATCACTGGAGACGCGACCATGAATGATCTCTGGATCACCCCCATGGTCGCCATGGTAGGGGCGTTGTTCCTTGCCATCCACACGAGCAGGACGCGACGTTGGGAGACGGGCGTGCTCTGGCTAAGTTGGCTCGCGCATGTGGTGAGCGCGGTCGCCATGGTGCTCTTGACCAAGTACTTCTTTGGCGGCGGCGACATGATCGCGTATCACCGCGAAGCGCTGGTCTACGCGGACTTGCTCAAGACGGACTCGGCCTACTTCTCGGACATCTTCCTGTACTCGATCGGACGAAACCCCCAAAACCCGATGCTCTTTTTGGCAGGAACATCCACCGGCGCGATGTTCGGCGCGGGAACGTTCCTGTCGGTGTTGTTGGGAGGATCGCTCTATGCGATCTGCATGGCGATCGCCATGCTGGGCCTCTTCTCCAAGTATATGATCTACAAGGCGCTGGCGATCTCACTGCCGGAGCGTTGCCACCGCGTGACCCTTTTGGTGTGCATGCTGTTGCCATCGATGGTGTTTTGGACAAGCGGCTTGCTCAAGGAGGCGCTCGCCATGATCGGCATGGGGCCGCTCTGCCTGGGGAGCGCCTTATTGGTGCAACGAAAGCGCTTCTTCCTCGGCGGCGCGCTGATCCTTGTGGGTGGATTCATCATCTCCATTTACAAGTCCTACATCCTCATTCCATGGCTGCTCGTGGTGGGGATCTGGTTCTACTGGCAGCGCACGTTGGCGAGCAAAGGGAGCATCCGGCTGCTGTCGCAGCCGATCTATATCGCGCTCGCGTTCGGCCTGGCCTTTGGTGGGATCGTCATGCTCGGTGAGTTCTTCCCGCGCTATTCGTTCGCGCGCGTGACGGACGAGATCGCGCAGCTGCAATCACTAGGGCAGCGCATCTCCGGTGGCTCGAACTATGTGATCGCGGACGCGCCAGCGCGCTCGGCCGGAGCACAGCTCGCCCTGTTGCCCGTCGGCCTCCTCTTCTCGCTCTTTCGACCGCTCCCGTTCGAGGCGAGGAACTTCGCCTTGTTGCTCAATGTCGCCGAAATGATCGTGGTGCTCTGGCTCTGGTGGAGGTTGTTTCGCGTGAGGCCGCTGCGCCAAACATTGCGCGCGCTGTTCACGAGCCCTGTGTTGGTCGCGTCCCTCGTCTTCGTGATCCTCTTTGGCGCCATCGTCGGCATCGCGACGACAAATATCGGGACGCTCTCGCGCTATCGCATCCCGATGATGCCCTTCTACATCATGCTGCTCGCGGTCCTTGGCGATCCGAAGCTTTTGGCAAAGCCGGCGACCGCGCCCACCTCGAGAGCTCGCAGGCAGCGGCGGCGAACGCGCAGTTGAAAGTGGGAACACCTCGTCTTGTTCGAGGTGTTGAGGTCGAGGATGGTGATGAACAAAAGTCTTATCGAGAGAGATCATGCGATCTTCCACCCTGCTCCCTGTTGCCCTGGCGCTGTTTGCCTTATCGGCCTGTGATCGAGCTCGAGTCGATGATCGCGTGACGCCGACGCCACCGGTCAATCCGCTTGTCGCCGAGATGTGCCCGGACACGACACAGATGAAGGTAGACTCGGAGAAGATGTGCACGCAGATCGGGTGCACCAACGAGCTGCGCGTCGTCCTGCCGGAGGCGTTGACGAAGACGCCAGGCATGTACCGCGTCGCGGTGAAGTCGCGCGGCGAGGATGCCACGTGCGAGTTCACGCTCCCTGTCACGTCGTGTGATCAGCGCCCGACTTGCAGTGATGAAGAGAAGCTCGTCGCGGGCGTCTCGGGGTGCGCCTCGAGCGCCGAAGATCAGATGATCGGAGAGCTTTACCTGCGCGACCTCCCTCCCGAGGTCGCGCTGACCATCGAGCGTGACGGCGCCGTCGTGCTCGATGAGAGATTCTCGCCGACCTACAGCTCGGGGCAACCCAATGGAGCGGGCTGCGAGCCCCGATGCTGTCAGGCCGAAGAGCGCCTCTGAAGAATCAATCGCCCACCAGCGCGTCGCGCGCATCCGAGAGCTTCGCCATCTCGTCATCGCCCAATGTCGGGTAATTGATCGGGAGGGACTTGAGCGTATCGACGATGATCTCGGCGACGCGCAAGCGCATGTAAGGCTTGTCGTCTGCCGGAATCGCATACCATGGAGCCCAGGGACGCGAGGTCTTGTCCAGCGCCTCCTGGTAAGCGTTCATGTAGGCGTCCCAGTGGCCGCGCTCCTTGACGTCGCTCATGGCAAACTTCCAGTTGCGCGCAGGATCATCTATGCGCTTGAGAAACCTTGCCTTTTGCTCATCACGCGAGACATTGAGCCAGAACTTGATGATGACGGTGCCGTTGCGCGCCAGGTGTTTTTCGTGGTCGCGGATCGACTCCAGGCGTTGCTCGAACAGCTCCTCGAGGGAGTCGGGCTTGAAGGGGAGGCGTTGGTTGTCGAGGATGCCCGGATGGACGCGCACGACGAGGACTTCCTCGTAGTAAGAGCGGTTGAAGATACCGATCCTGCCGCGCTCGGGGAGGCACTTGGCGGTGCGCCAGAGGAAGTCGTGGTCGAGCTCCTCGGTCGAGGGCTGCTTGAAGGAGTAGACCTGACACCCGGCGGGGTTCACGCCGCTCATCACCGCGCGGATGGTGCCATCCTTTCCGGCCGCGTCCATCGCCTGAAAAATCAGCAAGACGGAGTGATGATCGCTGGCGTAGAGCACGCGCTGGAGATCGCGCAGCTCCTCGATCTTGTCCGCGAGCATGCGCTTGGCCTTCTTCTTCCCGGGCGCTTTCTTTGGTGGTTTGCAAGAAACCTTCGAGAGCTTGAAGGACCCGTCAAAGGGCACCAAAAGCTCGTTTTCGATCGCCTCGAACATACTCCGCTCCTCCTGTCGAATCGGTGGTGGGCGCGCTGCCCTCGAATCATCACGTGCGAGCCAAGGAGTGTATCAAAAGATGAGAGGGTGCACACCGCTCGATCGATCGCAGCGGGCATGTTCTCACTGACGCCAGGCGGCGCGGGGAGAGAGGGGGCGCGGGTTTTTCCGCGCCGTCTTCGCGCGCCCCATGGGCTCTTCATGGAAAAACCCGCGCCCCCTCTCTCCCCTCGGCAACCGCCGCGTTCGCCTCTTTCTCGCGTGGCGTCACGTCGGCGCAGCCTTATTCGATTTTAACAAACAAAACAATTTGATTTTTGTAATTTTCCAAACACAAAAACTCCCTACAATCATACTCGAGAGGCATGCCGCAACGGGGCGATCGACCAGTGGGATGGAACATCGCTCTGATGTCTCTCAACGTGGGAAGGGGATGGGCGCGGCCGATCTGGTTCGTCCAGATCGGCCGCGTCTTGTCTGTCAGAGGGTCGATAGTGTAGCTTGGCACGCACTTCAAACGAGGAAAGACTCGAAATGATGGGAGAGGTACGCGACATCGCTTGCAGGCGATGACGCGGTGGGTTTGAGAGCACGCGATGTGCATGTGCGATGAGCGCCAGAGCGATGGCGAGATTCCGCGCAGGCTTCGTGCTGGATTTGGTTGGAAAGAGAGGCGCACATGCAAGAATTTTTAACCATCATCCTCTCGATGCCCACGGTCGTATACACGGTGTTGATGGGACTCATGGCCCTCTACTGGGTCACGGTCATCATGGGCGCGGTGGATATCGACCTCTTCGATCTGGATGCAGATCTGGACGCAGATATCGACCTCGACGCGGACGTGGACCTGGATGTGGACGCGGATATCGACGTCGATGTCGACGCAGGCGTGGACACAGACATCGATCTGGACGCAGCGCATGGGAGCGCAGGGGTTGTCGTCTCGCTGCTCTCGGCGCTCGGCCTGGTGGGTGTGCCGCTGACGATCTCGCTCAGCATCCTGGTGCTCTTTAACTGGTCATTGACCTTCTTGCTCGCCTACTCGCTGGGCGCAGGCAAGGAACCATTGAGCACCTTGTTCGGCGTGGCGGTCATGGGAGGGAGCTTGATCGCTTCGACGCTCTTGACCTCGATCGCGGTTCGTCCGATCCGCCCTCTCTTCCGCAGCAAGGCTGGCGCGAAAGCTGGCCGCGCGCTGGTGGGGATGACGATCAAGGTGACCTCGGGGAGCGTGACCGACACGTTCGGGCGCGCCGAGGGCACGTTGGATGACGCGACGATCAACTTCTCGATCCGATGCGAAGAGGAGAACAGCCTCTCCAAAGGCGATGACGCCCTGGTGATCGGATACGACGAGAACGCGCACGTTTACTACGTGGAGCCGCTCGATTCGATGTTGTCCGGGAAATCAAAGCACGGAGGGAAGAGCGCGCAGGAGCTCGAGGCTGTCTTCGACGAGCTCGAAGCTCAGCAAGAAGAAGAGGTCGAGGTCGGCGTCGAAGCCGAGGTCGACAAGGGCTAGGAGACGAACTTCGACGTCACATCGTGCGGCGAGCAGAGAGAGCCGCGAGGCGTACTCGCCGCACGATGTGACGCGATTGGAGATGGACGAAAGTGTCTATCAGCTGGTAAGTACGCCTCTCAACGAGAGGACATGAAAGGAAATGTGCCTTCGGTGTGCGTAGCTCGAGCGAGCGACTTCTCACCCCCGGGCGCTGGAAAGCAAGATACGACTCACGAGAAGCACTGGTGTCGCGGCGCGTTCGGGCGCGGTGCGGGCTTGAACCTGGAAGGAGGAAGAACTCATGGGTGAAGGACCACTGTCTATTTTTGGCCTGGTGATCATCGGCGCGGTGGCGCTGCTGCTCATCGGCATCGTGGCGTTCATCGCCAAGCTCTATCAAAAAGTCCTGCAAGGTCAGGCGCTGATCGTGAACAAGCCCAACGGGACCAAGGTCTTCTTCACGGGCGCCATCGTCGTCCCGCTCGTGCACCGTTCGGAGTACATGGACATCTCGGTCAAGACGATCGAGATCGAGCGCCAGGGGCATGACGGCTTGATCTGTAAGGACAACATCCGCGCGGACATCCGCGTGACGTTCTTCGTGCGCGTCAACGAGACCAGCGAAGACGTGCTCCGCGTGGCCAAGATGGTGGGTTGCCTTCGCGCATCCGACCAGGACACGATCGAGGAGCTGTTCGGCGCCAAGTTCTCCGAGGCGCTCAAGACCGCCGGTAAGCAGTTCGAGTTCGAGGAGCTCTACCAGGCTCGTCAGGAATTCCGCGATCAGATCATCGCCGTCATCGGCGATGACTTGAACGGCTACACGCTCGAGGATGTCGCCATCGATTACCTCGAGCAGACGCGCCGCGACTCGCTCGATCCGCACAACATCCTCGACGCCGAAGGTATCCGTAAGATCACCGAGCGCACCGAGGAGCAGCGCGTGCGCACCAACGAGCTCTCCAACTCGGCCAAGAAGAAGATCGGTAAGGACGACCTGGAGACCAAGGTCGCCATGCTCGAGTACGAGCGCCAGCAGGCAGACGCCGAGGCTCGCCAGAAGCGCGAGATCGAGGTCGTCCGCGCCACGCAGCGCGCCTCGAGCGAGCAGGAGAAGGCCAAGCAGATCGCCCTCGAGCGCAAGGCACAGCTCGAAGCCGAGGAGTCGATCAACGTCCAGGCGATCAACAAGAAGCGCGAGGAGCAGATGGCCGAGAAGGCCCGCGAGCGCGCGCTGATCATCGAGCAAGAATCGATCGAGAAGGAGAAGTCCCTCAAGATCATCGAGCGCGAGCGCGAGGTCGAGATCAAGCGCATCCAGAAGGAGCGCGAGGTCGAGGTCGAGAAGAAAGAGATCGCCGAGGTCGTCTCCGACCGCATCGCCGTCGAGAAGTCGGTGGCGCAGGAAGAGGAGAACATCAAAGACTTGCGCGTGGTGGCAGACGCCGAGCGCAACAAGAAGGCGACCATCATCCGCGCCGAAGCCGAGGCGCAGCAAAAGCTCGTCGTCGACATCAAGGGCGCCGAGGCCAACGAGGAAGTCGCCAAGTACCGCGCTCGCCAGCGCATCATCGAGGCAGACGCTGACCTCGACGCGGCCGATCGCATCGCCAAGTCGAAGATCCGCATCGCTGAAGGTGTGCAAGCCGAGCAAGCCGCAGAAGGACTCGCCAAGGTGCGCGTCGAAGAGGCCGAGGCGAACGTCCTCGAGAAGCGCGGCAAGGTCGAAGCGACGGTCCTTCGCGAGAAGATGCAGGCCGAAGCGCAAGGTATGGAAGACCAGGGCATGACCAAGGTTCGCCTGCGTCAAGCCAACGCCGAAGCGCGCGAGCGTGAGGGCCAGGCAGAAGCCGACGTCACGCGCGGTCAGATGCTGGCCGAGGCCGCTGGTAAGGAAGAGCAGGACATGGTGCAGGTCCGCATCAAGCAGTCGATGGCGGACGCCATCGAGCGCGAAGGTCTGGCGCAAGCCAAGGTCATCCGCGAGAAGCTTTTGGCCGAGGCCGAGGGCTCACGCGAGCAAGGTCTGGCAGACGCTCAGGTCAAGGAAGCGCTGGCTGCTGCGACCGAGAAGCAAGGTCTGGCGGAAGCTCAGGTCATGCGTCAGAAGCTCGACGCGGAAGCATCCGGCATCGAGAAGAAGAACCTGGCACAGGCTGCGGGCATCCGCGAGCGCTTGTTGGCAGAGGCCGCTGGTATCGCCGAGAAGGCCGAGGCGATGAAGCACCTCGACGAGTACAGCCGCAAGCACGAGGAGTTCCGTCTGGCGCTCGAGCACGAGCGCGAGATCGCTCTCGAGCGACTCCGCACCAACATCGACATGGCGTCGGCGCAGGCATCGGTCTACGCAGAGGCGTTCAAGTCGGCCAACATCAACGTCGTCGGTGGAGACGAAGGGTTCTACAAGAACTTCCTCGGCTCGGTGTCCCTGGGGCACACCATCGACGGGTTCGTCGACAGCTCGGACACGGCGCGCGGGATTTTGGATCGCCTCGGCGTGGTCCTGCCCTCGGCGACGACCAACGGCGAGGCCAAGGCCGAGCCCGAGGACGCCGAGGTCGTGCCAGCTGAGGACGGCGCTGGCGAGTGAGTGAGAGGCCCTAGAGTGTGAGGCGAGGAGAGTGACTGGGGTCACTCTCCTCGCCTCACGCGTTTTCAACATGACGATGTGGTCAAGCGGTTCCTGGCTCGGGACACGTTTGCCCTGAGGAAGGGCGCGGTGTTCTCCGTGTGAAAGCAGGTGAGAAGAAGATGACGACCGAACCGATCGAGCAAGCAGAAGCGCAGGAGTCTGGCGACGCCGCGCTCGAGACAAGCAACTACGAGGTGATCCGCAAGCGCCTCGTGGATCAAGGCCGCGAGTTGGCCAAACGCGCCGAGTCCCTGAACCAAAAGCGTCAGGACTTCTTCGGCACGATCTCGATGGAGGTCGTCGGCAACCAGACGATCACCACCGAGAACAACTGCATCCCGCAGGACATCATCAACCTCGGGGACTGCCTGCTCTTTGGCTACAACGTCCACCGCAAGATGTCCCAGACGCAGATCCCGGATGTCTTTAGCTTGCACCGATTTAGCAAGGAAGGAGAGGAGCTCAGTCTGCGGCATGTGCCGCAGGACACGGGCGAGAACTTCCTGAGCCAGCCGCAGTTCATGGAGGACTTCGACAAGCTCTACTTCTCCTTCAAGGACGCCTTCTTGCGCCAGCTGCGCCGGACCGAAGGGCGCCTGCTCGCGATCTTCCAGACGGGCTCGAAGCTCGAGGATATCCGCGTGCTGCGTTGGGCCGTCGACGCGCATGACAACGTCACCTACATCGACAACGCTGGCGAGAAAGACAACGTCCAGGCGCGCTCGCACGACTTCGCCTGGGTCGCCACGCGCCGCGAGGACATGATCACGGGGCGCCACCCGCACATCGCGATCAAGAACAAGGTCTTCGTCGAGACCGTCGGCGGCGACCTCACCATCAAGGTCGAGGACAACACCGAAGATGGCGTCGGCGTCTACTCCGAGCCTGTCGAGGATCAAAACCAGGCGCTCGGAGACGCCGAGATCTTTTACGCCGAGGTCGGCGCGCTGATCCTGCTCAAGATCCGCCCCTACCGAGAGGACAACTGGCGTTACCTGGTGTTTAACACCCTGACCAAGACGGCCGCGCGCATCGACTCCATCGGGCAGTCCTGCGTGGCCTTGCCCGAGGACCACGGGATCATCTTCCCCGGCGGTTATGTGTTGGAGTCTGGCGAGGTCAAGACCTTCGAGCACGACACGCGCGATATGCGGATCGCCGAGACGCGCCGTTCGCCAAACGGCGAGGACGTGCTCTTTGCCTTCACGCGTCCGCAGGATGGGCAATACCTGTTGCTCTCCTACAACCTGATCCGCAAGGAAGTCCTGAACCCGATCCTGTGCCACGGCTACTCGATCTTTGACGATGGCACGATGATCATCTTCCGCTCGACGGGGGACCAACAAACGCGCCACCACCCGATGCAAGTCTGGGGGACGCCGTTTTTGTCGGACGAGTACGCGGCGCAGATCCCATCGGATGGATCGCTGCTCTCCAAGATCGGCAACGCCGAGCTGGTGCGCGGCATTTCGGATGGCTTGACCATCCGAAAAATGATCAACAACCAGGAGCCGACCACCGAGATCTACACCTCGATCATCTCGGCCGCCGAGCGCATGATCGACGCCTACTACTGGATCGGCGAATCAGAAGCGGGCGACATGCGCGCGCCACTGCGCGAGGTCGTCAAGACGGCGACGTTGATTATCGAGGAGTTCGAGAAAGTCCGCGCGATGCGCCAGAACGCACGCGAGGCGCTCCGTGAAGCGGAGCGCGAGCAGTCGCGCCTCTTTGGCGATATTCGCTACGCGAACTGGCGCGAGATCGGGCGCTTTGTCGACGGATTGGATGGGCTGCGCAGCCAGCGAGGTCGCCTGATCACGCTGCGCGAAATGAAGTACATGCAGGTCGAGCGCATCGACGAGCTCGAGCAGGAGGTCATCGACCACTACGACAAACTCTCGAAGGCGACCGTCAGTTTCTTGCTCGGTGAGGGCTCGCTCTCGACCTACCGCGCGAAAATCGACGCCGTGATCAAGGGGATCGAGGAGATCCAGACGACCGTCGAGGCCACAAAGATCAAGGAGGAGCTCGACACCATCGGCGAGGGGCTCAACCTCCTGACCGAGGTCATCAGCGGACTCAAGATCGAGGACCCCACCGCGCGCACGCAGATCCTCGAGAACATCGCCGAGGTGCTCGGGCAGCAGAACCGCGCCCGCGCCATGCTCGACGCCAAGAACCGCGCGCTGCTCGAGACGGAGGGGCGCGCCGAATTCGCCGTGCAATTCCAGCTGCTCGGGCAGTCGGTCACGAGCGCCATCTCCATGGCCGAGACGCCCGAGCGATGCGACGAGCAGCTCGAGCGCATGATGGTCCAGCTCCAGGAGATGGAGAGCCGCTTTAGCGAGTTCGACATGTTTCTGGCGCAGCTGACCGAGAAGCGCGAGGAGATCTACGAGGTCTTCGAGACGCGCAAGCAGCAACTGATCGAGGCGCGCCAGCGCAAGGCATCGACGATCAACCAGGCCGCCGAGAAGATCCTGGCGGGCATCCAGCGCCGCGCGCGCAAGATGGAGGATGTCGAGGCGCTCAACGCTTATTTTGCCGCCGATGCCATGGTCATCAAGATCCGCGAGATGGCCACGCAGCTTCGCGAGTTGAAAGAGCCCGTCAAGGCCGACGACCTCGAGAACCAGCTCAAGGCCACGCGCGATCAATCGATCCGCACGTTGCGCGACAAGCTCGACCTGTTCGAAGGGGGCGACGCCGTCATCAAGCTCGGCAAGCACCGCTTTAGCATCAACACACAGTCGCTCGAGCTCACGATGGTGCCCCGTGATAACGAGGTTCGCCTCCACATCACTGGCACCGACTTCTACGAGCAGGTCGAGGACAAGGAGTTCCTCGAGACGCGCTACCTCTGGGATCAACAGCTGATCTCGGAGACGCGCGACGTGTACCGTGGCGAGTATCTGGCGGCGTGCATCCTCGAGGATGCACGCACCAAGGCCAAGGGCTACACGATCCCGGATCTCTTCGATCTCTCGGTCAAGGACGACGAGCTGTTGCTGGTCGTGCGCAAGTACATCGAGGAGCGCTACGACGAGGGTTACGAGCGCGGCGTGCACGACACGGACACGACGCAGATCCTGACCGCGTTGCTCGGGCTCTACATCACGGCTGGGTTGCTCCGGTTCGGGTCGAAGGCGCGCGCGTTGGCGACGCTCTACTGGGCCACCGAGCCAGAAGAGCTCGAGGTCGAGAAGACATCAGCGATGACGCTCGAGCAGCGTCGCAAGGCCAAGGAGTCCCCGGCGCAAAGACGCCGCAAGCTGCTCGTTCGCCGCGCGCAATCATTCGGGAGGTTGAGAAAGACCTTCTCGTCGGCCTCCGCGGTCGCGGAGCTTCGCGCCGAGGTCGCCAGAGAACTCGGCGGCTTCTGCGAAGAGCATGGCCTGGATGACATCTTCTCGGGTCGCGTGCGCGTCGAAGCTGCCGACTACCTCATCGAGGAGCTAGCAGCTGGCGAGCACCCACACTTTATTTTGAACTCCGAGGCGGAGCAGCTCGCGCGCAAGTTCTTCGACCACCTGGACCTGAGCAACTCGCGCAAGGACTTCGAGGATGATCTCGAAACATTGACCGGCGAGCTCGAGGCGAGCTGGGAGTTGGCGAGCAGCTGGCTCGCCGCATACACCGAGCAACGCCGCGAGGACGAAACGCCCGTCGGGTACCTGATGGACGAGACCATCGCGTACCTGATCACGAGCGGACAGATCGAGCGCGAGATCTCTTCGGCAAAGACCGAGACCCAGGTCAAGGAGTTGCTCGGGCAGCACCCGAGGATCGTCTCGCAAGTGCTCACGATCCGCCTGGACGAGTTCCTCTCGAGGTTGGATCGCTACATCCACGAGCGCGCGCCGGAGTACCGCGCCTACCGCAAGCTCTCGCACACGGTGCTCGACCGAGTGCGCAAGAGGTTGCGTCTGGACGAGCTCAAGCCGCGCGTGCTCTCGACGTTCGTGCGTAACCGGCTTATCGACGAGGTTTATCTGCCGTTGATCGGTGACAACCTCGCCAAGCAGATGGGCTCGGTGGGCGAATCAGGGCGCTCGGACAGGCAAGGCTTGCTGCTGCTCATCTCGCCGCCAGGTTACGGCAAGACGACGTTGATGGAGTATGTGGCGAACCGCCTCGGGCTGACGTTCATGAAGATCAACGGCCCCGCGATCGGGCACCACGTGGTCTCGCTCGATCCGAGCGAGGCGCCAAACGCCACGGCGCGGCAGGAGGTCGAGAAGATCAACCTCTCGCTGCGCATGGGCAACAACGTGATGCTTTACCTGGATGATATCCAGCACTGTAACCCGGAGTTGTTGCAGAAGTTCATCTCGTTGTGTGATGCCACGCGTCGCATCGAGGGTGTCTGGGATGGCCAGACAAAGACCTACGACCTTCGCGGCAAGCGCTTCTCGGTGGTCATGGCGGGGAACCCGTACACCGAGACCGGCGAGCGATTCCAGATCCCGGACATGCTCGCCAACCGCGCGGACACCTACAACCTGGGTGATATCCTGGAAGGTTCGCAGGATGCGTTCGCGCTCAGTTACATCGAGAACGCGCTCACATCGAACCCTGTGCTCGCGCCTCTGTCGAACAGGGAGAAGGAGGACATTCACCTCTTTATCCGCATGGCGCAGGGCGAGGATATCGCGCTGACGGACATGAAGTATAGCTACTCTGCGGTCGAGGCGAACGAGATCGTGACCGTTCTGAAGAAGCTGTTTGTCTGTCAGGATGTCCTGTTGCAGGTCAACCAGGCCTACATCGAGTCGGCGTCACAGGATGATGCTTATCGCACCGAGCCGCCGTTCAAGCTCCAGGGTTCGTACCGCAACATGACCAAGCTGGCCGAGAAGGTCGTCTCTGCCATGAACGATCAGGAGCTCGAGGCGCTGATCGATGACCACTACCTTGGCGAATCGCAGACGTTGACCACGGAAGCGGAGCAGAACTTGCTCAAGCTCAAGGAGATCCGAGGGCGTCTCACCGCAGAGGAGAAGGAGCGCTGGGAGTCGATCAAGAAAGAATACCGCCGTCGCAAGATGATGGGTGGTGGGGACAATGATCCTGTGAGTCGGGTCGCCGGACCGATCAGCTCGTTGGTGCAGCGCGTCGAGGAGCTCCAGGGCGTGTTCCAGGGCAACAGCCAACTCAACACACCGCTCGAGGGTATCCGGGACGCGATCACCACAGCGGTCGCGCAACTCCAGACCGAGGGCGTGGCGTCGAAGAGCAACGAGGGCCAGCAAAACACAGGCTTGAGCCCTCAGGTGATCGAGCAACTCACCGCAGCGATCGCGGCGATGGGAGCGAGCAACAGCAACAACGGCAAGCACTCTGACCAGGTCGAGGCGTTGTTGCAGCGGCAGACGTTGATGTTCGAGGGCGCCTTCGGCGCGATCGAGAAGTTGGCGGATGCACAGGCGAACTCGAACCGCCAGAGCGCGGATACGCTGCGCTCGATCGAGAAGCTGATGCAGTCAGCTCCTGTGGCGCTCAAGACACCACCTCCGGGCTCGTTCGGAGGAGCACCTGTTGCGGGTCAGGGGCACACAATGCCAGCATCCTCATCGGGAGATGGTGGGGGAGGCTTTGGCGATCGTCCTTTGACGGGGGTCAAGAAGCGGCTTCCATTCAAGGAAGCGCGCAAACAAACCGCCGAGCACGAGGCGATCTCTCGCGATGATCCTCCGACCGAGGATGAGGCGAGCAGCGCACCAGCAAACACCTCCTCGCCGCAGGAGGCGCCTTTGACAAACGAGGCAAATCCAGCGCGAGCACAGGAGCCAAACGAAGCACAAGGTGGTAAAAAGAAAGGGAAGGTTCGCCTGGAGCCGCCATTTGACACCGAAGATTGAGCCAGCTCGAGGCGGCGCGTAGAGCGCGCTCTACGCGCCGCAACCACCCACAAAAGCCCTGGCCATGTCCTACCACTACTTGTTGATCGCCCTGCTCCTCGTCGCTCCTGCGGCGACTGCGTGCACGAATAAGGCGAAGAAGGCCGAGGAGCCCGTTCGCCTGACACGTGAAGAGGACTGGACCGTCGAGACGTTCGAGATCTCTGAGAGCGGCGTGTGGATCGAAGGGGACGAGCGCATCCAGCTGCCGTTCTGGGCGGTCGGCGGTGTGATCCGCGTCGATGATAAGCTGATCCCCAAGCGCGTGTTCAACGAGGTCGCGCGCCAGCAAGCCCACCGAAACATCGCCAGACACTTGCACAGAAGTTACGCGCAGATCGTCCTGGATCGCATCGTGTCGGGCTACTTGCTCGACAAGGCCGCCGAGGATGCTGGCGTGGTCATCGAGGAAGAGGCTGTCGATGCCGAGGTGGAGAAGTCTCTGTCGAAGCTCGAAACCCAGGAAGATATCGACGCCTACTTCGACTCCGTGGGGCTCGACGCCAGGAGCTACCGCGATTTGATCCGACGGCAGCTCTACCACAAGCAATTCCTGACCGAGGTTTACGAAGTCCGCGTCACCGAGCAAGAAGCGCAAGATCACTACAAGCGCTACAAGCGCCGCTATGACAAGAAGGCCGAGGTCAAGGCGAGCCACATCCTGTTCAAGTTCAGCAGCAGCCGCCCTTCCCCCGAGGAGGTCGAGAAGAAGCGCAAGGAGGCAGTGTCAGTCGCGCAAATGGCGAGGCAACCTGGCGCGAACTTCGCGGAGTTGGCCAGGCAATACTCGGAGGGACCGTCGGGGCCAAAAGGAGGAGACCTGGGTTATTTCCAGGCGAACCGGATGGTGCGCCCCTTCTCGGACAAGGCGTTCTCGATGCAAGTTGGCGAGGTGAGCGAGCCGGTCAAGACGCGCTTCGGGTGGCATGTCATAAGGGTCGAGGACAGGAAACCTGCGCGACTTATCCCATTCGAGGAGGTGCGTGAGGAGCTCGAAATGGAGTTGCTCCAGAAGAAGCTCGTGCAGGCACAGAATGTGTTCCTGCGTCGAGCCAAGAGCGAGCATGACATCGAATACCTGACACGCAACATCCGTTATCACGAGAAGAAAGCCCCCTCGACGCAGCCGCGCCGATACCCGGAGTCGCAGCCGCGCTACCCCTGAACCTGAGCGAGAATGGAGCGCCTCGCGTGTGCGGCGAGAGAGACGTGTTCGTTTCGCTCGCTCGCCTGCGGTGGCCACTCTGAACCGTGTCCAAACCATCGCGGTGATTTTACGCGAGCCCCTTTCGTGCCCGAGGTACCCTGCATGTTTCGTCCATCGATAGTGCTTCTGATTCTGTCCATGTGCGCGCTCTCAGCCTGCGCGGGTCAAAAGAAAGCGCAGGAAGATCCTGCGCCGTTGACCAACAACGAGAAGCCAACGGACCTCTTCAGGGTCACGCCCGAGGGCGTGTTGACGCGCGGCGACACCTCGATGGAGCTTTTGTTCTGGGCTGTGGGGCCTGTCGCGACCGTCGATGGAGAGGCGATCACGGAGGGGCACTTCAACCGCGAATCCTACAAGATGCAGAAGGTCACCGGGGGGAGGATTCCCCCTGAATATGCAACGATCTATGTGCAGAAGCTCGTGGAGCAGATCGTGGAGAAGACCTTGCTCGGGCGCGAGGTCGAGGCAGACGGCATCGAGGTACCAAAGGATCTGGTCGACGCAGAGCTCCAACAGATGCGCGAGTCCTCGCCCAGGGTCTTCGAGATGATCACGGGTGACGGGAAGATGACGATGGAGGAGCTCCGCGAGGAGGTTCGCCAACAGCTCGCCATCCGTTTGTTGTTGAAGAAGCGTTATGGTTTGGAGGTAAGCGAAGAAGAGATCGCCAGGTACTACGATGAGAACGCGTACAGGTATGAGCAAGAGGAGCAAGTGAGCGCGCGCCACATCCTGTTCAAGCTCGACAGTGAGGCTTCTCCTGACGAAATCGAGGCCGCGCGCAAACGCGCCGAAGAGGTCATGTTGCTCGCGAAGCAGCCGGACGCAGACTTCGGGGAGTTGGCCAAACAATACTCGGAGGGACCGTCAGCGCCAAAAGGAGGAGACCTGGGTTACTTCCCAGCGAAGCGGATGGTGGAGCCCTTTTCGAAGGCTGCCTTCGCGCTCCAGATCGGAGAGGTGAGCGAGCCGGTCAAGACGCAGTTTGGATGGCATCTGATCAAGGTCGAAGGGAAGAAACCTGCGCGCACGGTCCCCTTTGAAGAGGTCAAAGATCAAATCCGCGAGCAGCTCGAAGCCAAGCAGCTCCGAAACGCCTACGGCACGCTTCTTGACGAGGTAAAAGCCAAGGCCGAGGTCACGATGCTCTTCGAGAACATCCGGTATCGCGGGGACGTGAGCAGCGAGACGCCCGAGCCCTGAATCACGCTGTTTTCGATGCCAACTTGCTCTCGAGCTGTCAGGTGAGCATAATCGGATGCACCTCGGTGGGTTCGATCTCACCACTCGATAGACTGCAATTGGGGTGCTCTGATGAAGAAGATGATCGGTGTGTGGATGCTCGGGCTCGTGGCTGTGACAAGCGTATCAGCGGTGGGTTGTGGCCCTGTGGCGACAGGCCGTGATGACGGCGCCTTCGAGCCCAGCCGCGAGCGGCGCGTGGAAGGAATCTCGAAGCAATACTGCAACCGCATCGAGCAATGCGGTGACATTGGCGAGGGGCGCGACTTCGAGAACTATAGCGAGTGCATCTCGGATACGGAGTCCTTCTTCTATGACCTCTGGCCATCGGACGAGTGCGCGGAAGGTCAGATCGACTCGATCGCCTACGAGGGATGTTACCAGGAAGTGCAAAACTACCCGTGTAACGCTGACTTCTTCGACGTGCTCGATTTCTTCTCGGATTGTGGCAGCGACGAGATTTGCATCGACCCACGCAACTGATCTGTCTTTATTTTACAAGGTCCAGAACGCAGGAGGGGTGCGGCGAGGAGTGTTTTCGATCACGGCTCCTCGCCGCACCCCTCTGCATTTTTTTGTGCGGTCTCTGTAGCAGGATCGTGATGAATGCGATCCTGAAGCCGCGAGCGTGTCGTTAATGCTGACGGGACAGGGTTTTGGACAGACCAAGAGGACTCGATGTCGAAGAGAATGATAAGAATCGCGGCGCTCGCGAGCGTGTCGCTCTGTGTGTTCGCGAGCACCGCTCAGGCGGAAGAGCTCGCGGCGAGCCCGATGGTGGCTGCGCGCGTGGCCTTCGAGAATCAGATGACGCCAGGCTTTGGCGCGTTGGCCAAGCGAGGCGCGACGTTCGAGGGCGTATTGGCGCTCGACGCGTTACCAGGAGGGGGCTGGGCCGCAGAGGTCGAGGTTTCTTACAAGAACCTGAGCGTGCGTTACCCCGTGAAGTTTCAACACGCAGAGGTCGAGGGCTGTGACAACTGGACGGTGAGTTGGACGCCAAACGAGGCGTTCTCGACGGCCTTGTTGAACGTGGCGTCCTCGGGCGCGCTCCCCGAGGCGCCGAGCGCCAGGGAGTGGAGCGAGCATGCCAGGCTGCCAGCGCTTCCGATCTTGCTCACGCGCGACAAGATGATCACGCCTTACGGGGCGGTCGATATCCAACGTGAGTTGGCCGAGCTGGACACCTCGCAGAAAGGCGCGAGCATCGCGCCTCCTCCTTCGTTGGTAAAGCACACGAAGAAGTGGCTCGAGGAGTATCTGGAGAACGACGAGGGGGCTGCGAGCGTGGACGTGATCGCGGACAGGAGAGCGACCTGGCAAGATCTAACGCGCGTGGTCTTTGGCACCTCGAGCGTCGGCTTCTACAAGTTGTATCTGGTGGCCTCACGAGAGGATGGCTCGTTGGGGGCCATCGAGACAGCCGCGCCGATCTTCGGGAGCCTCCCTGGCGTCAAGAAGCCCGTGCCGCTCGTATTGGGGTATTATCCACTCGAGCAAGGATCTGGATTTCGAGTGAGTCAGGGGAGCGCGGTGCTCGAGGACAAGGACGCGTGCGCCGATGAGATGAGCTTCTGCGTCGCGGATGGCGGCGAGTTCGACAAGCGACTCGCCGCACTCGCCGCAGGAATGAGAGCAAAGAAGCCGGATAATCCTTCCTATGCGATGTTTGCCACCACGGGCGACGTGACAGTCGGCGCGGCGGTCGCGTGGCTCGAGCGCGTTGGCGCGGGGCTCTCTATCCCGCAGCGGCGCGTGTTCATCGGATACATCGAACGATAAGGGGAGCCCATGAAGTTCAAGCGAATCGATTGTTTATGTGTCGCGCTCTCGCTCCTGATTCTCGGAGGTTGTGGCGACAAGCAAACGCAGCCGGACAAGGTCCCGACTGAAAAAGCCGTGGCGAGTTGTGGTGTGGTGAAGGACCCGTGGGGGGTTGCCAGCGCGTGGGCGGTGTCTCCAGGAGAGCAGGCTGCCGATGTTCAGGAGCTTCTGGCTGGTTGGGAGAATCCAACGGTCGCGCGCCTGTGGCGAGTGGATGATGCGCGCACGTGGAGCGCCATTATCGCGAGCAAGCCCGAGCCGGGTGCTGCGGAGAAGGTCATCTTGTTGACGATCACATATGCGGCAGATGGTCCTGACTACGCGTTAAACGAGGTGAAGGTAGGATCTGCCACGGAGCTCTGGCCCGAGCTCTGATGCCAGGCATCGTGAGAGCCAGACACAAGAAACCCCACACCCTCCGACGCGGGCCGAGCGGCCTTCGTAAAGGAGGGTGTGGGGGTTGGGGAGTATGACCCCTCCCTGGTGAGGTGAAGCGCGCACCCACGCGCGCTCGTTCTCACCGGGGAGGGGATTTTTTCGAGGGTCACTCTTCGATGTTCTCGATGACACCCTCGATGTAGTTCTTGCGCGTTTCAGCGTTCATGCCACGGAGCTTGCGACACATCGCGCTGATTTTCTGGGCGTCGATCTCCTCGAGGTTCTCTGCGCCCATGCGCTCGACGTAGAGGTTCTGGAAGCTATCGCAGACCTCGGGTTCGGCGGACTCTTCGAGCAGCGCGCGGAACTCCTTGCTGCGCTCGGACCACTTGTTCTTCTCGTTCTCGGCCTTCTCTTCGGGGGCAGCCACGGCTTTTGGAGCTGGAGCAGCCTTTGGAGCAGCTTTTGGCGTAGGCGCAGGAGCTTGTTTGCGGCCGTTGACGGGGCGAGGAGCGTCGTCGTTCTCAGGATCGTCCCCGGTCGAGATGAGGAAGGTCTTGAGGAGGAAGTACTTGATCGCGCCGGTGTAAGCCTTGTAGTAGCCCTTGTCGCCGTTATCGAGGCCCTGCCCAACCCAGGTCGTGGTCATCATGTCACCGGATTCGCCGTCGATGAGGCTAACATCGAGGGTGACGGTGGTCAGGTAGACGGTGCGGTTGCGAGCATCCTGGAGCTCATCCACGGTGTGTTCGCGAACGCTGGGGAAGAGCGCGACGCCTTGCTCGGCGAGCTTGGTGCGGATGTGGTCGACGAGGTCAGACTCGTAAACGTAGTCGTAACCGTGGAAGTCGTTGCGGCCGTTTTTGGGGACGCGGTGCACATCCATGAGGACCGTTGCCAACTTGCGAGCCAGCGGACGACCTTGCTCGGGGAGTGCTTGAGGAGGCGTTGGGAAGTGTGTGATGTTTGGGTTGGTGGCCATGACGTCCCTCTCTTATTTAAGGCGTTGCTGTGAAAGCTTGCTCTTCTTGAAACTCATCCGCTCTATCCTGGAGCGATGTGACGGGAGATGAACCGTGTCCCCGTCGTGACAGTTTCAATTGTAGGGAGGCCCCCCAAACTCTCAATGTCTTGTTTTTACGCAATACGATCAAAAACCACCACCAACCACTTCTTACCATCGTTATACGACCAAAAACAAAGCTTGCTTGGCTTACCATCGCCATACAAGCCAACAAGAGGTGATTTACCCCTGTTTTTGGTCACTTCGGTTGGCGAATATTCTGGCGCGAACCACCGACGACAGCCCGCGCGATCCTGGCACGAAATTTTCAATATTTTCGACAACTTGAACAATCAACCCGCATCACTCTGACGGCAGCGACATATCGAAGGGGGCTTAAAATTTGGGGCCAGGATCGCGCGGAACGCCAGCAATCGAGCCCATTCCGTTCCATCGGGAAGAAATCGAGAGCCGCGACGCAAGATCCGCAGTTAAATCCCCGAAAACAGTATTGCCTGCCACGTCGTCTGGCCGTCGACGAGGTTGTGCCACGGATGCACCCTGCTCGTTTTGCGAGCAGCAAATCCGGCGAACCCGTTTTTTTCAATATCTTCCTGTCTGAAGGGGAGTGCTTGTTCCAAAGCGCGT
>JAYZVO010000126.1:0-57167 GCA_036155555.1 Myxococcota bacterium
CGCCCGCGCCCCCCGCGCCGTTGGGGTGTGAAAAACCCCCGCCCGGGGGTGGCGCCCACCCCTCCCGGGGGCTTTTTTACCCACCGCCACGGCGCTCGGCGAGACGATCGTATCGCATTTTCAATAGATCGTTTCCTGAGAGCGTCCGTTTAGAGGATGCAAGCGAATGACGTCATCGTTTAGCATTGAAAGAAGAAACCTCCAGTATGGAACGCTGCCGCTGGCTTTTCGAAGAAAGCCAGGCGTCGAGGAGCAAGGAGCACTCGAATGAACGAGAAGGTGTGTCTTACAGGTTCTGCCGCGCGATGGGTTCGCGAGGTGGCTGTCATCATGGTCGTGGTCGCGGTGTGCTTTTGCGCGCAGGCGCTGATGCCATCGCGAGCTTTTGCGGGCTGCAAGGACTTTCAAGGGGCGCCACAGGCAAACCTCGAGGACCCGCAGGTCAAGCGCGTGGTCGAGGTTTGGCGAGGCGTCTTCTCGCCATTTTACGGGATGACGGGCCGCGACACCGGCTTGATCGTGCTCGCCGCCGACGCCACCCACGCGGGAAAGGATGGCCCCGAGTTGTTTCGGCCCACGGCGCACATTTGCCCTGGCGCGCCACCCGTCGTTTACGTCACCTGGCCGCTGGTCGAGCTTGTCTTTGGCAAGGGGAAGGAGAAGGGGAGTTATCCCGAGGCGTTCCTCGCGTTCGTGCTCGCGCACGAACTCGGCCATAGAATCAATGACCTCGACGCCGAGGGCGGTTTGCTCGGAAAGGCCGAGCGCGCCAGCGCGGGCACAGGTTTTGGCGTCGAGGAGATGGCGGACAAGCGCGCTGCGTTTCTGGCCGCGGCCGCAGGGTATTCGATGAGAACGCTCGCCAGAGAGGAGATCGTAAAATCCTTCCTCACCGTCGAACTGGGGCTGCGCGCCTGGACGGCGGACACCCGCGATCAGATGCTGCTCTCGACGCTGCGAAGTTTCGACGCATACGAAGGGCTCTACGATGTCGCCGTCGCGATGACGATGAGCGGCGAGCGCGAGGTCGCCATCAGGCTGCTCGCCAGAGCGGACGAGTTGATCGCGGGGGACGGGGTGCCCTTGCCCGAGGTCAAGATCTTGCGCGCGATCGCGTTGATGAATGCCGCCGCTCCTCATGCTCCCTGGAGAGAGGGGTTGGCCGGGTTGACCGCGCGCGATCTTCGATGCGCGCCAGTCTTTGCCACGCACACCGCGCTCTGGGAAGAATCACAGGAAGGCGCCGTGCGCAGTGGCATCGATCAGAACGAGCTCATCGCTCGCGCGAAGGCTCGCCTCGAGCTCGCGGGTCGTCTCATCGACGAGGCCAAACCCTACGGCGTCTCGCCGCTGATTATCGAGAGCGCCACCGGGTGTTTGGCGCTCTACAATGGCGACGTCAAGGGGGCAAAGGTCGCGTTCGATGCGGCGAAGAAGGAGGCAGGCAAGAAGCCACCGAAGGCGCTCTCCGAGGCGTTTTCGCACAACCTCGCGCTCGCAGAGCTGGTCGCGTTTGTCGTCAAGAACCCGGCGCCCCCTGTGAGTGAGCGCAGCGCCGCGAAGAAGTGGGGAAAATCACTCGGGAAGCTTGGCAAGAAGGTCAAGGGCAACGCCGAGGTCGCTGCGGTGGTCAAACGCCTCACTGCGTATCCGTCTCAAAAACTCCCCGCGCCCGATGCGCCAAAGCCCGGCCCGATGTGTAAGGAAGATCCAGGTCCGATCCCCGCGCCCGAGGTCCCGACGAGCCCGACCCAGGATTTGGGGCAATGCGCCGAGGGGTTTGCCTTCTCTCACTCGCTCCCACAGGTCGGCAAGACCGAGAGCAAGATGGGGATCACGACGTGCACTCGCGAGGTCGAGGGGAGGGCGGGCGCGAAGGATCGCTACATCCGCGTCAGGTTGCCCGGCGCGATGGAGCCCGCGCTCGATCCGATCGACCTTGTCATCATGATCCGTGACTTCGCGCCGGGCAGTCGTCCGACGCGAACACAGGTCGCCTGCCAGTGCCCCAACGTGGTCCCCGAGGGTGTCTCGGATACAGGAGAGCGCGCCGAGGTGCTCGTATGTCCTGCGCGCGGTATGATCACTGGCGTGATGATGAGCACTGAGGACGAGCAGGTCACGCGGTTGATCGTCTATGAGGAGGCGAGCTGATGTCTTGGCGAAAAGGGTGCGCGTTTACTGCGCTGGTCGCGCTCTTGACGAGCGCGTTGTTTAGCGCTCCGCCGGTCTCTTCGCAGGAGACGGCAAAGAAAGAGGTCACGCTCGAGGAGAGCGCCGCCGAAGCAAAGCGCCTTGGCAGGCTCGCGCTATGCGAGGGCACTGAAGACAAGGAGCGCGAGGCTTGCCTCGTCGCCTGTGGGGATGGGTGGCCGCTTCAGGAGAAGTGCTCGGATTGGCGTCGCTTCGGAGACATTGGCTTCGAGTTGTTGCGGGGCGTTAAAAAAGGGGATGACGCCAAAGCGCTCGAGGCGCGCGCGATCAAGGAGGGGATGAAACCCGAGGACGCGAAGCAGCTGCGCTGGTACGCGAGCCTGGAGTACAACTTGCTCGATCCCGATTTGCTCCCGAAGATCGATATGGCGGATAAGGTCATGGCCAAGAACGTCGACGGGCTCCTCTATGGGCCGTCCGAGTTCGAGGTCTACGCCGCGCATCACCAGGTGGGAAAGTACAGGAAGAGCGCTGACATCTACGCGATGGTCCTCAAGATGCTTCGCGAGGAGCTTGGCGAGAAGCACTACCGCACCGTGCGCATCGCGATAAGGGCGGGGAAATACGCATGGTATGCGGGTGATGAGGCCGCCGCGCTCGATTACTTTCGCGCGGCATCGCGCGGCGCCAACGCGATCTTCCCCGAGGGGCATCCGTGGCGGGCTGAATCGAACCTGTATTATCAGGCGATCCTGCACATCCTCGAGCCTGGGCCAAAGACCTCACTCCAGATCCTCGAGCAATCACAGCGCGAGATCAACGCGACCTTTGGCCAGGATCACATACGCGCCACGCGCGCGCAGATGCTCTTTGGGCGCGCGCTCGCTGCTAGCGGGGACATCCCGCGCGCCAGGCATGTCATCTTCCACGCGATCCGGGCGATGAGACACACGATCTCGGACTCGGCGCCCTTCACCGGTCACGGCTACATGGAGTTTGCCAACGTCGCCTTGCTCAATGGTGAGGACTGGTTGGCGAAGTTGGCGTTGACCAAGGCGCAGATCCTGTTGGAGCGCTACCACGAGCCTGATCACGCAGGGAGGATACGTTACCATCTGGTCAGCGCGAAGGTGCACCGCAGGTGGGCGCAGCGCTGGCTCGACGAGGAGTCAATGAAGACGGCGGAGAAGCACGCGAAGATGGCCGCCGGGATGCTCGAGCAGCAGCTTGGCAAGGACAACGCGGCGCTCTCTCCTTATTACCTCGAGTTGGCGCTGATTTATCGAGAGCAATACAACGTCAAGGAGGCGCTCAAGTACGGCGTCGATGCGCTCAAGCTGACGAACGCGACATTTGGAGGGGTGCATCCGCGCAACCTCGACAGCCTGGACAATCACCTCGAACTGCTCGTCGCCGGGAACCTCCCCGAGAAGGCGCTCGACATGTTGGGTGATGTCCACAGGGAGCGTCTCAGGTGTTGTGGTGAGACGCGCGAGTTGATCGAGAATCGCCTGGTCGCCATGCGCGCCTACCACTTGCTCGGCAAGACGAAAGAGGCGCTCGCTGCGGGCAAGGAGGCGCTCTCGATCTGGCGCGAGCTGATCTGGGATCAGCTCATCGAGGACACCGACAACATGCGCTCGGCGTTCCTGTTGATGATTGCCTACCGTCCGCTACACCACGTCTATTCGTTGCAAGAGGGGGACGAGAAGGCGCGCTTCGAGACGTACCTGAACTGGCAAGGGACAGGCATCGCGCTCGCCAGGGCGCAGAAGGAGCGCCAGATCGCGATCGCCTCGCTCGACAAGAAGGGAAAGGAGGCGCTCGCGGCGTGGGAGGGGCATCGAGAAGGGGATAAACTGCTTCCCCCGGAGGTCTTCGCCGAGGCAAAGAAGGTGCTCGAGGATAGAAAAGTTGTCATCGATCCGTCGGCGCCAAAGCTCGCGACGATGGACGAGATATGCGCGGCGCTCGCGGCGCGCGACGCCACGCTCGTGGCCTACCAATCGACGATGAAGGTGGACGCCGAGTCGAGCCGTCAGGGCGAGACGGCGGGGGATCTCTACTACGCGGCCTACACGTTGACGCCAGATTGCAAGCTCGGGCGCGAGGAGCTTGGCTCGGTCAGTGAGATCGATACCATGGTCGCGACCTGGCGCGGAAAGGTCACCGAAGCGCAGCAGTGCTACAAGAGCAAGGGCTCGCCGCTCAAGTGTTACAAGAGCTTCTTGGCCATGGAGGAGGACTCGGCCTTGCTCTACAAGGCGTTGATTTCGCCCGTGGCAAAGAACCTCGAAAAGGACGCGAATCTTCTCGTCGTGCCGGATAAATCACTCGCCTCGGTCTCGTTTGACGGGCTGGTCGATCCTGTGAGCAAGCGCTACCTCGTGGAGGATCACCAGGTCGACATCCTCCCATTCCCGAGCGCGTTGCTCGAGCCTGGCGGACGAGAAGAGACCGCGAAGCTCTCGAGCAAGAAGAAGAGCAAGTCATCGGCAAAGCGCAAGCGCTCGGCGCTCGTCGTGGGGGATATCGATTACTCCTCGCGGCTCCCGTCGCTGTTGAGCGCGCTCGAGACATGGCAACGTTGTACGAGCAAGGGGTGTGATGAGAACTTCGCCTCGAAGCTCTCGAGCAAGGAGCTCTCCAAACGCGTCGAGCGGGTCGCCTTGCGCGGCGAGGAGGACGTCCCTAACTGCGGCGTCGGGGTGAAGTGGGCGCCACTTCGCACAGAGGCGAGGGCCGTGGCGGAGATCCTCGGCGCGAAGTTTGGCGGCGAGGTCAGCTTGGTGACAGGAGACACCGCAGTGGAGCCGTTGGTCGCGGACGCGATGCAATCGCGAGACATCGTGCATATCGCCACGCACGGGTTCTTCGCGGATGAGAAGAAGTGCTACGAGAAGATGTTTGGCGGGGATTTGATCTCGGCGCTCGAGCGGGTCTTCGAGGAGGGGGGCGCGTTCTTCGACATCACGGGGTTATCCTCGATCGTGTTGTCTGGCGCGGAGCAACCTTTCGACGCGAGCACGTCGGGGTTGGATGGGATGATGGATGGGAGCGAGCTCGGCGCGCTGGATCTGACGCGCGCCGAGTTGGTGACATTGTCAGCGTGCGAGACGGGTGTGGGGACGGAGTTTGCTGGCGATGGCGTCCACGCGCTCTCGCGCTCCTTCCTGGAGGCGGGCGCGAGGCGTGTGGTCAGCTCGCTCTGGCAGGTGCCCAGCGAGCCCACCTCGAGGTTGTTTATCGACCTCTACACGACCTATGCCTCTCCCAAAAAGGAGGTCCCGCTGCCTCGAGCATTCCGGGAGGCAAAGCTCGCCGCGATCGCGCGCGCCAGAGCATCAGGCGTGCAGCACTCCTCGTTCCTCTGGGCGGCGTTTCCCATGGTGGTGACACGTTGACAAGGAGTGGCTTTGCGATAGGGCGGTAGAGAGGTTAGAATCGAAGCGTAAAGATCATTGTCGGCGTTTCCACACGCCCCCCATCGCTTCGAGGCCACTCCATGTCTCAATTCTCCTCTGTGCGCGGTTTCTTTCCATCCTTACCGGCGTTGCTCGCGCTGTTTGTGGGGGTGACCTTCTCATCGTGCGCTTACGAGTCGAGCACCTTCGGGCAGTTTACCTGCGAAGAGGGCGAGAGCGCGCCAGGCAAGGAGTGTCGGGATGGCGTCTGGGTAACCACTGGCGGCGAGAACAATACGACCCCTGGTCTGGACGATGGGATGCCTCCTGTCGGTGATATGGATCTTGTGGTCGATATGCCTGACCCGACGGATATGGGCCCACCGCTCGATATGGAGCCTCCTCGGGATATGGAACCTCCCGTGGATATGCCCGACGACATGGGCGGGGATATGGGGTGTGTGCCAGAGACCAACGCGGAGTTCTGCGCGCGCGTCGCGCCCGACGCCGAGTGTGGCGTGGTCCCCGAGGCGCTCGACAACTGCGGTGATACGCGCTCGTCCGTGCAGTGCTCACAGGATGTGGCCTGCCAACCCGGCTTTACCTGCGACGCCAACCTTACATGCGTCGAGTGCACCGCCGAGAGCGACGCGGAGCTTTGCATGGGACGCTTCGATTGCGGCACGCAGCAGGTCGCCTCGCCAGCATGTGGTGGCCTGATGGTGCAGGTCGAATGCGGCTCTTGCTCGGGCGATGAGGTCTGTGAGCAAAACACCGGGACGTGCTGCGCGCCAAGCTCGGAGCAAGACCTTTGCATGATGAGCGGCGCGGCTTGCGGGATGCTTCAGGTCGACAACGGCTGCGGTCAAATGGTCACGGTCGACTGTGGTGGTTGCGGGCAGGACGAGGAGTGTAACGGCAACATGTGCGTTTGCCCGACCCCCTCCTGCCAGAACCTCGAGTGCGGCGAGGTCAAGAATGCTTGCAATGGGACAAACAACTGCGGCAGCTGCAACGCTCCAGAGACCTGTGGCACGGACAACATGTGCAGCTGCGACGCCGAGAGTGACGCGGAGTTGTGCATGGCGAACACGGCGACCTGTGGAACCCCCACGGTGATGGACAGCTGTGGGGTGATGAGGACGCCATCTTGTGGCGTGTGCGCAGCGGATCAGCTCTGCCTTGACTTTGCCTGCCAGAATTCGGTTACGCTCCAGTCTCCATCAAACATCAACGCGGACTCGGGCTTTGGCCGCGCCGTCGCCATCGATGGCAACACCGTCGTCATCGGCGCGCCGTTCTTCAGTGATAACGGCGGGAACAACAACTACAAGGGGCGCGCCTTTATTTACAACCGTGACCCGAGCACCGGCGTATGGTCTCAAACCACGCAACTCGCGGCTCCTGGTGTGAACAACGATGACCTCTTCGGGCAGTCGGTCGATGTCGACGAGGCCGCAGGCCGCATCGTCGTCGGAGAGCCCGGAGACAACATCGTGCGCATCTTCGAGCGCGACGCGCAGGGGAGCTGGAGCCACACGGTCAGCGTGACCCCGACGTTGCCTCAAAACCACTCGTCGGGTCGGTTTGGGTGGGCGGTCTCGCTCGACGGTGATCGCATCATCGTCGGCGATCCCACCGAGCAAAACAGCAGCAACGATCGGATCGGCAGCGTGTATGCCTTCCACAGAACCGGCAACAACTGGAACCAGCGCGCGGTGCTCAACTTGCCAGGGGATGTGAACTCGAGGTTTGGCTACTCGGTCTCGCTCGATGGGAACCGCTTCGCGGTGGGCGCGCCCGTGTTTGGTCAGGTCTATGTCTACGAGTATCGCCCCGGCAACGGCGATTGGGACAGGACAGGCGGTGTCCCTATCAATGGCTCGTCCGGCGATGTCTTCGGCTTTGGCGTCGCGCTCGATGGAGTGAACCTCGCGATCGGCATGCCTGACTATGATGATGATTCGGGCGATGAGGGCGCAGTCTCGATGCGCTCGATTGTCGGGACGTGGTCGCAGTCTGCGTTTATCGACACGCCCTCGAATGAAAACCTGGGGGATGATGCCTTCGGGCGCTGCGTCGCGCTCGAAGGAGACACGCTGATCGTCGGTCGCCCTGGCCTCGAGGGAGAAATGGAGAACGTGACGGATATCACGCGCGGAGGCTTCGGGGGGCTGGATCGTGGCAGCCGCAGCGGCGCAGAGGTCTTCCGCAGGAGCGGAGGAAACTGGAGTCGCATTCGTGACTTCAACCCCATGAACAACGACACGCTTCATGTCGGCTACGACGTGGATATTTCTGGCGAGTATATGGTCATCGGCGCGCCGTCGCGTGATGGAAGCCAGCGCGATCGTTTCTACATCATCCGCGAGCAATGACATCGTTTGAGTAAGCGCCGAGGTTGATGTTATCGTCGCCTCGGATCACTTCGCGAAGAACCATGGTGGGCATCTTGCTCACCCGACTGAACCTTCTCCTCGCCGCATTCGTGGCGGGTCTGGGAGCATAAAGCCTTGAACGATTCTCTCGAAACATCTGTCCGTCGGTGGGTGCTCTTGCCCGCCTTGCTCGTGCTCTTCTCGTTTGGCTGCACGTACCAATCCTCGACCTTCGGTGATTTGCAGTGCGAGAACGAGGGAGAGACCCGGGGAGACGATGTCTGTCGTGGTGGCGTCTGGGTTTCTTCAGGCAACACCACGCCGATCCTCGATATGGACATGACGTTCGTGGATATGCCCGATGAGGGCATGATGCCCGATGGGATGTGCACGCCAGAGAGCGACGTGGAGCTTTGCGCGAGCGCAGGCGCCGAGTGCGGCGCGCTCCCCTCCATGCTCGACTCTTGCGGGGTGCGTCGCATGCCCGATTGCGGCGTGTGCGCTGGCGACGGCAACATGTGCGTGAACAACCAGTGCTCGTGCGTCGCCGAGACGGACGAGGATCTCTGCCTGATGGCACAGGCCACCTGCGGAGCGCTCGTCGTGATGGATTCGTGCGGCGCCGAGCGCGAGCTCGATTGTGGCACCTGCATGGGCGCTGACGAGGAGTGTGACAACAACACGTGCCTCGTGCCTTGCGGCGATGAAACGAGCGCTGAGCTTTGCATGGGCGCGAGCGCGCAGTGTGGCTCGATCACGCTCGTCAACAGCTGCGGCGATCAAGTCACCATCAACTGCGGTCAGTGCCAGGGCGATGGCGAGCGATGCGCGCCGAACAATGTCTGCTTCTGCGAGGCCGAGACCGACGCCGAGCTCTGCACCGACATGGGCGCGCAGTGCGGCGAGCTTATGACGACCGACATTTGCGGCACTCCGCGTATGATCAACTGCGGCGGCTGCGCTGGCACCGATGACATCTGCAACAACGCCAACCAGTGCGAGTGCGTCCCCGAGACCGACGAGACCTTCTGCGGCCGCAACAACGCACAGTGTGGCACCATCGTCGCCAATGATAACTGCGGCGTCTCGCGCTCGGTCAACTGTGGCGGCTGCGATGATGGCATCTGCCAGAACGACAACACGTGCTCTGTCTGTCAGCCCGAGACCAACAACCAGTTCTGCGCGCGCCTCGGCAAGACGTGTGGTGAGGTCTCGGGGATGGATAACTGCGGTGATCCTCGAACGACCACCTGCGGCTCCTGCAACAATGACCGCGTCTGCGGCGGCAACAACACCTGCGAATGTCCTGCGCCTTCTTGCAACAACGTCGACTGTGGCACGGTCACGAACGCTTGCAACAACACCAGCGATTGCGGCGGCTGCGGCAACAACGAAGTGTGTCAGACAAACCAGTGCGTCTGCGCACCCGAGACCGACGCCGAGCTTTGCACGGCCAACGCTGCGACCTGTGGCGCCATCACCGTCCAGGATCGTTGCGCGGCGACGCGCACGGTAAACTGCGGCACGTGCTCGGGTGGTCAGATTTGCGAGAGCGGCGGCAACACGTGTTGCTCCTCCGAGAGCAACGCGGACTTCTGCCAGGGAGCAGGCGCCGAGTGTGGCAACATCTCGGGGACGGACAACTGCGGTTATCCTCGCAGCATCAGCTGCGGAGGCTGTGGCAACAACGAGATCTGCAACGGCAGCAACCAGTGCGAGTGCGTCGCCGAGACAGACCAGCAGCTTTGCCAGATGGCTGGCGCGATTTGTGGCTCGCTCACGGTCCAGGATCGCTGCAACGCGACACGCACGGTCTCCTGTGGCACATGCCCGACCAACAATGGCCGCGATAACAACATGTGTGATGGCGGCAACCAGTGCGTGTGTACGCCGTACTCGGACGCCGAGATCTGCACCAACGCTGGCGCCACGTGCGGGTCTGTCACTGGCAGTGATGGTTGCGGAAACATGAAGATGGTCGCCAACTGTGGTGGTTGCGGGACGGACGAGTCCTGCGTCAACAACGCGTGCGAGTGTGACACGCTCACCTGTGACCCGGGCTTTGACTGTGGCTCGGTCTCCAACGCGTGCAGCTCCATCGACTGCGGCCCGAACAACGGGATGTGCGACACCAGCGGCGGCAATGATAACAACACCTGCGTTGGCAACACGTGCACGTGCACGCCGTACTCGGACGCTGAAATTTGCAGCAATGAGGGCGCGACGTGTGGGGCTGTCACCGGCAGCGATGGCTGCGGCGGGATGAAGATGGTCGCGGATTGCGGCATGTGCGACACCAGCGGCGGCAAGGACAACAACGCGTGCTCGAACAACCAGTGCGTGTGTACCCCTTACAACGCCATGAAGATCTGTGGCGATGCCAACGCGGACTGTGACTCCATCACGGCCAATGATGGCTGCGGGATGATGGTGAGCTTTGACTGCGGGACGTGTGATACGAGCAATGGCAATGACAACAACACGTGCAGTGGCAACATGTGCAGTTGTACGCCGTCGACCACCCAGGAGATCTGCGATGCCTATGGCGCAGCCAATGGCGGAGAGGCGTGCGGTAACATCGGCATGCAGTCGGATGGCTGCGGCTCGATGGGCAATGTGAACTGCGGGAACTCTTGCACCGCGGGTGTGTGCACGAACAACATCTGTACGCTGTGATTCTCACCGCGCTTGTTTGATGGCGTCAGCGCGCTGGCGCCGAGCGAAAAAAAGCCGCCGGAACTTTTTGCTGTTTGGAATCAGACGACTCCAACCGGTCAGCAAAAAGTTCCGGCGGCTTTTTTTCGCGGGCCACCGTCGGTGGCTCATGAGGTTTGTTCGAGTTCGGTCTAGCCGAACTCGATGACGTTGAAGCGGTCGGCTTCGATGTCGAGTAACTCGAGCTCCTCGACGTTGTCCGTATCCTCCAGGCCAAGATCGAAGACCGACTCGCGCAAGATCCTATCCCACGTCTGTGGCTCGATGCCATCGGCTCGTTTGGTGAGCCCGATCCAGCAGAGTTTGCGGTCGTTCAAGAGCTCGACGGCGACCTCGCCGAGAATCAATGGCTTCTCGAGATCACCGCCACGATCGAACGTGAGCAGGCCATGCGAGGTGCCGAGCGTATCGCTCGGGAAGGTGACCTTGACGCGAATGGGGAGGATGCGGATGTCGCGAAGGTCAGCCGAGGAGAGCGCTGCGTCATCAGGCGCGAACAGGCTGCGCTTCATGGTGAACGCGTGCTTCTTTGTCTCGATGGTCCACTCGCGCGTGCTTTTGGCGTCGACGCGATAGGTCTCGGTGTTGCGGCCTCGCGTGATCAGGAACTCGCCATCAAACGTGAAGTCCCCGTGCTCCTGGCTCTTGACGTGCCCATCCTTGAGCTGGATGCGGCTAAAGGTGCCGTCGAGGCGGTAGATGTAGAGCTCGTAAGTGTCGCGCTCGCGCGCCTTATCGACCGGTTCTTCCTGGCGCATCATGTACCAGGCGCCGCGGATCGCTTCTGGGTATGGTCTCGAAGTCATCGCTCATCTCCAATCATTGCAATTGCCAATCATCGCATCTCTCATTGTGCACATGGAGCGTGGCGCGTGCAAAGGCGCTCACTCCTTGCCGGTCATGATCGTGACCTTCATGGGGATGGGGGCGGCGAGTCGACCGACGACGACCTCGACGCACTCGTCCTGTTTATTGGCCGGGACCCAGATGTCCGAGCACTGCAACGAGAGCTGCGCCTGGCTGCGTGTGTTCGGCGTTTGGAAGGTCGTGATGACTTCGCCATCGAGCACCATGGCCATGGGCGTGGCGCGCGGGATGGCGTTCCAGGAGGCGGCCCCCGAGGAGCCAAAGGTCAGCTGGATAAAGGGGAGGCCGATGCTCGACTGCGCGCTCTTCGCGCTGGCGAGGTCCTTGTGCGTCAACACCGCCTTGCCAAGAAGCAGCGTGCGCCAGCCACCGTCTGCATCCGGCACGATATAGAGCTCTCCCTGTGCCAGGGTGAGTTTGCTGGCGAACTTCGCCAGAGGATCGCGCTCAGCGCTCCAGGCGATGGTCCCGCGCGTGGTCTCCTTGAGTTCGATATCACCGGGGAGGATGCCGCCGAGGCCGCTCCAGATAAAGGTCTGGTCGATGTCGGGGCGAATCTCCATGGCGCCGCCGCCAGCGATGATTCCCTCGACCCAGTGGCGCGGCTTGCGCGTGCGCGCGGTGAGCTTGACGCGTCCACGCGGCAGAGCGCTCGCCTGGCTGCGGATGCCCGCGGCCATCAGGCGACGCTCCATGCGGTTGGCGACCTCTTCGGTGAGCTCTCGTAGGGCGAGCTGGTGTGCGCGCTCCGAGAGCTTTTTGTCATTGGAGGCGAGGACGCTCTGGTCGACGGCCAGCAAGAGGATGTGGTCCTGGAGATCTCCAGGGGAGGCGGCCTGCGTCGGTGCCGTCGGGGCAAAGAGCAGGGTGCATGTGAGCAGCGCCAGGAGATATCGGGGGGAGAAGGGGCCTTGCATCGAGGTCTCACCGCAAAAAGAACAGTCGTGAGGGGAACAGGTCATCGACCCAAGAGGTGGCATAGATCCACCTCCTGGGTCAAACCTCGCGAACTCGGTGAGACATTCCGCTCACATCTTCGAGCTGACGAAATCGATGAAGTCGATCTTTGTGACGATGCCCACGATCTTGTTGTCGTCGACCACGATCACGATCTTGTTCTGTTTGAAGAACTGCCCGACGATCCCGAGCTTGTTCGAGGGCTCGACGATGGCAAACTGCGACTCGACCAGATCGTCGATCTTGTCGCCGTGCTCGCCGCGACCGAGCAGGTGGTTCAGGACGGTCGTCTCGTTGACGATGCCCACGACGCGGCCTGCGTCGGTGACGGGGAGCTGGCTGATGCTGTGCTCCTTCATCAGCGCGACCACGTCGTCGATGGTGTCGCCGAGCTTGGCCGTGTGCACGTTGCGCGTGGGCTTCTCGCCGAGGATGTCCGAGACGCGCGCGGTGTCCTTGTTCTCTTGCAGGAAGCCGTTCTCGCGCATCCAGTCGTCGTCAAAGAGTTTGGTCAGGTAGCGCGCGAGCGAGTCGCACATGACGACGACGATGTTGAGCTCCTTGTTGGGGAAGCGCTCGGCGTACTTGATCGCGCCTGCGAGCGCGCCGCCCGAGGAGCCACCCGTGAAGATGCCTTCCTCGCGGACCAACCTGCGCGCCACCTCGAAGCACTCGCCATCGGTCACGCGGACGACCTCGTCCACGTAGTCAAAGTGCATCGTCGTCGGCAAGAAGTCCTCGCCGAAGCCTTCCACCAAATAGGTCGACGCCTCCGTCAACTTCCCGGTGCGGAAGTAGTCGTAGTAGACCGAGCCGACAGGATCGACGGCGACGTTGATGATGTTGGGGTTCTTCTCCTTGAGGTACTTGCCCGTGCCGGAGATGGTGCCGCCCGTTCCCGCAGCCGAGACGAAGACGTCGATCTTGCCGCCGGTCTGCTCCCAGAGCTCGGGCCCCGTCGAGAGGTAGTGCCCTTTGGGGTTGGAGGGGTTGTGGTACTGATTGCCGAGGAACGCGCCAGGGATCTCGCGCGCGAGGCGCTCGGAGACCCTGTAGTAGCTGCGCTCGTCCTCGGGCTCGACGGCCGTGGGGCAGACGACGACCTTGGCGCCGCAAGCGCGCAGGGCCTTGATCTTCTCCTCGCTCATCTTGTCGGGCATGACGAAGATGCACTTGTAGCCCTTGACCGCTGCGGCCATCGCCAGGCCCATCCCGGTGTTCCCGCTGGTGGCTTCGATGATGGTGCCGCCCGGCAAGAGCTCGCCGCTCGCTTCCGCGTCAGCGATCATCTGGAGCGCGGGCCTATCTTTGACCGAACCACCTGGGTTCATGTACTCGAGTTTCAGGTAGATGTTGGCTTTTACATGGGTCGCCAACTTATTGCAGCGAACCAGCGGTGTATTGCCCACCAGCTCGAGGACGCTCTCGGCAGCCTGGATCATGATTGTCCCTCCACGGAAACGACGGGGGTGATGAAATGCAGAGTTGGACACTGCGTGCAACTTGCCACTCCCCTAACACTGCCAAAGCGACTTCTCAAGAGGGACCCGTGACGCGCTGCGTCGAAAACAGGGGGGTATGCGCCCCTTTGATGTGTCAGCAAGCCACGTTGACAGGGACAGGAATCCTCTTATGATGCGCTGCGTCAAATCGCGGCGCGTCGCCGCTCGCCGAGGTCGCGCTCGCTCACGACCTCCTTGCTACCTACCCGAGGTCATTCATGCGTCATTTTCTGACTACCGCCGATTGGAGCCGCGAGGAACTCGAGGGCCTGATCGAGGACGCCATCTCGCTCAAGGCAACCCCCGTCAACCGCAGGCTCGAGCACAAGACCATCGCGCTCGTCTTCTTTAACCCCTCGCTTCGCACGCGCAGCTCGTTCGATATCGGCATCTACCAAATGGGTGGGCACGCAGTCGTCTTGCAGCCCGGCGCTGGCTCGTGGCCGATGGAGTTTCTGGATGGCGCGGTGATGGACGCCACCGCCGAGGAGCACGTGCGCGAAGCTGCGCGCGTGCTCTCGCGTTACTGTGATCTTATCGCCGTGCGCGCCTTCCCCAAGTTTCAGGACTGGAGCGAGGATCGCGAGGATCGCGTCATCAAGAGCTTCGCCGCGCACGCCACCGTGCCCGTGATCAACATGGAGACGATCACGCACCCGTGTCAGGAGCTGGCGTTGATGATGGCGCTCAAGGAACGCCTCGGAACCACCGATGGCAAGAAGTTCTTGCTCACCTGGACCTACCATCCAAAGCCCTTGAACACCGCCGTGGCAAACTCCGCGCTGCTGATCGCCAGCGCGTTTGGCTTCGACGTGACCCTGCTCACGCCCACGCCCGAGTACACGCTGGACGAGCGCTACATGACGCTCGGCAAAAATAACTGCGAGCGCCAGGGGCGCACGCTGACGGTCACGCACGACATCGAGGAAGCCTACGACGGGGCGCATGTCGTCTACGCGAAGTCGTGGGGCGCGCTCCCTTACTTCGGGCGTTGGGAAGAGGAGAAGCCGATCCGCGACGCGCACAAGCACTTCATCGTCGATGGCGAGAAGATGGCGCGCACGGACAATGGCCTCTTTAGCCACTGCTTGCCCGCGCGCCGCAACGTCAAGGCGACCGACGAGGTCTTCGACGCGCCATACTCACTGATCATCGATGAGGCGGAGAACCGCCTCCACGTCCAGAAGGCGCTCATGAGCGCGCTGCTGGGCGCGAGCTAAACCGATAGAGATTCTGTAAAACAAACCCTCGAGATAAAGAGAGAAGAGCATGTCTGACAAACGCGTCGTGCTCGCCTTCAGCGGCGGCCTCGATACCAGCTTTTGTGTCCCCTACCTGCGCGAGCAGGGCTACGAAGTCATCACCATGTTCGTCGACACCGGCGGCGTGGACGCAGAGGAACTCGACTACATCGAAAAGCGCGCCGAGGAGCTCGGCGCCGTCGAGCATGTCACCGTCTCTGGCGCCGATGACATCTGGCGCGAGGTCGTCGTCCCATTGATCTGGGGTGGCAAGTTCTACCAGGATCAATACCCGCTGCTCTGCTCGGACCGCTACGTCATCGTGCGACTCGCCCTCAAGCTGTGCCGCGAGCGCGGCATCAAGTACTTCGCTCACGGCTGCACCGGCATGGGCAACGATCAGGTGCGCTTCGATCTTACCGTGCGCGCGCTCGGTGATTTCGAGATCCTCGCGCCGATCCGCGAGATCCAGCAAGAGGTCGACAACGTCCGCACCCACGAGCGCGAGTACCTCGAGGAGCGCGGCTTCTCCGTTCGCGCCAAGACCACGCGCTACACCATCAACGAGAACGTCCTCGGCGTGACGATCTCGGGCTCCGAGATCGATCGCTTCGAGGCGCCCGGCGAGGAGACCTACCAGATCACGAGCCGCCCCAGGGATTGGTCCGACACGCCCGTCGAGACCACGCTGACCTTCAAGAATGGCGTCGCCACCGAGATCGATGGAAAATCACTCGAAGGCCCCGCGCTCCTGGCAGAGCTCAACGCGCGCTTTGGAAAGGCTGGCGTCGGTCGCGCGATGTACACCGGTGATACGACCATCGGCCTCAAGGGCCGCATCGTCTTCGAGGCGCCTGGCATTGTCTCGCTCATGGTCGCGCACCGCGCGCTCGAAGAGGCAATCCTCACCAACCACCAGAACAGCTTCAAGCCGATGGTCGCGAGCAAGTGGGTGGAGCTTGTCTACAAGGGCTTCTTCTACGAGCCGCTCAAGATCGACCTCGAGACCTTCCTCGAGAGCTCGCAGCGCTTTATCGAGGGCAAGGTCACGTTGAGCGCCGTCGGTGGCCAGGTCTACGCGGTCAAGGTCGACTCCGATCGCATCCTGCATCACTCGGGCGCTGTCTACGCGCAGTCCGCGGATTGGGGCGCCGTCGAGGCAGAAGGCTTCATCAAGCTCTATGGCCAGAGCTCGGCGCTGTCTGCGAAGATCAACCCACTCGACCTGCTCGAGCAAGCGCGCGAGGAGTGATGACCATGAGCCTGCTCGAGCAAACGCTTCACAACCTGCGCGCGCTTGTTTCCTGCGATACCACCAATCCTCCGCGTGAAATCAGCGCGCAGAGCGCCATCTTCGACATCATCGAAGAGCAGCTCTCGGGCGCTGGTTTCTCCATCGAGCGCGTGGATCTCGGCGACGGATGCGTCTCTTTCTTGGCGACGCGCGGCACCCCGCGCGTCCTGATGAATTGCCACCTCGACACGGTCCCGGCCAACTCGGCGTGGAGCAGAGATCCTCTCGATTTGCTTGTCGAGGGTGACGTCGCCATCGGTCTCGGCGCCTGCGATATCAAGGGCGCTGCGGCGGCGATGATCGCCGCCGCTACGGCAACCTCTGGCGACATCGCGTTGCTGTTTACCTCCGATGAAGAGGCAGGCAGCTCGCGGTGCGTGAAGGATTTTTGCCTCCGCCACGCGCCACGAGAGACGGGCTACGAACTCGTGCTCGTGGCCGAGCCGACGCGTTGTGAAGCGGTGCTCGAGCACCGCGGCATCCTGACCCAGACGGGTCTGTTCGACGGCGTGCCAGGGCACGCATCTCAAGCCCGCGCTCTGGTGGACAGCGCGCTGCACGAGGCAGCGCGCTGGTGCGCGAGCGCGCTCACGCTGGCGCAAGAACACCTCGAGAGCACCAGCTACGCTGGCCTCGAGGGGATCTGCTTTAACCTCGGGAGGATGGAAGGGGGCGTCAAGCCCAACATGATCGCGGCCAGCGCTTCCGTCTGGTGGGGGATGCGTCCCTTGCCCAGCCAGAACCCCGAAACGCTCTCGAAGTCCTTCCAACAACTGGCGGCAAATCCAGCGCGCGTGACCTGGAAGCCCGGATTCTATGGGCCTACCTTGCCCGCGCCGACCGAGGATGGCGCGCCGGGCAGCGCGCGCGTCGAGCGCGCGCGCCAGGTCGCCCTGGCGCACGGTTTTGACATCGGCGCGCCGGTGGACTTCTGGACCGAGGCTGCGCTCTTCTCGCAGGCGGGGTATGACACGGTGGTGCTCGGCCCCGGTGATATCGCCCAGGCACACGCCGCCGATGAATGGGTCGAGCTCGCGCAGCTCGAGCGCGCCGCTACTATCTACGCCGCCGTGATGAGAGGATAAGGATGTCTGATACGCGCAATGTGATCGTTCGGTTGCTTCGCAACCTCGGCTCGCGAAACGAGGTCGAGCAATACCTCAAGGAGTTCTCCAGCATCGACTCCCGCAAGTTCGCCGTCATCAAGGTCGGCGGCGGCATCTTGCAGGATGATCTGGAGAGCCTGGCGAGCTCGCTCTCGTTCCTCCATCAGGTCGGGCTCTACCCGATCGTGGTGCACGGCGCAGGCCCTCAACTCAACGCCGCGCTCGAGGAAGAAGGGATCGAGACAAGGCGCGTCGATGGAATGCGCGTCACGGACCAGAAAACACTCGAGGTCGCCAGGCGCGTCTTCTTGCGAGAGAACCTCAAGCTCGTCGAGGCCCTGGAAGAGCTCGGCACGCGCGCCAGACCGCTGACCAGCGGCGTCTTCGAGGCGACCTTGATGGACGAGGAGCGCTATGGCCTGGTCGGTGAGATCTCATCGGTGAACCTCGAGCCGATCCGCTCCTGCATCCGCGCGCGTTGCCTTCCGATTTTGGCAAGCCTCGGCGAGACGAGCGCTGGCCAGATCGTCAACATCAACGCGGATGTCGCGGCGCGCCAGCTCTCGATCGAGGGGGAGCCCTACAAGGTCATCTTCCTCACCCCCACAGGCGGCATCCTCGACGGAGATGAGCAAATCATCCCCTCGATCAACCTCGCCGAGGACTTCGATTACCTGATGGAGCAACCCTGGGTGCACTCCGGGATGAGGGTCAAGCTCGAGCAAATCGGGCAATTGCTCGGCCAACTCCCGCTCTCCTCCTCGGTCTCGATCACCACGCCCGATCACCTCGCGCGCGAGCTCTTCACGCACCGAGGATCAGGTACGTTGATCCGGCGCGGCGAGCGTATCCTGGCCTTCGATGACTTCGACGCGGAGGGGCTCGATCTGGAGCGCGCGCGCGGGTTGGTGGAGCAATCATTCGGGCGCTCGCTCGATGATGATTACTTCTCCAAGAAGAACTGCCACAAGGTCTACGTCTCGGAGAATTACCGCGCCGTCGCCATCCTCACACATGATGGCGTCGTGCCTTACCTGGACAAGTTCGCCGTGACGCCGCGCGCGCAGGGCGAGGGCCTGGGGCGCTCGATCTGGCTGCGTATGCGCCATGATAACCCGTCCCTGTTCTGGCGTTCGCGCTCGAGCAACCCGATCAACAACTGGTATTTCCAGCAAGCCGAGGGGAGCTATACGCAACACCCCTGGACGGTGTTCTGGTATGGCATCGAGACGTTCGAGAAGATGCGCGATTGCGTCGAGCAGGCGCTCGCCATGCCCGCGACGTTGGCAGAGCCGATGTGAGCTTTGTTCGATGCTCGAGACGGAGGGAGTCGAGAAAAGGTGATGCGGAATGCGTGAGATGCCCCCCACAAACGGCGCCTGCCCTTGCGCACCACCGAGTAAGAGGTTTGACTTTGTCGCCATAGCAACGGAGTGACGGCGCGTTTGCTGCCCCCCATCACTTGCTTCGCGTGATAGGGGGCAAACTCGCGCTTCGGTTCGAGGTTGATGGTTCGCGTCGTGCACTCCGAGACTTGCAGTGAGTTTCACAAGGGAACCAGCAAGCCAAATCGAAAGCTCCTTTTCATGAAATGCCAGCCTGTAATCGGAGCGTAAGTTTCCCCCCTATCCCAAGCGTAGCGCGGGATGGGGGGGGAGAAACGCGCCGTCTTACCTCCGCTACTGCACAGTGCCGAAAAGAAAACTCAGCGGTTCAAGAATGCAGGCGCGTTTTGGGGGGGCATCTCACGCGCTCTGCATCACTTTTCACAACGCCTTCTTGCTGTCTCGCGGCAATTACAGCGTCGCCAACTGAGGCACGAGCGTGTTGACGATCTCGAGCGTGAGCTTCTCGTCGGTGACCTCGGTGGTCGAGATCGAGAACAGCGTCCCGTTCACGATCACCCATGCTTCGTGATCTTCGGTCGCCTTGTCGCCAACCGTGGTGACGGTCTTCATCAACACGGCCTTTTCTCCGACGTCGAGCTTGGTGAGCTTGCTCTCGACGACCTGAGCTTTGTAATCCTCGATCTGCTGTTTGGTCTTCGCGTCGATCTTGGCGAGCTCGTCCTTGTTGTCCTGCGCCATGCCGCGCTCGATGTCGGCGGCGGCCTGGACGATCTTGCTCATCTCTGTGACCTCTGCTTCGGTCGGCGTGCTCTTGCCCTCCTTGACATACTTGGCCCAAAGCTCTGCGGTCGTCGCGTCTGGGTTCTTCCTGTCCTCGGGGATGATGACCTGGATCGAGGTCGGGAACTCGGGTGTCTTGAGCAGCGTGCATGTACCCGTGATGATGCTCATCGTCGAAGCGTCCGCGATGTATTCGTACTTTGGCGCGAACTTCTTGACGACCTCCGCCGTGAAGACCTTCTGAGCGCAGTTGCTGTCATCGAGCGTGGCCATTGCTTTGGCTGGCTCGTTGTCTTTCTTTGCCTCCTCGGTGGTTTGTGTCGCCGAGGTTTGTGCCGAGGTCTCCTTGCTCGGGTCGGCGGCCTTGTTCGAGTCGCAAGCGAGGACAAGGAGCGCCAGAGAGAGGGCGATGCAGGAGAGCTTTCGCATGTTGTTTCCTTTACGAAAAGAGGGTGTCAGGCAACACGCAGGTGGGATCGCTGCGAGCCCGACGACTTGGGGGGCTGGCATATCGCCAGCGCTTTGTTCGAGTGGGAAGGAGTCTATCGATTTCATCGCTTCAGGCGCGCGAAATCACTCGCCGAGCGGGATGCTCGTGAACTCGTCAAAACCTGACATCAGGTTCATGTTCTGCATCGCTTGCGTCGCCGCGCCTTTGAGCAGGTTGTCGAGCGTCGCCACGGCCACGAGGCGCGTCCTGCTCTTGTCGAGCTGGAATCCTCCAACTGCCACATGGTGGCGGTGCATGTTGTCGCGAACAAGGGGCGCTTCCTTCGGTGAGACCTCGATGAGCGGCTCGTCGCCATAGGCTTCCTCGT
This sequence comes from Myxococcota bacterium, assembly GCA_036155555.1. Classification (GTDB taxonomy): domain Bacteria; phylum Myxococcota_A; class Bradymonadia; order Bradymonadales; family Bradymonadaceae; genus JAYZVO01. Next base: position 20,566 of record JAYZVO010000126.1, read on the forward strand.
AGCGTGCGATGATCGCGTCGAGGTCCTGTGGCGCGCCAAATTGCATCGAGATCGTGAGCGAGATCCCCCGGAAGAACGGCGCGACATGTGGCGTGAAGCAGATGGCGTGGTCCATCTGGGCGCTGACCTCGCGCTCGTGCGTGTGATCGGTCAAGCCATAGGGGAGGAGGTTGTCGCGCAAGACCTCCGGGTCGTTCTTTGGCGAAGGCTTGGTGCCTGCGCCAGAATAACCGGAGACGCCAAAGCAATAAGCGGGCGCCGCGAGCAAGTCGCGCACGGGCCAGATGGTGGCCTGCATCCCTGTGGCATAGCAGCCGGGGTTGGCGATGCGCGTTGCCTTCGCGATCTGGGCGCGGAAGCGTTCGGGCCAGCCATATTGCCAGCTATCATCGAAGCGCCAGTCCGAGCTCAGGTCGAGGATCTTTGTGTTGCCATCGAGTGCTTCCACAAACTTTGGCGAGACGCCGTTGGGCAACGCGAGGATGCAGAGATCGAGGTCCAATCCCGCGAGCTCTTCAGGCGAAAGCTCACAGAAGGTCTGCGAGGCATCCTCCCAGGCGGGGACTTGCTCCTGAATGCGCGTGTTGTTCGCAGCAAACTCGCGAGAGCTGGCGGCGACAAGCTCGAACCCAGGGTGAGCAGCGAGCAGCGTCAAGAGCTCCTTGCCAGTGTAACCGCGCGCGCCAATCAGCGCGACGCGACGTCGAGAGCGATGGTCAGACATGGGATTCCTCGTGCAGAGCGCAGGGTAGACGCGCGGCACTATGGCGCAAACTGTACGGGGATGTCGAGAGGATCGAAGTCTTCGAGCAACCTTTGCTCGCGCACTGCGGCCATGTCCTCCCTGCCAAACTCGCGCAGAAGATCGATCGACCACCCGAGGACCTCGGCGCGCAGCCTGGAGTCGAGCTGGATGTCCGAGCTCACGACGTCGGCGCGACGCAAGAACTGCTCGAAGCAAGATGCGGGGACCTGAGCGCTGCGAGGATGCCTCATCTGCTCACAGCTCTCACGGGTCAAGTGCTTGCGCGCGAACAGCTCGCCGCGCACCGCTTCACCGAGCAGCTCGCCCTTGGGGGCGAGGCGTCTGTAGGTGACAAAATGTTCCGCGGCGCGGCGGTGTTCTGAGCGTTCGAGTAAGCACTCGGCCAGGTAGAAGTGAATGTCTGGCTCCTGGGCGGGTGGCGCGAACGTGAGCGCCGTCTCGTAGAGATCGATCGCGTGCTTCAGGGAGGCGCGATCCTGTTGGTCGAGCGCGCGTCGGTGCGTGCGCTTTGCCTCGCGCGTGATCCGCTTGGCGAGCTCTGCTTCGGATTGTCTCGCGGTGTCGATCGAGGACACCGCCGCGGCGTTGCTGCGCGTGCGCGCCACGGTCAGGAGCAATTGGTGATAGAAGTCAGGGCGCGTGAAGTGTTCGCCATCATCGAGCGCGCGTTCGATGCGACGCGCGCGCGTGACAGGATCAGCGGTCATGTTGGCGAGCTGCATCCAGAGCGCGATCGCTTGCTCGGTGTAACCGTTCGCCTCGTAGATGCGTGCGGCGTGCTCGAGTTGATCTTCCTCCAATACACGCGTCGGTCCGAGCAGCGCGATGGGGGAGGGGGGCGGCTCACTGGCGAGCAGTCGACCCTCGATGTCGGCGTCGAGCCGCCCATCACCTCGGTGGGGCGCCAAAAACTCGATCGTCCAGTCGAGCGTGTGTCGTGTGCGCGTGGACTGCCTTGGAAAGGTTGGCGTCCGCTCGAGGATCGCGCGCTCGATGCAATCCTCGAGCGAGGGGTTTGGCTTGTCACGCCGGATGATCGCGGCGTGGGTGATCGTTCGGTAGCGCGTGTCCGCCTCGACGCGCAGCAGGAATGCGCCCGCGGCGGCTGTAGGAGAGTGGCGCTTGTGGCACGCAGCCACACGCCCGCGCCGCATGTCGACGTGGCGCTCGATGGTCGAAAACAGCGCCGCGCCAGGAGGTGTGCCGATGCCAGGGCTGCCTGCGATATAGAGAGGGCGCGTCGAAGAATCTTCTGTGCGCGTGGTCGGCGTCGGAGGTTCGAAATGGAAGCCGAGCCCGACGAGCGCGTTTGCCTCCCCGAAGGTCGTGCGCCAACCTCGCGCGCGCTTCTCGATGCAGCCGAGCAACTGGGCATCGCCAGTGGTGTTGCGATCCCACCAGATGCGCTCGACGCGACCCTTGGCGTTGGTCGCGATCGTCATGCTCACGTCCCCTGCGAGGTCCGGGTTGCGCTCGCGAGCCTCTCTGTAACAGGGCGCGAGCGTCTCTTCGTGGCGCGATGCTTCTTCTCTTTGGCGAAGCAGCGGCGGCGTCCCGAGCGGCTCGGTGCGCGGCGCTTCGAGCATCCCTGTCTCCAGTGATTCATAGCTCGGGAGCACCCCGAGTGATGCGCCCGCGATCTGGAGTTTTCCTCGCGTGGAGTAAATGGACTGGATTTCTTCGTCGAGGCGAGGGTCCACCAGTATCAGGGTGTAGTCGACCTTCCTGGTGAGCGCTGCTCGAGGCAGCGCCTTCCAGATATCGTCGAGGCAGCTTGCCAGCTCCTCTCCCTGGCCCTCGTCGGTCGTGCTCGCGCCCGCCGGGTCGAGGTGAAGGGTGATGGTGATGGCGCCACCTGTCGGCGCGAGCGGCGTGACGCGGTCGGTTTGCTCCATGCATGCGGTGATACGCGCGCGCTCACGCCACATCCAGGCGCGAAGTTGGCGCCGCGTCCAGGCGCCGCCATCTTCGCGGAGGCGCGCGTCAGCGGAGAGGTCCAGCGGTTCGAGGTCGAGGAAGACGCGCGCCTTGCCGAGTGAGACGCTGTCGATGGTGGGCGCATCCGCCAGCGCGATCGAGGGCACAAACATCGCGAGCGCACAAAAGCACGCGATCCGGGCCTTCGGGCTGGTGGTTGGCTCTCTCAACGTCGCGCTCCGATGCTTGTCGCGTCCGAGGATGGCTGTTAAGGAATGCCCGCTTCTGCAAGGGGTTCCGGGTGAAGGGAGCATTCAAAATAGAGAAACGCCCGGAACAATCGATCCATTCTCACATATGGTGTCGGCGATGAGCAACATCCTTTGGGATAAGGGAAATACGAGATTGAACCACAGGATCATGGAGTTCTGCGCTGGCGAGGATGTGCTCCTCGACAGGCACCTGATCCACTTCGACATCCAGGCGTCGCGCGCGCACGTCGAGGGGCTCGAGCATATCGGCATCCTCGACGCAGACGAGCGGGACGCGTTGCTCGACGAGCTCGAAAACCTGACCGATGCGCTGCGAAAGGGGCGCTTCGTGCTCGATGGGCGCTTTGAAGATGGGCACTCGGCGATCGAGTCGTGGTTGACGGACAACCTCGGCGAGCTTGGCAAGAAGGTGCACACAGGCCGCAGCCGTAATGATCAGGTGCTCGTGGCCTCGAGGTTGTATCTGCGCTTCGTGCTCGATCGCGCCTGGGGCTTCTGCTCGCAGATCGCTGGCGTCGCGCTCGATCGCGCCAGCGAGCACGCCGCCACCCCGATGCCAGGGTATACGCACCTGCAACGCGCGGTGCCTTCCTCGATGGGGATGTGGTTTGCCTGGATCGCGGAGTCCTTTATCGACAACATGGCGCTCCTGGGTGCCACGCGAGATCGCATCGACGCCAACCCGCTCGGCACTGCCGCTGGTTATGGCGTCAACCTTGCGCTCGATCGCGATCACACGACCCGAAAGCTCGAGTTCTCGCGCATGCAGATCAACCCGATCTATGCGCAGAACTCGCGCGGCAAGTTCGAGATGCTCACCTTGCAGGCGCTCTCGCAGGCGATGCTCGACGTGCGCAGGATCGCCTGGGACTTGAGCCTGTTTACCACCGCCGAGTTCGCCTTTGTCGAGCTCCCCGACGAGTACACCACGGGCTCCTCGATCATGCCCAACAAGCGCAACCCCGACGTCGTCGAGCTGCTGCGCGGGTCTTACTCCGTGCTCCCAGGCGCGATCGCCGAGATCGAGCAGATCCTCTCTCTGCCGAGCGGTTATCACCGCGATCTTCAAGGCACCAAGGGGCCATTGATGCGCGGTTGCCAGCGCGCGCTCGACGCCTTCGAGCTCGTCCCCGATCTGCTGGCTGCCCTCGAAGTCAACGCGAAGACCATGCGCGAGGCGATCGACTCGACCATGTACGCCACAGATCTGGCCGTCGAGCTGGCGACCTCCGGCGTGCCATTCCGCGAGGCGTATCGGCAGGTCGGTTCTTCGCTGGATTCACTTGCCGATCGCGCGCCGCAAGACTCGCTCGACGCCCGCACCTCTCCCGGCGCGTGCGCGGATTTGATGCTCGATGCGTTGCGTGCTCGCCACGAGCAACTCCTCGAATCTCAATAAATATCGCCCCCAGATCGTATGACATTTTGAGGTGGAAGATGGAGTAGCCAGTGGGGACATCCCCTCACTGGCTACTCCATCTTCCACCTCTGGCTGCATCTTCCTTGCTTCTTCTTTGCAGTGGAGCGCAAACCCGCATAAAATAAGCATATGCAGTTTTTTTGGTGTGAGCGGTTGTTTCGGATCGTGACTTGCACTAGTGAAACGCATTCCTTTGACACCTCGCGTTCTCTTGTGGGGATTCGGTCGAGAGGAAGATCCAACGAGACGAGCTAGAGGGGCGGACTTTTTTCCAGCCCTTCTCCATGAGGAGCCAGGTTTATGAAGCGTTTATTGTCGGTCGTGATGATCGCGAGCATGATGCTCGCAGCTACAGGTTGTACCGAGCCCGAGGTCGAGCAAGGCCCACAAGGGGACGAGTACGGCATCGTCGTCGAAGAAGCAAAAGATGGCGAGAAGGCCACCTTCGGCGCGACCGGCGATGAAGAGATCGTGATCGGCAAGGCGGACGCGGTGACTGGCCGCAAGGGCTTGCCTGTCTCGATCGACAACGAGGCGACCTCTGTGTGGGAAGTCTCCAACACGTGGGAAGGTCGCGACCCTGCCGCAGGGCTCGCCTGGGGCGAGAACAGCGGGTTGACCTGGGAGCAGAAGTACGAGCGTTGGGTCGCATCTCTCGATCGCATGCCCGCGCATGGCTCGAGCCGCGAGACCTTCAACCTGACCACTCCCTGGGGAAAGGTCTTGCCAGCGCCCGCGCTCGAGTGCGCCGAGGCCGCGATCTTTTTGCGCGTGACGTTTGCCTCCTGGTACAAGCTCCCCTTCTTCCTGGAAGCCGCTGACCGCGATGGCCGCATTTACTTTGGCCACTTCGGCATGCGTCGTGAAGAGGGCCGCTTCTCTCGCACGCCAGACTTCCGCACGCGCTACGAGGACTTCTCCTCGCAAGCCGACGCGGTGCGCGGCGGCGCGTCCTGGCCCAGTGATTCCTCGCTCCGCAACAAAACGATCCCAGGATCGTTCGATGACGAGCAGCCCGCGCTCGGCGAGGGGCTTCACGCTGGCGCATACTTCGATGAGATCTACCTGAACAAGCGCGTGGGGCACTTCCTCATCACCACGCTCGCTTACTTCGGCTCGATTCACCTCGCGGATTCGCGCAACACGTTCAACCTCAAGCCCTCCGAGATCAAGGCGGGCGATGTGCTCGTCGAGCGTTGGCAAGCCACCGGCATCGGGCACGTGCTCGTGGTCATGGAGGTCGACGAGGCTGGCGAGGTCGACGGTGAAGAGAAGCTCGAGGTCGAGGTCGCTTCCGGCTCCATGCCTCGTCGTCAACCTGTCTGGGAGTCGAGCGGCGCGAGCAAGCGCTACTTCCGCCTCGACTACACGGGCGGACCTGGCTACGGCGAGCTCGGCGGCGGCGCCAAGCGTTGGCGCATCGCCAAGTCCATCGACGGTCACTGGACGAACGTGGTCTCCGAGCAAGCGCGCGGCGCATGGATTAACTCGCGCAACACTGACGAGATCGAAGCCAGGACGCAGCAGTTCGCAGACCTGCTCGTCGAGCTCTCGCCGGAGCAAAAGCGCGACGTGCTCCTCGATGTCATCGCCTCCAAGCGCGAGCACCTTCGCCGCTACCCCGCGAGCTGCGCCGCGCGCATCGCTCGCGAGGATGCCTTCGAGCTCCTCTACACATTGATGCAAGACGAGTTCGACCTCTCGCCAGCAGAGGTCGACCAGCAATACCGCCTCTTCGAAGATTACGTCTTCGCCGAGCTCGATTACTCGAGCTCCAAGACCTGCTGTTGGAACTCCTCGACCTCGCAGATGTTCGACATCGCCATGGAGATGAACATCGAGCTCCAGGAGAGCGCGATGATGTGCGCGGACGTGGTGGTCTTTATGAACCGCGACGACGAGGGTGATGGCTTCCAGATCTTCCGCGATTACGCCGAGGCGACTGACCGCGGTGACCAGTGGGTCGCGTGGCGCGCTGACGAGTCCTGTCCTCAAAGCGGCGTGGCCGCGGACTCCTTCGCCGAGCGCACACCGACCGCTTACTGCGAGCTCTCCATCGAGAATGACACCCCGACGCCAACCGACAGCGCGGTCTTCGACTTCATCGCCGAGCGCCCTGTCTCCATCCCTGATAACGACAACGAGGGCATCGCGCTCACGCTCGAGATCACCGAGGATGGCGCGCTCGGTGAGGTCGTCCTCGACCTCGCGATCACGCACACCTACCGCGGCGACCTCAGGATCGAGCTCGTCCACCCGAGCGGCACGAGCGCCCTGATCAAGGATCGCGGCTGGGACTCCTCGGATGACGTGATCGATTTCTTCACGTTGACGGAGTTCGATGGCCTCGATCGCAAAGGGACCTGGACATTGCAGGTCCGCGATCTCGCTGCGCACGACACTGGCGAGGTCGTCAAAGCGAAGCTCGAGCTTCGCTAAGAGATCTGCGCGCTTGAGGTTCTTAGAGCCCTCTGATAATTGCGAGCAAGCTCCTGTGATGTAACGGGAATTTGCTCGCAATTGTGTTGTACGCTCGAGTAGTTCATGCGCTCTGCCGAAAACAATCCTCCTGGCGCCATCGCCTGGATAGACAAGATCCTCAAAGATGCGTGGGTGCATCCCTCCTTTATCGAGCGATCCTCGCTCGAGCGCCTGCGCTCGAAGATGCTGGTTTTGCTGGGGACATTGCTGACGTTGCTCGGGCCGCTCGTGGCGAGCGGCTACTTTCGCAATGACGAACCCGCCTATGGCATCGCCTTTATCCTCTTCGGTGTGTTGGGCGTAGGCACCATCCTCTCGATCCGTTTTCTTGGCTCGGTGGTCTTGAGCTGCCACCTCGGCAGCCTGGCGTTGCTCATGGCGACCGTGACTGGTTCCTACGCGCTCGGCGGCGCGGGGTCGATGGCGATCCGTTGGTTCGCCGCTGTCCCTGTCCTGGCTGCTGTCTTTGGCGGTCTGCGCGCAGGCATCGGTTGGCTGGCGCTTTCCTGGGGGATGTTCGCCGCGATGTTGTTCGCGCCCGAGTTCGGCGTGGTGTTCCCCGAGCCCTCCGAGGTCGGCGCTGACAAGGCGCACCAGCTGATCACCATGTCGACCTTCATGTTCACCACGCTGATGCTGTTTTTGATCGGCGAGATGATCGGGACGTGGTTGCTCTACGAGAAGAACCGGGCACAGGAGAGTCTCCAGAGCGCGCTGGATGAGGCGGTCGCCGCGAGCGCTGCCAAGAGCCGCTTCCTCGCCATGATGAGCCACGAGCTGCGCACGCCGCTCAACGCCATCATCGGCTACTCCGAGCTGCTCGTCGAAGAGATGGAGCACGACAACAACGAGGATTACATCGATGACGCGATGGCGATCCGATCCTCGGGGCGCCATCTGCTCTCATTGATTTCGGATATCCTCGATGTGACGATGCTCGACTCCGGGCGCGTAGAGCTGCGACCGGAGGAGATCGCGATCGAGGACTTCGTGGACGAGGTCGCAAAGACAGCGCGCGCGCTATCTCAGGAGAGGGAGAATACCTTCACCATGACACTCGATGCGGAGCTCATCGGCGCCGTGCTGAGCACGGATGTGTCGAAGCTTAGGCAGGTCCTCTTTAACCTGCTCGGGAACGCCGCGAAGTTCACCGAGGAGGGCAGGATTCTTTTGAGGATCACGCCGCTCGGTGAGGATATGATCTGCTTCCAGGTCGCGGACACTGGCATCGGGCTCGCGCCCGAGGAGCAAGAGCGCGTCTGGGATGAGTTTGTGCAGGCGGATGATTCCAGCACGCGCGAGCATGGTGGCGTGGGTCTCGGCCTCGCGCTCGTCCGCAAGCTCGCGAGGCTTCTCGGCGGTGATGTCTCGCTCGAGAGCGTGCTCGGGAAAGGCTCGGTCTTCACGGTCGTGGTGCCAAGGACCCTCTCCGCACCTTGACCCCGAATACAAATCAATCGCCGCAGACGCCGACCTCGCAGGCGCCATCGCGGAACTTGTCGATGGCGCAGTCGTAGAACTCGGCCCACTCCGGCGCGCACTCCTCTTGCAGGCAGTGGATGCTCTCGCCAGCGCGGTTCTCGCAGTTGCGCTCGCAGACCTGGAGCGCGATGCCCTCGTTCGCGCACTTGGGACCTGCGCAAGAGAAGATCTCATCGAAGGTGCAGAGCGTGCAGTCACTCGTCGTGGCGAGCGCGCACTCGATCATGCAGTCCGGGTCATCATCCTGACACTCGGCGAAGCAATCGTCCGTGATCGAGCAGTCGATGCCCGCGGTTCCTGTGTAGGGGAGGGCGACCACGGCGTAGGTCAGGCACATCTCATCGAAGGTGCCGTCTCCCCAGAAGACTGTCTCGGGCGTGCGTGGTTCTCCGCCGATCATTTGCTGGTTGGCCGGTGAGTTGTCGTAGCCGCAGGTTTGCCTGAGGACATCGCCGCGCGCGAGCGTGATCCTCGACTCGCGCACGAGCGGGTAGCTCTGTTGCCAGTTGAAGTCCCACCTCGGGATGTCGATGAGGCAGGTCGATTCGCCCCCTTCGCTGATCTTCTCGAGCTTCATGTTCGCGCCGAGCGTGTGCATATGCGGCGTGGTCCCGATGAGCTCCGCGTCATAGGGGAAGCGGTACTCCTTGGTGTGCGTCGAGTCGGAGTCACCGGCCTCGATCTCGATGCGAATGTTTGCCATCGGCACCACGCGCACCTCGTAGTCGGGCGTCTCGCCATCGGGCAAGGTCCACAGGAGCGCGCGTGTTTGGTCTGCGGGTGGCTCCTCGTCGGTGTCGATGTTGACCGTGTTGTAGTGCATCTGCGCGACGATCTTTGCGCCCGCAGGGACCACGATCGCGGCGCCTTCGCTCAAGGGTTGCGCGACGCTGCCTGGAACCCACCCCGCGACGTTCTGCGCGAGCGACGAGCCAGGATCGCCAAAGCATTGATAGCCGGGGCCTTCCTGGCGGTTGTCACGACCCCGCACGCTGGCGACGTCATCTGGTGGAATCATGTAGAGGATGACGTGGTGCACGATGTCGCGCTGATCAGGGATCACGTCGCTGCCGACGATGAAGGTGTCCTTCTCGAACTCGTGATCGAGGATAAAGCAGCGGTAGTCGTCGACGTTATCGGTGTTCGGGACATACGCCTCGGGCAAGCTCAACTCGAGGTCAGGGCTGCGGCGCTCGTCGCTCTGCTCTTCGACAGCAGGTGCTTTGTAGTCCTCCTCCTTGCCTTCCCAGTAGCCATCCTCGGCCCACTTCTCGAAGAGGGTGATCTCTTCCGGCGTGAGGACGCGCTTTCCTTCCAGCGGGCGGCAGTCCTCCGCAGGCATCCAGGGGGGCATCTCGCCAGAGGAGACGCTCGAGACCGCGATCGATCCCCACCAGGCCGATCCTTGCGCCCACTCCTCGGCGCGGAAGTCGAGCGTGAATGGCCCGATGCCTCCTTGCGAGTGGCAGTTGACGCAGGCGCGCTCCATTACAGGGCGAATATCACCGTGGTAGGTCACGGCGCCATCGGGCGCGTCCATCTTTGGCGGCGTCGTCGCGTTGTTCGGCGTGGTGTTGTTCGACGCCTGATTGTTTGGCGTCGTCGCGTTGTTCGTTGCCTGGTTGTTGGCGACGGTGGTCTGGTTGTTCTCCGTGACCTCGTCTGGAGCCTCGGATGGTTCCTCGCCGGGATCGCATGCGGTGGTGAGAAGTGTTGCAGCGAGCAGTGAGGTCGCGAGCCAGCGTGGGCAAATGAGGTGCATTATGGATCTCCTGGATCTGTTTCTTGCAATCATGTCAGGAGTTTGATGGCCCCGGTGGTATTTGTCCAGCCGGATGCTTTTCTTGTCGCGAGAGCAGGGCGATGACAGCGAGCAGCCCGAGCATGCTCAGCGTCCCGCCAAACCAGAAGTGGAAGGCGTAGCCAAACTTCGCGGCGACAAAACCACTCAGGCTGCTCGCCATGCCTGTCGAGAGGACCACGACGCTGGCCTGGACGGTGTAGTCGGTGCCGCCGCTGTTCTCCTGGCAACGATCCATCATCATCGTGAAGAGCGCGGCGGTCGCGAGCCCGCCGGTGAAGTGCTCGATGATGCAGAACAGGTAGAGCATGGGGAGGTCGTTCATGCCGAGCGCGGCCAGCGCGTAGAACGTCACGCCGAGCGTTTGCAGCGCGCCAAAGAGGACCAGTGCGCGCGCTCTCCCCAACTTTTGCGCGCCCCAACCTCCCGCGAGCGCGCCCAGCAAGCCTGCGGTAAATCCTGCCGCGCCGAGCATCCAGCCGATCTGTGCCTCGCGCATCCCGAGATCTACCAGGTAAGGGCGCAGCATGCCTCCTGCCAGTGATTCTCCGAATTTGTAGAGGACCAGCACGAGCAGCCACGAAGGCATCCCCGGGCGCTTGACGATCGAGAGGATCGCGCGCCAACTCATCGGCTCGCCATCATCCAAGCCGCGCTCCTTTGGCGGCTCGTCGCGCAACAGGATCGGGATGCTCGCGGCGAGCAGCAGTACGCCGAGGGTGCCGAAGGTGAGCTCCCAGCCCGTGTAATCGAAGATCACGAGCATCAACCCGCCGCCGACGATCATGCCGACGCGATAACCGGCGACCTGGATGCCATTGCCGAGCCCGCGCTCCTCGTAGTCGAGCTCGTCGACGGCCAGACCATCGGTGGCGATATCCTGGGTCGCCGCGAGCAGGTTCGCCAGAAACACCGCCGCGAGCACCATCTGGAGTTGGCTCGCGGGGTCGAGCATCGCGGTGACAAACATCACGCTCGCAAGGCTCCACTGCAACGGCACGATCCAACGCTTTCGCTGGGGCGCGGCGTCGACCCATGGCGCCCAGGCAAACTTGAGCGCCCAGGGGAGCGCGAGCAGCGAGGTCATGCTGATGGCGGGCAGTGACAGGCCCTGCTCGCGCAGCAACACTGGGAGCGCCTGTACGAAGAAGCCAAAGGGGAGCCCTTGCGAGAAGTAGAGCGTCGAGAGGAGCCCGAGTTTGGCGCGTGTCGAGAGCGTGCTCATGTGCTGACCTCGAGCATGCCGAGCGCGGCGCGTTCGAGCTGCGCGCGCGCGAATCCTCGTGAGCCGAGCGTCTCCATCGTCTGCGAGAGCAAGTAGAGCCCCTGGAGCATCGCCATCAGCGACACCGCGATCTGTTTGGCGACCTGAGGATCTGTGGGTGGCGAGGGGCACTGCGCGAGCGCTTCGATCAGGGCAGCGAGGTCGCGCTCGATGACCTGGTTGAAGGGGCCGCGCACATCTTCAGACAGGGTCGCCTCGCAGGAGATGGCCACCCATGCGGCCATGGCCTCTTCGTCTGCGCCATCCTGGAGGCCGACGTGGGCCTCGATCCAGGCGAGCAGTGATTCTCCCAGCGGATGCTTTGTCGTGCTGGTCGCGTCTGTCTGTTGTAGCGCGCGCGTGTAGCGCGCGCTCATGCGGGCCGCGATCTCGTCGAGCGTGGCGAGCAGGATCTCTTGCTTGGTCTGGAAGTGGTAGTGGATCAGGCCGGGCGTGATGTCGATCTCTGCGGCGATGCGTTGGATGGTCGCGCGCTCGTAACCATGCGTGGCCATCGCGCGCATCATCCCTGTCACGATCTGTGCGCGTCGCGCCTCCTTGCTCATGCGTGCCATCTCGACCCTCGCTGCTGGTGCCCGTTGAAGATGCTGTTGAATGTTGGTTGTTCAACCAACATTCAACAGCATAGGCTCCATTGTTGGTCAGTCAACCAACAATGTGTGAAAGCGGAGCGAAAAAGAGGGAGCCTCGAGGCTCCCACTTTTTCGCTCCGCTTTCACACCGAGTCAGGGTCTGGCGAGGTTCTCTCGCATTGGCGTCGCCACCTGGAGCGCCGCGGCCCGGACGCTGTCAGGTGTGCCTGGCTCCTTGGCGATCTTTTCGATGACGCGCAGCGTCTGAGGATCTGGCGTGTGCGCGCCGAGCAGGCGGATCGCTTGCGCGCGGGTGGCCGGATCGAGCGATGTGGCCATGGCCACATCGCGCAACATGCTCGCGAGGCGCTCGCATTGCTTGGGGCTCGCGAGCTCGGGCGTCTTTGGCGTGCAGAAGCTCGTCAACGTCTCGCCGAACGCTGGCGAGAAGTTGCCACCATCGATGCGATCCTGGGTCTGGTCGAGCAGGGCGTCGATATGTGATTCACCGCAGTGAGGCATCAACCTGGCTGGCCACTCTTCGAGCATCGAGTCTTTCTCGGAGAGGAAGTCGGCGACCCAGGAGCAGACCTGATCGCGCTCCTTGATATTCTCGAACGGCAACATCTCGAGCGGTGCGCGCAGCGCGGCCTGCCGCAGCAGGCGCTCCTGGTTCTTGTCTTGAGAGAGCGTGATCAGCTGGTCCATCGGTCGCAGGCGCCCGAACTTCATCGAGGCTCGATATGCTTGCACGCGCGCTTCGCGGTGAGGATGTTTCTCGAGCACGGCGAGCAACTCTTCGGATTGCTCTCCGAGCATAGCCGCGTGAGTCACGACGCGCGCGACGCGCGCGCTCGTGTATGCGTCGGACTTCTCGAACACCTCGAGCAAGCGCGTGAGCGCTTGCTCTTCGATCGCGTTTGGCGCTTCGGCGATCGCCTCGAAGCGCTCGTCGACCAGAAGCTCCTGGATGCTCCACGCGGCGTAATCATGCAGCTCGGGCTCGGAGGAAGAGAGCGCGACGGCCCATGTCCCGAGCGCTTCGAGGCCCCTGGCCTCGAGCGCTTTCCTCGCCTCCTCGGCTTGATTCTCATTACAGCGTGTGGGGCGCCCTGACTCGAAGTCGCAGCTTTGCGCGACGGCGTCGAGCTGGGAGAGGAGGTTCCTGTCCACCTCGGGTCGCGCGGATTTCCAGGCGATCTCTTCGATGACGCGGCCCGTCTTCTTTTCCTTGTTTGCCTGCGTATCGGATGCTTCTCCGTCGCCGGAGGTTTCAGTATCCCGCTTGCATGCCGGGAGGGCGAGCAAGAGTAGGATGAGGAGCGCCGCGTGAAGTCGCTGTGCGTGCATGGCGTTACCGTGTGGAGTCACTGTGGGACGACAAAGGTAAAGACCCTGTCGTAGCTGTAGGAGTTGCCCAATGCGTCCGGCTTGAACTGGACCTTTTGGAACCTGCTCGTGATGCAGCTGTAGAAGTTGTCTGCCGAGGGGAGGTCGACCTGAGGTTTGTTCAGGATGTTGACGTCAAAGATGTTGCCATCACCCGCGACCTTGAAGGCGATCTCGAGCTTGAACGATCCCCCCGCGTATTTGGCGAACATCTCGGGCGTGCGCTTGCGATGGTAGGTCATGCACGTGCGCGCTTTCCCCGCGAGGCGGTTGATCGTCTTGGCCCTGGTTTGAGGGCTGCTGTAAGAGGGTTCGGGCACGCGCCTTTTGATCTTTTTGGTCCCCTTGCTCCCTTTGCTCCCTCTGTCATCAGAGAGCGCCGCGACGCTCGTGTCATTCTCCGTGTCCGAGCCTGCGTCGGCGCTGTTGTTGTCGTCGCCGCCCGCGTCCTCGCCCATATCACTGGCCGCGTTGGCGTTATTCGCCGTATCTCGCGATGCATCTGGCGTCGTCGCCATGTCTGGCTGTGGCGGCGCGGTCGTCTCGAGATGTGCCACGGTCTGGTTCGCGTTGTTGTCGACCAGCGCGGCGTCGCGTCGTGAAGGATCGGTCTTTGGTTCGAACGGGCCGACCTCGTACTTTGCCGCGAGCGCCGCACCAGCGGCGCCAAGAACACACAACAGCACCACGAGCCCGCCGAGGATCTTGCTCTTTGATGGGGGGAGCGTGAAGTCATCTTCGACCAGCGGCTCTGGGATGATGGCGGTCGACTTTTCCTGCTCGGGGGTGCGCGTTTCGAGGACTTCTGGGCGAACCTCGCCGCTCAGGATTTTTTGCAGATCTTCATCCTCGCCGGGGAGCATGGTCTCGGCGAGCGGGGCGTGGGTGATGTCGAGCGCGGTCTCGTTGGGGAGCACGTTGGCGGTGTCGCGCTGGCTGCTTCTGTCAACGACACGGCCAGTGTCTCGCGCGCGCTTCGCGCGCTTGCTGCGATCGATCTTCCAGCCGGGTAGCGGCATGTCATGGGATTTGATGGTACGGCGCGCATGCTCGAGCGCTTCGCGCACATCGAGCGCGCTCTTGTAGCGCCTGCCGGGATCTTTCTCGAGGAGCTTGAGCGCGATCTCTTCGACCTCGCGCAGCGTGCCATCCGGGTGCTTGAGCTCGATCGCGGGGATCGGATCGCTGACGTGCATAAACAGCACCTTGAGCAGCGAGCTCGCGCGGAAGGGGACGCGCCCAGTCATCAACTCGTAGAGGATGCAACCGAGCGAGTAGAGGTCGCTGCGTTGGTCGATCCCACTCTCGCCGCGGCATTGCTCCGGGCTCATGTACTCGGGCGTGCCAAAGACCTGCCCGGTTTGCGTGACGGCGGTTTGTGCGTTGAGGTGCTTGGCGATGCCAAAGTCGAGCACCTTCACGAAGATGTCGCCGCCCGGCATGTCGAGCAAGAAGATGTTGTCCGGCTTGAGATCGCGGTGAACGATGCCGCCAGCGTGCGCCGCCGCCAGGGCGGCGCAAAGCTGCGAGGTCACCTCGAGCGCCTGATCGATGGTCAGCGGGTTATCCAGGACACGTTCCCCGAGCGTGACGCCGTCGAGGTACTCCATGACGATAAACAGTCCGCCATCCTCGAGCTGCCCGAAGTCATAGATCGAGACCATGTGTGGGTGACTCACCTGCGAGGCGACGTTGGCCTCACGCAGGAAGCGCTCGATGTACTCCTTGCCGCTGTCGAGCCCCTTGCGCATGACCTTGATGGCGACCTTGCGCTCGATGTTGAGCTGCTGCGCGAGGTAAACCGCGCCCATGCCTCCTTGCCCGAGCTTGGTCTCGATCGTCCATCGGTCATCGATGGTCTGTCCGAGGAGCTTGTCTTCTTCTGGATCGAGCTTGAGGCGTCGAAGACGCGCGCCATCATCCGGGCAAAACTCGACCGCTGCGTCGCCGTATTGCTTGAGGCAATCGGGGCAGATCAGGTAACTGCCGCTTTCGCTGGTGTTTTGCCCCCGAGCCTTGCTGGCATCTTCTGTCGTCATGAGCTCGATGAAGTTCTGGTTTGCCGACTGCCGTTCCCATGCGAGTTTGGACCATTCGCGCGGCCATGTCCACGTCGTCGCGACCACACGCCAAACATCAGCGCTCCCATGAGCCATGACCGTGAACGAGGGCGCCCGCGAGATGCCTGCGCACTCCCGATACCACCTCCTCCCGCGATTGTCTCGCCATCTCCTGGCTCGGACGTCATCTGCCCCGAAGAATCAATCCCCATCCTGCGGTTGCTCTGGTCGCTGTTGTTGCCTTTCTCCGTATCACTGGAGGATGCCATATCGGCGCGAGGTTTCGCTCACGCGGTGAGCGAGGCCAGGGGATAGTGACGTATGTCTTTGTATTGTCTCATGCTCTGCGCGTTCCGACAACGCATACGCCACATCTCCCTACATCATCGAGCGGCTATACTTACTTTTGCTTCTGCCCGAAGGTTTCGCCGCCTTTATCGAGATAGATCTTCTCTTCTGGCGTCGGGGTTCGGCCAAGCAGAGCATTTCGGTGAGGAAAGCGGCCAAAGTGCGCGACGATGTCGTGGTGCTTGACCGCATACTCGGTGAAGTTCGTGAAGGTGTCCTTGATGGTCTCGGGGACACTTTCGGTCAGCTCTTTGAAGAGCTCGACGCAACGTTGTTGGTGCGCGAGGTCTTCGGAGTGCTCGAGCGGCATGAACACCAGGACTTGCTCGATCGGGTAGAGTTCATCCTTTCTGCCGCTGTCGATCATATCGAGCGCGAGTGTTCGGGCGTTCTCATCGTATTTGAACGCATCCCCCGAACCCCGGTGAACATTGCGCGTGAACTGGTCGAACAACACGATCAGGCAAAGTTGCCCGCGCGCTTCTTTCTTCCAGTGATCGAGCTCTCCGCGCGCGGCCGCTTCGATCCATTCGCCAAAGCGGCGCTCGATCTCGCGGTCGAGCTCCTCTCCGCCCATGTACCAGCGCTTGTTCAGATCATCTGGCCAGGTTGTCTCATCGGGCAACTCACCAAACCAAAACTCGTGCAATTCTTGCCAATCGCGCTCACTCATTGTCACTCCTCGACGCTCGAAATAAAAAAGCGGCCAGCAAACGCTGGCCGCTCTTGTCCAGTGTGGTGAGTCTTAACACCACGAGGAGCGTTGCAAGGGGTGGGCGTGATTCACCGGCTCACTCAGTGAGCGAGGGGCGGTCATTCTCGATGCCCGTGCGCAAGAACTCGACGGCGTCCGCCTGCGCATCCTCATCGCGGAAGAGCACGAAGTGACCATCGTAGGCGTCCTTGGGATCGTACTGCTTGCCGACGATCGTGAAGTTCTCCTCGCCGACGCGCCTGTTGCCATCTGCTTCGCCAGATGCCTTGAGCAAGACGCCGCCGCCGATGTCATCGAAGATCTGGCCGAGGTAGGTCGCATACAGCGAGCGCGCCATCGCCTTGAGACCGGCTGGTGGAGAGAACGTGTCACCCACGCCAAAGATGTGGAAGATGTTCATCCCTGCGGTGATGCCCTGGCGTTGGTACTTGGCCAGGTAGGGCGAGTAGTTGATCGGATCGACCGGATCGAAGTAGCCCTGGATGAGGTTGAGTACAGGGTGGTTTTCGATGAGGTCGGGGTCCTGGATCGCGACCTTGAGCGCGGTCGGTGAATCGACCGGGCTCGTCTTGCCGAGCAAGCCGAGCGTCAGGCTCGCGCCCGCGCCAGAGAGGATCGCGCCGCGGATTCCTGGTTCGAATGGGAGCGCCAGCGGGCCTGTGGTGCCACCTTGCGAGTGGCCCAGGAAGTAGACCTGCGTGGGGTCGGCCTTGATGGCTGCTCCTGTCGGGGATTGCGCCGCAGGGATCTCGAGTGATTCGACGTATTTGACGATCGCATAGAGGTCGGCGGCGCCTTGCATGAAGTTGCCGCGCGCTGCTGGTGGGTTGCCGTAGTTAAAGACCAGCGGCTCGGGATCGAGCTCGCTGTCGCCACGGCGCGTGTGGTGTTGCACCTGATCCCAGGAGATGAGCAACATGCCGTGAGGACCATCGGTCCCTTCGAAGCTCGAAACAACGGGGGACATCTGCTCGACGCCGTTGCGGACGCCGCCGCCTGTGCCGTGCGCGTAAATCAATACGGGCCAGCCCGCTTCGGGCATCTCGACGTTCTTTGGCACGGTCATCGCCATGCACACATCATCCTTGAACTGCACGCGAGGGTTGGCACCGATGGCGCCACCTTCATCGAGGTAGGGGGCGTTCCCCTCTTGCAATATCGGGAGGCTGATCATGCCCTGGATTTCGTCGAACGCGTCGGAGGCTGCGAAGCATCCTCGAACATGCGCGTCCCCCTCGAGGCCATCCTCGCATGGAGACTGAACGCCTGCGTCGCAGAGGGTCAAATCACTGGCGGTGATCTCCTCGCCGCGCACGACATCGCGCAGCTTGCTCGTCGTCGCCAGAGGATCTCCTGTGGTGAAGACGGCGGCGGTCAAGACGCTCTCGGTGTTGTAGGCAGGCGTCTCGCCGAGCCACGCGCGCAGCGGCGCGTAGGCTTCCCACGCGGCGCCCTGTTCGGCATTCCCCGGCTTGACCGAGGAGAGCATGATGGCGAAGTCCTTGTCCTGCTCGATAGCCGCGCCATCCGGGCCTTTGACGCCATCGGTGACGATCATCGCGTAGGTCGTATCAGGACGCAGCGGGCGTCCCCAGAAGGGACGCACCGCGAGCCAGTTTTGGCAGATGTAGCGACGCTTCGAGCCGCCTCCACCACGCGCTTCCCAAAACACTGGCCAGCGCTCGTTGTAGGTCTCGGATTCGGGGTCGATGTCGACAAGGAACAGCGTGCGCTCGTCGACCTCCGTGTCCCCGTCATCGTTTGCTGTGATCGTGTCGAAATCGAGCGAGCCGCTCGAGCGCAACATCACCGCGTGGTTTGTCCCCCAGCGATCCTGATCGCGCTCGATCGCTTCGATGTAAGTCGCCACGATGTCGAAGCCGACCACGCCAGGTCCGGGCGTGGGGAAGCCCTCGAGGTTAGGGCGCCCACCCTCGAGCAAGATATCGTTGGGGAAGGGGAGGCGGAAGAACTCCTCGCGTCCCGAGAGCTCGAAGTAGAAGCGCAGCGGGCCATCGTCCTCATCGCTCGCGGTACAATCCAACCCGTCATAGGGCAACGGGATGGCGCCAGCGGGACCTTGCAGGCAGACTTGCTCACCGGATGTCGAGGACACGCCGCAGCCAAGTCCTGCGAGGCAATCGGCCGAGGTCGAGCAAGCGTCTCCGGTGTTACCTTCGCCAGCAGGGACGCACGCGGCGCTGAACCCACGAGGTTGGCAGACCGACCCCTTGTTACAATCTGCGGTGGTCGAGCATGCTGCTTCGTCGGCAACCTCGCCAGCCTCCTGACAGGAAGAGCTCGCAGCCTCGCAGTAGAGGCCGTCGACGCACTCCATCGTGACCGCGCATTCCTGGCCTTGCTCGACCACGCCCTGGCGATAATCACAGACATTGCCATCGGTGCAGACCAACCCCGCGACGCACTGGCGATCTTCCTCGCAGGCATCCCCGCGGTTCTTGGTGCGGAAGTCATCCGAGGCGTTGTTCGGGTTGAACGCTTCGGAGTTATCTCCACAGGCAGCAAGGCTCGCGAGCGCGACGACCATCAATGTCAGCGCGCAGGTTCTCTTTATGAAGGGGAAAACATTCATCATCAGCTCTCTCGATCTTGTCACGGGAGCATCGGCTCGCCGGTCGATGGCAAAACAGGGCACGTTGGCTTGTCGTGGGCACGTTCTGCCTCACGACGAGCGTCGCGAAGAATCACTCGCGTGATGCCATGAGCGATGATAACGCGATCAGGACGCAGAGTCCAAAGATGGCGCTGCTTGTCCAGGGGTGTGCTCAGAGATCCTTCAGGAACGCGTGGATGGCGCGCGCGGTGGGGGGTGGGTTTTCGAGGTGCGCGCAGTGTCCGGCGTCGGGGATGCTCGTGTGTATAACCTGAGGAAAGAGGACGCGCATTTGCTCGGCGAGCTGATGGAACTTGGCGTCTTCTTGCCCGGTGATAAGGAGGGCGGGGGTGTGCACGTGCTCGAGGTCGTGCCATACAGACGCCATGCTGCCAGTTCCCGCCGCGAGCAGGCTGTTTCTCCAGCCAATGCCGCTCGACTGCGCTCGTCTCTGTTGCATTTGCGCGTGCCAGGGATTCGCGATGCGCTCCTGAGTGGCGATGATCGGTTTTTGTTGCCACATCTCGAGGAAGGCCAGGGGGCCTTGCTCGGCGAGTTGTGCTGCAAGCTTCGCGTCCTGTTCTCGGCGCGCGTCGCGTTCGTAAGAGGCGCGCAGGCCAGGCGTCGCGCCGATAAGGATCAAACCCTCGAAGTGATCCTCGAGGTGGACGGCTAGCTGGAGCGCGACGCGACCTCCCATGGAGTAACCGAGCAGGATCGGGTGCGGCGCGTCGAGCGCGTCGAGCAGGTGCTCGAGCTGCTTGAGTTGTTCCGGGATGCTGTAGAGTTCGAGCGGCTCTTCCGGCGCGCTCGAGCCGCCATGCCCGAGCAAATCCGGGGCGATCAGCGTGGCGACATCGAGCGCTTCGACGAGCGGCTCGAAGTCCAGCCCATCACCGGTAAAGCCATGGAGCATGACCAACGTGGTTTGGTGTGTAGCTTGTGGTTTGTGCCAACGCTGGACGCGGAACTTACAGGCTCCAAAGCGTACATAAACGGTCTCTCGGGTCACGTTTCTCCCGGTGGGCTAAGGGTTGGTGCTTATCCAAAACGCACAGGTAGGATTTATGCACGAGGCAGCAGGCGAGCAAGCAATCCCCTCTTCAGGGTTTTCTCCGGAACCCTTCGAGGTGATCACGCGCACCGGTTTGAAGATCGCGGGTTTGGCCACAGGGGATGCGCATGATCCTCCTGTATTGATGCTGCATGGATGGCTCGATAACGCGGCGAGCTTTGGTGGGGTGATGCCGTTGCTTCCTGGGAGGAGGCTGCTTGCCATCGATTTGCCCGGGCATGGAGAGAGCGATCACTTGCCGTCCCCTTCAGGGCGTCACTTTATCGACTGGATCACGCACGTGGAGGATGTCGTCGACGCGCTCGGGTTGGAGACCTTCGAACTTGTCGGGCACTCGATGGGAGCGGCGATCTCGATGTTGTATGCGGGCACGCGCCCCGAGCGCATCACGCGGCTGGTGCTGATCGAGGGGTTGGGGCCGCTCACCGATGATCCTGCAAAGTCACCGCAGCAGGCGCGGCGCGCGCTGATCGGGCGCGCACGCGCCATGGGCAGAGCGCCGCGTCGTCTGGAGAGCATCGAGGAGGCGATCGAGCGTATGCTCGCTGCGAGGATGCCGATGAGCGCGCATGGCGCGCGCGTGATCGCGGAGCGTAACACGCGCGCCATCGAGGGCGGGCTGGAGTTCTCCTATGATCCGTTGTTGCAGACGACCTCGTTGTTAAGACTCACCGAATCTCATTTGCTCGCGTTTATGGCAGAGATTACCGCGCCCACGCTGCTTGTCCGCGCGAGCGAAGGATGGCCTGTCAGCGATGAGGCCGCGAGCGCGAGGCTCGCGGCGTTTCCTTCGATCGAGGTCGCGGAGGTCTCGGGCGGGCACCACGCGCACCTGGACGAGCCCGAGGAGACGGCGGCGCATGTCAGGCGCTTTCTGGGGCTTGTTCCATCCAAAAAACACTCTGCTCTCGAGACAAAGTAATGCGGCAGGCCGCATTACTTTGTCTGTCATTTCGAAGCAGTGAGTTTGGTTTTTGCCACCGCGCGCTAGCGAAGGTGAGCCAGTGCGTTTTCTACACGCCGTCGAGGAGTACACATGAAGATATTGGTGACAGGAAGCGCGGGGCATCTGGGTGAAGGGTTGGTGCGTGTGCTGCGTGAGCAGCACGCGCAGCGACACGAGGTCGTCGGTGTGGACATCCTGGAGTCGCCGTTTACAACGCAGGTAGGATCGATTTCGGACCGCGCCTTTGTGGCGGATTGCATGAGAGGGGTGGACGCGGTGATTCACACCGCGACGTTGCACAAGCCGCATGTGGCGACCCACAGCAAGCAAGCGTTCGTGGATACGAACATCACAGGCACGCTGGCCCTGCTCGAAGAGGCGGTCGCGCAAAACGTGAGCCGGTTCATCTTCACGAGCACCACGAGCACCTTCGGGCACGCGCTAAAGCCATCGCCGGGGGCGCCCGCCGTCTGGATCAACGAGGACGTGGTCCCGATCCCAAAGAACATCTATGGCGCGACAAAGCTTGGCGCAGAGCACCTGTGTGAGCTCTTCTTTCGCGAGCAAAAGCTTCCTTGCCTGGTCTTACGCACCTCGCGGTTTTTCCCCGAAGATGACGATCGCAAGGCAAGCAGGGATGCGTTCGAGGGTCTCAATTTGAAGTGCAACGAGCTGTTGCATCGCCGCGTGGATTTGTATGACGCAGTGGACGCGCACCTGTGCGCGCTCGAGCGCGCACAGGAGATCGGCTTCGGGCGCTACATCATCAGCGCCACCTCGCCGTTCTCACACGATGACCTGAGGTTGCTTGTCGACGATGCGCCAGCTGTGGTTCGACAATATGTGGACTTCGATGGGGTTTACGATCGGCGAGGGTGGCGCATGGCGCAGAGCATCGGCCGCGTCTATGTCAACGCCAGGGCGCGACGCGAGCTTGGTTGGGAGCCAAAGGTCGACTTCGAGGCCGCGATCGCGAGGTTATCGCGCGGCGAGGCGCCGTTTCATTCGCTCATGGAGGAGGTCGGCGCCAAGGGTTATCATTCGCAGAAGTTTGAAGGAGATGATGGACCCTACCCGACTTGCGAGTGAGCGAAGATGGCGGATGTGTTCGGTGAGATTCGAGGATTGCTCGCGCGTGGGCCTTCAGCGCAGGTGTTCGATGAGATCTGCCTGTTGCTCGATCGGTTTGGCGAAAGCGGTCGACAGGAAGAGATCGACTACCTCGAGGCGCACCTCTCGCGTTGGCCGAAAGAGATAAAGAGAGAGGCGCCGAAGCGTTGGCGTTGGCGTGTGTTTATGGGGGAGGATGTTCCAGAGCTCGCGCTCGCGAACGCCTTCACCATCGGCGAGCCGACGCCGCCCGATGCGGTCGAGCGCCTGCTTGCCTCACCCTTCGCGCGAAATCTTCGCGCCCTCTGCATGGAATGGATCTTATCGAATGAGGCGATCGATGCTTTGCATCGATCGCCTCATTCGAGGCAAATCACCGAACTTCAACTTTTCGCCGGGCAACACGATGAGGAGGCATATTCTCGCTGGTTCGAGGAGGATGGCTCGCAGTTGCTTCAGGGGTTGCACAAACTCTCGATGCCTGTCGTCGCAGACTCGAACGGTTTGTTGGAGGTGTTGAACCGGACGAACGCCCTCGCTTCGCTCAGAGAGCTCACGTTGAGTTCGACGATGCTCGAGCACACATCGAACGAGGAAGAGGAGGGGGCGGCAGAGGCACGTCAGACGCAGTTGTTGGAGGTTTTCGCGAAGCGCTGGCTCGGGAAGCTCGACCACTTGGGCGTCTCGAACGCGTATTTGTATGACGAGCAGCTCGAAGCGATCGTATCGCTCGGGTTCTTCGACACGATCAGTAGCATCGATTTCTCCTACAACGATCTCAGCGGGGATTTGATGCGCGCGATCCTGACGCGTCCGGAGCGCGTTCCGATTCGCGCGCTGGCGCTCGAGGGTGCGTCTTTGCCCGAGCGATCAGGGGCAAGCGCCGAGCGCTTGCCCGAGCATCTGTTTGCTGAACTCGAGGAGTTCTCGCTCAGTTGCATGGGGGAGGTCGATGGGATGCGCCTCGAACTCCTCGAGCGACTCCCGGAAGCGAGGAAGCTCAAGAAGCTGCGCCTGACACAAGGCTCCCCCGATGATGCGCATATCATCCCGGTGTTCGAAGCACTTCCGCCTACCCTGGAAGATCTCACGCTGAACAGCATCAAGCTCTCCGCCCCATCCTATTCGGTGTTGCTCGAGCGCTCCTGGCCAGCGCTGCGCCGCCTCGAGTTCAGGTCGAGTGATTTCACAGATCAGCAAATGCGCGCGCTCGTGTCGAGCGACATGCCATCACTCCAGGAGCTCGAGATCACCTACAACCCGATCACGAGCGCGGGGATCGATGCGTTGGCGTCCTCGGCGCTTCTTGGAGGGCTGAAGGCGCTCGCCTGTTATAGAAACAACAACAGGAGCGACAGCCTGGGGACGCTTTTCTCGGCGCCAGCGCTCACCGGGTTAAGGAACCTGCACTTTATCAACGAGTCGTTTTCTATCGAGACGATCACCGCGTTGGTCGAGATGGGGCGGCGCTCCAACCTGGAGGAGGTTGTTTTTTATGGCTGCTCGTTCCAGGCGGGCGCGCTCGATGTGTTGAGCGCTGCCAGAGATCTCTGCGAGAGGTTGCAGCTTGTAAACTGTCCGCTGGAGGAAGATGTCGCCATTGGCCTGGTTCAGAGCCCGCTGATCGAGACACTGCGCGAGTTCTCATTGCGAGATGATGCCACCTCGGCTGCTGTCGCGCGCGCGTTGCTCGAGGCTGCTCCACCACATCTGACGCATGTGGAGTTCGAGCCGAAGTTGCTCGATGAGGACCTGCTGCGCGCGTATCTCGAGAGCGGGTGGTTATGGGGGCGCCAAAGGGCTCGCTTCGAGGGCCGCCTCTGGCTGCTTACAAAAAAAGCCTCCCGGTGAGGGAGGCTTTTTTAAGCGTTCTCGAGAACCTATCTGATTCAGGAGCGGCGAAGTTCGAGCAAGGTTTGCTCGAGCATGCGGCGTTGCTCGAAGAGGTCATGCTCGGGCAGGCCACCTTCGCTGGTTTGAGGGCTCTTGAAGTAGAACGAGAGCCACTCTTGCACGCCGCTCTTGCCACCACGTTGCGCGAGGTCGAGCAGGAGCGCCAGGTCCAAAACGATCGGCGCTGCGAGGATCGAGTCGCGGCAGAGGAAGTTGACCTTGATCTGCATCGGGTAGCCCATCCATCCGAAGATGTCGATGTTGTCCCAACCTTCCTTGTTGTCACCACGAGGAGGGTAGTAGTCGATGCGGACCTTGTGGTCGAGCTCACCATAGAGCTGCGGGTTTGCCTCGCCGTCGAGGATCGACTCGAGCACGCTCAGCTTGCTGGCCTCTTTCGTCTTGAAAGAGCCTGGATCATCGAGCACCACGCCATCGAGGTTGCCGAGGATGTTGGTGGAGTACCAACCGCGAACGCCGAGGTAGCGGGTCGCGAAGCCAGGGGCGAGGATGGTCTTCATCAGGGTCTGGCCCGTCTTGAAGTCCTTGCCTGCGATGGCCACGCCTTGCTCTCTGGCGAGCTGCTGGATGGCAGGCACGTCGAGCGCGAGGTTGGGGGCGCCATTGGCCAGAGGCACACCGGCGCGTGCGAACGCGTAGGCGTAGATCATGGCGGGGCTGATGGCGTCATCGTTTTCTTTCAGGCCACGCTCGAAGGCGTCGAGGTCCATGTGCACCCTGGAAGGTTGCACGAAGACCTCGGTCGAGCCGCACCACACGCCGACGGCGCGGTCGCAGCCGTTGTTGGCGATGAAGTTGCCGATGTCAGCGACGAGCGCCTCAGCGAGCGCCATCTTGTTGCCCGCCTTCTTGACGTTGGGCCCTTCGAGGTTGCGCACGTAGCGTTGGTCGAAGACGGCTGGCATTGGCGAGATCTGCTCGAGCTCCTCGCGCGCCTCTTCGAGGTGCGCGGGCGAGAGCACGTTCGCGCGCTTTGCTGCCTCGTAGGTCGACTCCTCGTAGATGTCCCATCCACCGAAGACCAGATCTTCGAGCGGCGCCAGGTCCACGAGCTCGCGAACGGGCGCGCCCTTGTGCTCGCCGCTGGTTTCGATCTGGCCAAGCTGGGTGAGGCTTCCCACCGGGGAGCTCTTTCCGCGGCGCACGAGCATCGCGCCAGCCATAAACGTCGTAGCCACCGCGCCGAGTCCTGGCATCAGGACAGCAAGCTTTCCACGGTGGGGGGCGGTTTTTTGGGGTGTGGAGGTCATCGCGTTCTAAGCTCCAGTCAATCTCATCGAGAAGCGTTTGTGTCAGCGCCGACGGCTGAATCACGGCTCAGTGGTTTAGAAGAGCCTTTGGGGTCGCGTCAAACCAAAACTTCGCTCAGGCACGAATCATTGGAACAATCAATGGTTTCTGGAGGTATACCTTCCCCCCTCGCATCCACCCCTCACGCGCTCGCTGTCATTTCTTCAATGCAGACAAGGAGTTCTTCAAATGAACCTCGATGATTTCGCCGCGCGTATGAAGCGGCAGGAGTGTTACCAGAGCTTGCGGTTGCTCGATGGCGCCTGGAGCGTGATTCGGGTCGACGGCAGAGGATTTTCCAGGCTCACCGAGCGCGCCTTCGAGAAGCCGTTCGATACGCGTTTTCGAGACCTGATGCATCAGGCGGCCACCGCGCTCGTCGATGATTTTCAGGGCGCGTGCGCGTATGTGCAGAGCGATGAGATCTCGCTCGTGCTCTCGCCAGGTTGGGAGCTCTTTGATCGGCGCGTGGAGAAGATCGTCTCGCTGACCGCGTCGCTCGCTTCGGCGACGTTTAGCCTCGGCCACGGCGAGGTGATCCAGTTCGATGGGCGCGCCTGGGTCGGCGCGAATATCGACGCGGTGGTCGATTATATGCGCTGGCGCGAAGCGGACGCGACCAGGTGTGCGCTGAACACTGCCTGTTACTGGACGCTTCGTGGGGAGGGAAAGAGCGCGCGTCAGGCGACCTCGATCCTCGCTGGCGCGACGATCTCGGAGAAGAACGAGCTCCTGTTCGCGCGAGGTCAGAATTTTAATGACTTCCCCGTCTGGCAAAAGCGCGGCGTCCTGCTCCACTGGGAGATCTACCAGAAGGAGGGGTTTAACCCGGTCAAGCAGGAGGCGGTGTGGACCGAACGTCGCAGGATCGCGATCGATTCCGAGATCCCGATGAGGCAGGCGTTCGGCGATCGCGTGCGAGAGATTTTGACCGAGGTGTCAATGAATTGACGCCTGCTCTTGATGCGCGCCTTCATTCTTTCTAGATTAAGAGGGTCCAGGGTTATCTACGAGATGTCTTACTCGCGCCAGGATTTTCTTCCCTGTCGGGTGAGATTGTGCTCGGATGGTGCCCTGTTTTGGCCAGATCGAGAGCTCGTCGTTGCAGTCCGCGCGATGCGATGCCTGCAAGTTCAGGGAAAACCTGGGGAAGTCCTCGAGGCTGGTATGAAGAGAAAGATCCAGACGGGAGATGAGGATGAAAGCGCAGCATTGGCTCAAGGGTGGAGCGCTCGCGCGCACGGTATGTGCGTTGCTGTTGTTCGGTTGCGGTGAGTGCGGCTCACCTGGCAACGGCAACGGCTCGAACAACAGCGGCGCGGATATGAACGTCCAGGATATGGACGAGAGCCGCGATGATGGGACGCTCCCCGATCCTGACCTTCCTCCAGAGATGGACATGTCTCAGGACATGCCTGTCGATGGAGATATGGGCGCTGATATGGGCGGAGACATGGGCGCCGAGGACACCTCGGCGCCTGTGGTCACGATCACCTCCGCGATGCTCGCTGGCGTCGATGGCACATACAAGCTCACCGGGACGCTGATGGATGATGTCGGCGTCGAGAGCGCGGTGTACGTGCTCGGTGAGGGGACCGAGCAAGAGTTGACGTTTGCCTCCGGGATGTTCTCGGTGGATCTGACGCTCGTCGATGATCCGACCTCGATCACGGTCTATGCCGAAGACGCTGCGGGCAACCGCGGCGAAGCTTCCATCGATGTGGAGTTCGAGGAGCCGCCGCCGATGGTGACGGCGAGCTTCACGGTCTCGGGGATGCCGCAGATCAACCAGGCGATCGTGTTCGACGCGAGCACATCGACAGGTCCCGATGGCGAGGAGCTGACCTACACCTGGACCTTTAGCGATGGCGTGACGCGCGATGGCGTCAAGGTGGGCCGCATCTTCCATGAACCAGGTCCGATCCAGGCCACGTTGCTCGTGGAGTCGACCAACCTGAGCGATCAGGCGGATCAACAGGTCATGATCGGCGCGCCGATGCCGGTGGGCACCGCCGAACTCTCCGGTGAGGTTGTCGATGGCGACATCGGCGCTCTCAAAGGGGTCGAGGTCCTCGACGAGAGCGGGCAAGTGCTCGCCACGACAGACGCTTATGGCAAGTTCCAGCTCACCATCGATCGCGCCGTGCCAGTGGTTCTGCGTTACCGACGCGAAGGATGGGCGGATCAAATCCAACGCATCATCGTCCCCGAGCGCGAGAGCAACTGGAAGACGCAGGCGCAGTTGATTCGCCATGGCGAGACGCACTTCTTACAGGAGGCGGCGCAGGGCGGCGAGGTGCTCACCAGTCAGGGGGTCCGCGTGACCTTCCCGGCGGATGCTTTTGTCAACGAACAAGGTCTGCCCGTCGATGGAGATATCTCGGTGCGCATCACGCCGCTGGATACCTCGGGCGAGGACTTTGGCGCGTTCCCTGGCGGCCCGATGGCGATGAACAGCCAGGGTGACGTCAGCTTTATGGCGACGCACGGGGTGATGGAGGTCGAGCTTCGTCAGGATCAGCGCGAGGTCTTTATCGCGCCTGGCAAGTTGGCGACCATCGAGATCCCGATGGTGACCGATGTGACGGCGGGTTCTCAGGTCGACCTCTGGTCGCTCGATGAGAACAGCGGCCTCTGGGTCAGCGAAGGAAAGGGGCAGGTCATTCAGGCAAACGGCGGCTTCGCCTTGCAGGCTGACGTGTCGCACTTCTCCTGGTGGAATGCGGATGACTTCGTGCCGCAGCACGAGGCCGAGATCAAGCTCTCCTCGAGCGCTGCGACGCCCGTGATGAGCAACGGCCCCTTGCAAATCAATGGCGCCACGCCAGCGGCGGAGACCAGCGCGAGCGGTGTTTCTGCGCCGAGGGCGATGGTTTCGATGAGCCTCGATTCGCTCCCTCAAAACTTCAAGCTTCCACTGCCCATAAACGTGGAGATGAATGTCTCGATCATGGGCAATGGCGGTGATTTGCGCTGCCTCGGGCGATTTACCCCGGCGGGCAACGAGCCCTTCTATAACTTTGACTGCGTGGACCTGTCCGATCCTAACGAGCCGACCAAGTCGGAGCTTGTCTATGGGGACACGGTCACGCACGCGTTTGGCGCCACGGGTGAAGAGCAAATCTTTACCTTCGACGCGCAGGCCGGGGATCTGGCGCGTATTCGCCTGACCTCGAAGAACTCCTCGCAAGCGAGCGCGGTGATCATCTCTGAAGGGGGATGGGAGATCTTGCCGACGGTCGTCGGCGCGAACAGGACGGAAGAGATCGTTTACCCTGTGCCCAGCGATCGCAACGTCAAGGTGGCGGTTCGCGCGGGCACGGTCGCTGGCGAGGTCGATGTCTCGCTCGACAAGATCACCGATCTTGGCATCGAGCAAGAAGAGGTCGTCGACGTGACCGCGAACGACAACACGAGCAAGAACTGGGCGTTCTGGGCAAACGAAGGGCAAACGATCCATGTGCGCTTCTACGGAGAGGTGCCCTTTGACTCGGTCCAGCTCTTCCACGCTGGGCAAACGATCCTGCCATCGAGCGATCGCTTCGGCAGTCTCGATTCGCTCGTTTACGAGATCCCCGAGACGGGGTTGTATTTGCTCAAGCAAGACATCTTCGGTGGCGTCAACGCCGCTGGCGTGCAGTACACGTTCACCATCACGGATATGCCGCCGCCATCCTACGTCGCGACGTCACGAGGTCGCGCCATCTTCTCCGGCGATCTGGACGTCCCTGGCAAGGTCTACCGCTATGTCTCGCCGGTATCCGCGAGCGAGTCGATCCTGGCGAGGCCACGCGTCAGTGTGGGCGCGCCGCATCCGCACATCGCCGAGCGCTACAACTTCGTGGGGAGCTGGTCGGAGAGCCCCCGCTCGAGTGAGGAGAGCGAAGGGGGATTGGCGCTCGAGAAGCTCGGGCCAGCCGTCACCGGCACCAAACCTTACTTCCACGCGATCTTCCACAAGGATGGGACCACGGGCGCATACGAGGTCGACATCGAGAAGTTGAGCGAGGTCTCTGCGGTGACTGTCGGAGACAGCAGCTGCGCGACCTCCGAGACGACCTACCTCCCACTGGCGGTGAGCGCGTTGACCTCGGGCGGGACAATCACCCTGTGTGATGGAACGCACGAGACCTTCGACGGCATCTCCATCGGGGATGGCGCCGCGATCGTTGGCTCGAGCAGTGATATGGCGATCCTGAAAGGTTGGCGTGAAAAGCCGATCATCGAGGATGGGGTGGCTCGACTCGAGGGCGTGACGCTGTTCCTCGATGGCAGAAACGGGGTCTCGATCACTTACGATCGCGCGAACCCTGTTCCCGTGGTGCTCGAGGATGTGCGCGTCGTCGGCTCGTCGAACTCATCGAGCAACGCCGCGATCTCGATCGACGCGATCGGCACGCACCAGGGCTCGGACATCATCTCGATCGATGGGGTCGAAATCACCGGCCCGATCGCGACAGGTGTGCGTTTGAGCGGGGTGAATGGCGCGACCGCAGACAATATCTCGGTCACAGACGCGACCGCCGAGGCGATCTCGCTCACGAGCACGGATGGAGTGGTTTTGACCAACCTCTTCCTGGACAACGTGCGCCATGGCGTCCTCGCTGACTCCGGGCGCGTCACGAACACCACCATCGACGGCGGCATCATCCTGATCGGCAACAGCGTCGTCGGCGGTAACTTCGGGATCTCCTTGCTCGAGCGCTCGGATAACAACGCGCCGTCCGGCTCGAGCGTGATCCGTGGCGTGGACATCGAGCTTGCTGCCGATGGTGATACGGGCATCTCGGTCGGGGTTGGCAGCACTCTTTCGAGCGTGGTCGTCGAGCAAAACTCTATCGATGGTGACAACCACGCCACGCGTGGCGTCTGGGTTCAGCCTCAGGTCCTGGACTCTGGCGATGTTCGAATCGCGAACAACATCATCATCGAGAACGATCTCTACAACGTGCAAGTCATGCGCGCTGATCGCCTCGATCGCTTCGAGTTCGTCAACAACAGCATCGGGACGACCTCGTCCTCGGCGAGCTCGTTCGACCTCGTCCGCATCGTCTTCGACACCGCTGTGTCGACCGGGGAGTTCTACTTCTACAACAACCTGTTTGTCGGCCATGGCACCGATATCGATCGCGCCATCGTGCTTAGTCAAAGCGTCCTCATCGCCGCGGATTACAACCTCTTCTGGAACATGGCGTCGAACTACTGGATCGGGGGAGGTGTCCAGGCAGACAGCGCCAACGACATCTCCGGGATGGACCCTCTTTTGAGCAATAGCTCGCTCGAACTCCTTCCCCTGAGCCCTGCGGTCGACGCCGGTGGCATGACGCTCGCCCCTGCGGTCGATTACAACGGCACCTCGCGTCCGCTCGGCAACGGCATCGACATCGGCGCGCACGAGCAGTGATTTTCCCCACGAGGGAGAGGCTCGCTCATAAGATGTGAGCCATCGGTGCCTGAGCAAAAAGAAGCCGCCGACAAATTTTGCTGAACGGAATCAGTCTATCTGAAACCTCACAGAAAAATTTGTCGGCGGCTTATTTTTGCGCGCCGCCTGGGTCAGGAACGGTTGATCTGAACCTCGGCGAGTGTTTGCTCGAAGACGTGCATCTCGTCGTCGAGTTCGAGGATGACCTGTTGCACGAGCGCTTCGTCAGCATCCGAGGATGTCTGCGCGAGCGTCATCGAGACGACGCGCGCGCGCAGCGTCTCGAGCGAGGCGCACATCGCGCGCAGGCGCTCTTTGAAGCCGGGGAGGGCGGCGCGAACTTCCTGCGCCGAGAGGACCTGTTTGTGTCGCTGGTTCAACCTGCGGTGCATCATCTCGCGCGTGGTCGGGTCCTGGGTCGTGAGGAGCTGTTGATCCAGGTCCTCGATCTCCTTCTCGAGCGCCGAGAGATCGTGCAGTTGCAAGTACCCGTGCAATTCTCCGAAGCGGAGGCAGGCGTCGAGGATCTGGTTGATGAGCTCCTGGAGGTTCTCACGCAGGCCGCCGAGCAATGGCCTCATCGAAGGGGGCGCTGCCGAGAGCTGACGCCAGATGGCATAATACTCGATCAGGCAGAGCGTGAGCAGTTGCTTGACCTCGTCATCACGAAGCGAGGTGAGTCCCTTGATGGCGCGTTGTTTGATGTCGGGGGTCATGCCCGTCATGCTGTTGAGCAATTTTTCGACATCGAGCTCGTAGCGCCTGGCGAACTGTTTGCGTTGGTAGAACACGAGCGCGAAGGTCGTGGCGAGGATACCGATGATGGCGGCGGGGACCTTGATAAAGAACGCGAGCGCGGTCCAGAAGCAGAGCGCAGCGAGGAAGGTGCCGATGGCGCGGTTGCTGCGAGCGAAGGACTCGAAGACCTCGCGCAGCATGCTCACGTCTCCGCTCTCCTCGTGAGACAACCTCGCGCGCACGCCGAGCTCGCCCAACCTGTCGACGAGCACCTGCGCGTGCTCATCGACCGCGGGAAAGAAGAAGACGCCTGGGGGTTGTTTCAGGGCGTGCTCGATCTCTGCGGGGACGAGCGCATCGTTCGAGCTGCCGAGCAGGTGCGCGACCTCGCGCAGGATGTCCTCGTCCTCGATCGCGTCGATCACGAGCAGTTGTCCGCGCGATGAGGCGCGAAACTTTGGCGCCGTCGCGCAGTGCACGCAGAAGGTCAGGTCGCCGGGGATCTCTGCGCCGCAGCGATCGCACCTGAGGCTGGAGGTGTGATGTGGCTGAAACTTCGCGGTGGCGTCGATATGTTTGCGCTGCGCGATCCTGCCAACATCTTGCAGCTCGAGTTCGATCTCATCGCCGTCAAGCTCTGGCGTGAGCGCGCCCTGCGCCTTGGCCGCCATAAAGTGCCACCACGCGTCCTTTCCTTGCAGCAGGTGTTTGAAGCCAGGTTCTTGTTCGAGCGTGTTGGGGACAAAGTCCTCGGTGGTCTGGTTGTCGATCCCGACATCTTGCCCGGAGTCGGGCTGTCGGTTTGGCCATGGCGAGGTTTTCGGATCGCCATCGACGCGCGCGTCCGGGAGCGATGCTTTGCAGGACTCGAGCGCGTGGCGCATGCTCGCAGCATCTCGCCAACGTCTGGGGCCTTCCGGGTGCAGCGCCATCGCCAGGATGTCCACGAGCGGCGCGGGCAAGTTCGCGTCTGCCGGAGGCAAGTGCGCCTTGTTGCCCTGGCGCACGTGGAAGGTGATGCAGTCGAACAGCTCGCGGCTCGGGTTGAGCGGCTGCCCGAGCAGCATCTCCCAGAGGATGGCGCCGACGGCCCACAAATCAGTGGCGGGCGAAACAGGTTGGCTGTTGAACTGCTCGGGGGCGGCGTAGCGAGGTGTGCCGACAAACGCGTTCTCTTGCGTGAGCGTCTCGTCGTGAGGTTCGAGCCCTTCGATCTTCGGGGTGTCGATGGCGCCGACGTCGGCCATGATTTTAGCGACGCCGAAGTCGAGCACCTTGACCAGATCTCTGCCGCGAAAATCTCGCGTGATCATGATGTTGGCGGGCTTCAAGTCACGGTGGAGCACGCCGCGCTGGTGAGCCTCTTCAAGCCCATCGAGCATCTGAATGGCGAACTCTACCGCGCGTCGGATCGGCAGCCGTCCTTGCTCCCTGAGCAAACCACTCAACGTCTGGCCGTCGACGAATTCGAGCACGAGGTAGAAGACCTCGCCGTCGGTCCCATAATCGTGCACGTGAACGGTGGTCAGCGCGGTGAGTTGGCTGATGATCTGCGCCTCTTGCTCGAAGCGGCGCACGATCATGCTGTCGCGGCCAGCGCCTGCGGGCGCGGAGGCGTCCACGCGAGGGCGCACGATCTTGATGGCGACGTCGCGGTTCATCGCCAGATGTCGTGCGCGGTAGACAGAGCCATGCGCCCCTTGCCCGAGCAAATCACCGAGCTGGTACTTGCCATCCAGAATGTTGTTCTCGAGCTGCATTTGAGTTTCGAGTGCCATGAGGGGCTGGACATGAGCACGAATCAAAACATACACCCTGACATGTGTCGAGACTGTTGGGTTCGAGAGTGATCGGAGCGTTGGAAGATGACCTATCGGTTTGTTGGCGAGCGTGGCGAGTTCAATGTGGTGCGCAAGGGGATCTCGCGCGCCTTCTGGAACGATCTCTACCACTGGCTGATCAAGCTCAGGTGGCGCTACTTCTGGTTGCTGCTCGTGGCCATCTACGGGGGCGTGAACGTGTTGTTCTCTTTCCTCTTTATGTTGGGCGGGGACTGCATTCACGGCGCTGATCCTGGCAGCTTCTCGGATCATTTCTTCTTCAGCATCCAGACGCTCGCCACGATCGGCTACGGGGCGCTCTATCCGAAGACGCTCTATGCAAACTTGCTCGTGTCCGTGGAGGCATTTCTGGGGCTCGTGATCACGGCGTTATCGACGGGGTTGGTGTTCGCCAAGTTCTCGCGCCCGACGGCGCGCGTGCTCTTTAGCGAGCGCGCCGTGATCACGGAGTTTAACGACGAGCGCACGTTGATGTTCCGCATGGCGAACCTGCGAGGAAACCAGATCGTGGACGCGACCGTGGACGTCTCCTTCGTGCGCTTCGAGACGACCTGGGAGGGCGAGCGTTTCAGGCGATTTTACACGCTCCCGCTAAAGCGCAGCCGCACTTCGATGTTCGCGCTCAGCTGGACGGTGATGCATGTGATCGACGAGGAGAGCCCGCTCTACGGGCTGTCACCGGAGGACTGGGAGGAGGGGCAAGCCGAGATGATCATCTCGATGAACGGGGTCGATGGGACCTTCGGGCAGATGATTCACGCGCGCTATTCCTACACCATCGACGAGGTCGCCATCGACGCGCGCTTTGTCGACATCCTGACGGTGCGCGATGACAACTTGCTCGAGATCGACTTCTCGCAATTCCACCGCGTCGAATAAGAGGGTTGGGAGGAATCCTGGCGATCTTGCGGACATGGGGGGATTGGTTTAGGAATGAAGGAGAGACAAAGCACTTTGTGGGAACCTCCCGAGACTTAAAGCTGGAGCAGGTCGATGTCCGATCGCCTCTCGAAGAAGCGCGCG
Organism: Myxococcota bacterium; assembly: GCA_036155555.1. Taxonomy (GTDB): domain Bacteria; phylum Myxococcota_A; class Bradymonadia; order Bradymonadales; family Bradymonadaceae; genus JAYZVO01. The sequence goes on from JAYZVO010000126.1 coordinate 55,050, forward strand.
GTTATTGTTCGCGCGTTTCTTGTTCTTACCGCGATGCTCGTGTGGGTGGGGGCACCAGCGAGCGCTTTTGCACAGCAGCAACCCGCGTTGACCTCGTTCCAGGTCGAGCACTTCGAGCCGCTCCCGACGCAGGGCTACAACTTGCTCAACATCAGCAAGTCCGACGTGCTCCCTCACCTGCGCTTTAGCGCCGGGCTGTTCTTCCACTACGCCAATGATCCGATCCAGGTCGTGCCGCTGATCACCGATGATGTGGATGATGGCGGCGAGCGATTGATCCAACACCAGCTCAAGACGGAGGTGTTGGGGTCGATCGGGTTGTTTAACATCGTGGAGCTTGGCTTCGCGCTCCCGATTATTCCGTTTCAGGCGGGCGGCGACCTCGGCGCGCTCGGCGCGCCAGGGCAGAGCGTGGATGGCGCGGCCATCGGTGATTTGCGCATCATCCCCAAGGTGCAGATCCTCAACCCGAACAAGTTCGCGGGCTTTGGCGTCGCCTTCCTGCTCCCGCTGTATGCACCCATCGGAGACACCGAGTCCTTTCAGTCCGACGGCGCCTTTCGCCTCGAGCCTCGCCTCAACGTCGATTGGCGGCACGAGGTCGGTCTGGCCATCTCCGCCAACCTCGCCTACCAGCTGCTCCGTCCGACGACGACCGCCGCGAACTACGTCAGCGACGATATGTTTCGTTGGGGACTAGGGCTGGAGCTTCCTTCTGGCGTGGACATGATGCGCGTCATCGGCGCGATCTATGGGAACATCTCCATCGCGGACGCCGAAGCGGTCACCTCCACGGGTGATCCGGCGCAGTTCGACAAGGGGAAGCCGGTCGAGGCAGAAGGGGGCTTGCAGTTCTTCTTGCCCGCAGATCTTGTCGTCAACGCGGGCGCTGGCGCGGGCTTGACCAGCGGCGTCGGCGCGCCTGATTTTCGCGTCTTCGCTTCGCTCAGTTATACGCCGCGCGAGTTTGACCGCGACGGCGACGGCATCCTCGACAAGGAGGACGCTTGCCCCAATGACGCCGAGGACTTCGACAAGTTCGAGGATCAGGACGGTTGCCCCGAGTATGACAACGATAACGATGGCCTGATCGACCCGGATGATCGTTGCCCTGTGGAGCCTGAAGATATCGACAAGTTCGAGGACGAGGATGGATGCCCCGATCCCGACAACGATCGCGATCGCATCCCGGACACAGAGGACGAGTGCCCGGATGATGCAGAAGATATCGACTCCTTCGAGGATGAGAACGGCTGCCCTGATCCCGACAATGACAATGACACGATCCTCGACAAGGAGGACCAGTGTCCGCTGGAGCCAGAGGATATCGATGGCTTCCAGGATCAGGACGGTTGCCCCGATCCTGACAATGACAGGGACACCGTGCTCGACGTGAACGATGCCTGCCCTGACGAGGCTGGCGTTCCAGAGGAGAAGGGTTGCCCGATCAAGGATCGCGACAAGGACACCATCCCTGACAATGTCGACAAGTGCCCCGACAAGCCCGAGACCTTCAACGGGATCAAGGACGATGATGGTTGCCCCGATGGCAAGGAGACGGTGGTCGTGACCGAGACCGAGATCAAGATCTTCCAGAAGGTCTTCTTCGACACCGGCAGGGCCACGATCAAGAAGAAGTCCTATCCGTTGCTCAACACCGTGGCGCTGGTGCTGATCCGCAACCCGCAGATCACCAAGGCGCGCGTCGAAGGGCACACCGATGACGTGGGCGATGATCGAGACAACCTCGAGCTCTCGCGCCGTCGCGCCGAGGCCGTGCGCGCCTACCTCGTCGATCAGGGCGTCCCACCCTCTCGCCTCGAGTACGAAGGCTATGGTGAGGACAGTCCGTTGTGTAAAGAGATGCCGGAGTTGCTCGAGAACAAGCGCCGCAACGCGCGCAAGATCAAGGAGTGTCGCTCGGATAACCGCCGCGTCGAGTTCCGCATCACCGAGGTCAATGGCAACCCGATCGAGGCGGATGACTCGGTCATGATCAAGAAGCGCGAGAAGTCGGGCGAGATCGAGCTCGACTGATTTTCACCTCGTGGAGAAGGGCCCGGAAGCAGACGAGGGCGCCGTGGTAATAACAGCGCCCGCGTGTTCTTGCAGGCGGGT
>JAYZVO010000127.1:0-29833 GCA_036155555.1 Myxococcota bacterium
CCACCACGCCGCCCCTGCTTACTCGAGGGTTCTTTACCTCTTTACGAGGTCACGGGCTCATTCGTCCGCGGGCATCGTCTCGCCGACGATCTTGCGGTAGACATAGCGCGAGCCGATCGAGGCGCCCATGCCCGCAGCGAGCGTCACAGGCCCCATCGCGCCCGTGATCATATAGGCCGCGAGCGTCCCGGCGGTGCCTGCCGACGAGGTCACGAAACCACAACCGGCCTCGGCGCCTGCGTGGATGGCTGCTTGCTTGGTGTCGATCTTTCCTTTGCGCACGGCGTTGGCGGCGTTGAGGCCACCGACCACTCCGTCGACCACAGCACCCGCCACGCCAGCGCGTCCGCACATGACGGCGAGCTCTTTAACGGGGAGGTTTGTCGCGGCGACTCTGGCGAGCTTGGCGCCTTTTCGCACCGTCTGGCTCGTGGTCGCGACCGTCGCTACACTCTGCGCCGAGCGCGTCATCTGCTCACCGACCTTGGCGAGCCCTTGCGTCACCGCGTGCAAATTCTTCAGACTCATCGAATCTCTCCTCTGGCTGGTCGCCTCGTGCTCTCTGTATCGCGGATGGGCTCGTCGCGCCCCTCTCTTACCAAGTGTACTCCCCATGGACGGTTTGTCACGTGATTCGTTCACGATGGGGGAGTGGTGGGTGCCCCGAACGTTCTCGAAGAGCGCGGTCGGTTCTAAAACCGCTCTCGATGCGCTCCTCGAGTAACGTCCAGCGCGTCGTGTGAAGTCGTCATGCGGCCCGCCATCGTCTGGGTTATGGCAGCGCTCGCGCCAACTTCTATCTCTTCAACACGCGAGCTCGCTCGAAAATTCTCGCGCGATCTCTACATCGACTCATTCCGCCGAGAGCTGTTGGATCAAATGCTCCACGAACGCCTCCACACGTCGAGGCGTCCTGTGCCCCCCTGGATAGACCGCGTAGAGGTTTATCTCATCGGTCATCTCCTCCTCGAGCACTGCTTCCAACGTCCCCTTCATCAACTCTGCTCGCACATCCCACCAGGACTTGAGCACCACGCCCGCGCCACGCAACGCCCATGTCCTCAAGACCTCGCCATCGTTGCTCGAGCGATCCCCGCTCACGCGCACGGACTCGCTGCCGATCTTCCACTTGTTCGCGAGCGTCTCGCGGTACTGGAGCGCCAGGCAGTTGTGCTCCGAGAGCTCGCGCGCATGTCTCGGTCTCCCCATACGCTCCCAATACGCGGGCGATGCGCAGATCTTGCGAGGCCCCCTCACGAGCAGCCTGAACTGATGGCGCGAGTCCTTGAGCGGCCCTGTGCGAATCCCGAGGTCAAAGCCCGATTCGATCAGGTCGAGCACATCATCACTCAGGTGAAGCTCGATCCTCACGTCGGGATGCTCCGACTTGAACTCCTCGATCATGTCCAGCAGGCGGTTTCGGCCAAAGTCATTGGTCGCCGTGAGCCTGATCGGCCCCTCCAGCGGCCCCGCCGCGCGCAGGTCCTCGAGGACTGTGTCGAAGCGCTCCACGATATCGCGGCAGCTCTCCAGAAATACCTCCCCCTCGTTGGTCAACGCGAGCTGGCGTGTGGTCCGAGTGATGAGCGTCACGCCCGCGAGCTCTTCGAGCTCCTGGAGCGCGACGGTGACCGTCGATGGAGAGAGCCCGCGCGCTTGTGCCGCCGCTGAAAGGCTCCCCCTCTCTATGATCTCGATAAAGAGTCTGAGGTTGTCGATACGAGTCATTCTTTCTTTTTTTTAAATAGTGTTTTGGAAAATGCCTTCGTTGTTTGGTTTCAGTGAATGATTAGCATCAAGTCGACGCGCCTGTCCGCGCATGATTTTTAACGCATCAGAGGTATGGAACATGAAGATCGACTTGAATGGAAAACTCGCCATCGTCACCGGCTCCACCGCTGGCATTGGCTATGGCGCCGCCCTCGGCCTCGCCGAAGCTGGCGCCAGCGTGGTCATCAATGGGCGCACCCCCGACAGGGTCGAGGAGGCTGTCTCCAGGCTCAGGGCCGATGTCCCTGGCGCCAAGGTCTTCGCCTTCGCCCGTGATCTCGGCACCGCCGAGGGTTGCGATGCGCTCATCGAGGCATTTCCCCACTGCGATATCCTTATCAATAACCTCGGGATCTATGGGATGCAGGACTTCTTTCAGACCGAGGACGAGACCTGGGAGCGCTTCTTCCAGGTCAACATTATGTCCGGTGTCCGGCTCTCACGCGCCTACGCTACAAAGATGGTCGAGAAAGGATGGGGGCGCATCGTGTTCATCGCGTCCGAGTCCGCCATCAATATCCCCGAGGATATGATCCATTACGGGTTCACAAAGTCCGCCCAACTCTCCATCTCCAGAGGGCTCGCCAAACGGCTCGCCGGGACTGGCGTCACCGTCAATTCCGTACTCCCTGGGCCAACGCTCTCGGAAGGATTGCGCGAGCTGCTCGCCGAGCAGGTCGAGGAGTCTGGCAAGAGCGTGGAAGAGGTCGCCGCCGATTTCGTCATGGCAAATCGACCCTCCTCGGTGATCGAGCGCGCGGCGACCGTGAAAGAGGTCGCCAATATGATCGTCTACGTCAGCTCCACGCTCTCCTCGGCGACGAGCGGCGCCGCGCTACGCGTCGATGGCGGCGTCGTCGACACGCTCGTCTGAATGCTCCCTCGCCTCGCCTCATCACGACTCCTCGACACGAAAACGCTCATGTTCAATCTCACTGATGCCTCGCTCGCACACACCGGGTTAAGGCTGATCCTCGGCGTGAACATCGCCCTCCACGGCCTGACGAGGCTCCCCGAGTTGGGCGCCTTCGCAGAGAAGATCGCTGGCCTCTTTTCCGACACGATCCTCCCTCACTGGCTAGTCTCCATCACCGCACACGGGATACCCATCGCAGAGGCCCTCATCGGGCTCGCGGTGCTGATCGGATTTCGGTTGCGGTGGTCGCTCTTTGCCGGGCTTTGCCTGATCGGCTTGCTCACCTTCGGGACGTGCATGCGTCAGGCATGGGATACCGCAGGGGCACAACTCGTTTACGGGATCGCGTTCTGGATCTTGCTCTTCAGGCACCAAGATGCCGCGTTGAGCTGGGATGCCTGGCGCATCGCGCGTTCAGGGGGTAGGCAAGCGTAGGAAGGTGCGATAAGAGTTCTCTCGATCTGAAGTGAGCGACAAGTTCTCCTGGATGACGAGGTGTTTCATGATCCTTTTGCGTGAAGTCAAACCCACCGATCTGGACAAGCTCTATTTGTTGGCCGAGCGCCTCAACACGCTCAACCTTCCAGCAGATAAGGAGCGCCTCGAGCGCATCATTAAAATCAGTCAGGACAGCTTCGGTGGCCGCTATGACTCGATCTCGGATCGTGAATACGTCTTTGTCATGATCGAACCCGATCTCGACAAGATCATCGGCTCCTGCATGATCATCGCTCAACACGGCACCTTCACGCGCCCCTCGGTCTACTACCGCGTGCGTCAGGAGCAGATGTACTCCTCGACCATCGGCAGGCACTTCGTGCACCAGGTCCTCCAGATGACCTACGACTACGATGGCCCCACCGAGATCGGCGGCCTGATCCTCGATCCGGAGTGGCGCGGCCACGAGCTCAAGCTCGGCAAACTCCTGAGCTATGTGCGCTTCCTCTATATCGGGATGCACCGCGACTGGTTCCGCGATCGGGTCGTCGCAGAGCTCCTCCCTCCGCTGCGCGAGGATGGCCGCAGTGATCTGTGGGATTTTGTCGGCGCCAACTTCACCGGCCTCGATTACACCGAGGCGGACAAGATGAGCCGCGAGAACATCGAGTTCGTGCGCAGCCTCTTCCCCTCCACCCCACTGTATACTTGTATGCTGCCGCCCGAGGTTCGCGCGCAGATCGGTCAGGTCGGCCCCTCGACAAAACCTGTCGAGAAGATGCTCGAGAGCATCGGCTTTCGGTATGACTTCTCCATCGATCCCTTCGATGGTGGGCCGACCTTCAAGGTCAACACCGCCGACTGCGAGCCGATCGTGCGCACCGAGCGCGTGAGCTTTTTGGGCATGCTCGACGCGCGCGAGGAGGTGGACGGTGTGGGCCTCATTGGCTTCGAGTACGACGAGCACGAGGTGCGCTTTCGCGCAGCCTTCGTCGAGTACAAACGCATCCCGCTCCAGGGCGGCGAGCATGGCGTCAGGGTGAGAGGGACGCGCATCGAGGCGTTGCAGATGAGCGCGCACAACAGCATCGGCCTGCTCCCCCTTACGGGACCCGATCTGTCACCGCTTTACTAGCGGTGACTCCGCCTCACTCTTCCTCGCCCTTCGCGCCCCAATCGAGCCTCACGCCGAGCTGTAAGAACCGAGGCCGGATCGGGCGCGCTCCATACGGAGAGCGCGACGCGATCGGGCGCGCGTTGAGGAGGTTGTCCCCCTTCAAGTAAACGTTCCCCCAACCCGCGAAGCTATAAGCGACCAGGGCGTCGACCGTCATGAGCGCATCGGTCAATGGCTCGTCAGGGTCCTCCCCCTGACCTGTGGTCTCGCGCATCGGGCTGACGTAGGTCGCGCCGAGGTTTGCCGAGAATCCTGCGCGAGTCGCGACCCCGAGGCGCACGTTGCCTTGATGTCGCGGCGTGTACGGGAGCTCGTCTCCGATCTGAACATCCGAGAACTGCGGGCTGCTCGAGTCGAACTCGGCCAACAGCTCCGTGTCCGTGAACGTGTACGCCATCCTCACAGGGATCGAGAGCGCCCCGTCCGCCACCGAGAACGCATAGTCTCCCACCGCCTCGACGCCAAAGAGCCGCGCCTCGCCAGCGTTGAATTGACCGTCGAGATCTTCCTCGGCGCAACCGGCAGAGAAGGTGCACTGACCGAGCAGGTTTTGATAATCCGCCGCGAAGGTGATGACCTCGACCTTGCCACGGGTCCCGAAGGTTTGCCGCAGCCCCGCCTCGTAGTTCACGCTGAGTTCAGGGCTCGCTGGTTGGCCCGGCGCCACTGGAGAGTAGCCTCGGTGCACACCCATCAGCGCCCCGAGGCTCTTGGTGATGTCGAAGAAGGCACCCATGGCGGGGAGGAGGACGCGCTGTGTGTTGTGCGCAGGCTCTGCGTCCTCGTCCAGGTGGTTCGTGCTCGTGCCAAAGACCTGCTCGAGCCGGAATCCAGGCGTGAGCGTCAGGCGCCAGAAGTCGATTTGATCGATCGCCCAGAGGGAGACAGCCGTGGCCTCATCGCGGTTGAGGGTGGTTTGCTCGCGCGGATCTTCCGTGCGCACCAGCTCTCCATTGACCACGTCGAAGAAGTCTTCGGTGTGGTTCCGCTCGATCTGATCGCCGTGCAAGCGCGCGCCGATTTTAAAGCGGTTGCTCCACTTTTCGGATTCGACGTCATGACGCGCCGAGACCTGGAGCCCTTGTGAGTAATAGGTGCGCTGGTTGGTGCCGATGGCCAGCGGCCCCGTGCCTGCCTCGGAGTCCTCCTGGCCAGAGAGCACATCGTAGTACAACCCGAGCACAGGATCATCCGGGTTGGCCAGCGCGTCCGCGCCGCTCGTGCCATCGGCGAAGGCGTTGAACTTGAACCACGAGCGCGAGAAGTCGTGCCTGTAAACGGTCGCGCGGAACTTGAGCGCGTCTCCCAACTCGAGATCGTAGTCTGCGCGCAAGGCAAAGCGCTGCCATTGCATGATCGCTTCGGACGAGGCGACATAGCGTCGGTTCGGGTTCTCGCGGAAGTCCTCATCGGACAACCCCAGGTAGGTCTCGTTCGAGCGCTCGCGCGAGTAGGTCCCCTTGACGCTGAAGCGATGGAAGACCTCCTTGGATGGGTCGGAGTTGACATGCGCCTTGAGCATCATCTCGGTGCGGTCAAACCCTGTGGGGCCGCCGCCATCGAGCTCCTTGAACCCCTGACTCGCGAGCTCCATCGCCTCGACGAGGACGCCAGCGCGCATGTTGCTCCACCCATGCCAGACATGCGCCTTACCACTGGGGAAGCTCCCGAGCGCGATGTCTGCGCCGCCCGCGTTGCCGAAGGGGACGGGGCGAGTGGCGAGGTTGAGTGCGCCGCCCACGGTGTTGGGGCCGAACATGATGGCGGTCGGTCCCTTGTAGACCTCCACCGCGCTCATGCGCCCGATGAGTGGGAAGTAATACGCGGCTGGGGCCGCGTAAGGCGCAGGCCCGAACAGGACGCCATCCTCCATCAGCGCGATCTTCTTCGAGCGATCGGCGGTGGCGCCGCGGATTCCGATGTTTGGCCTCAGGCCAAACCCGTCCTCGGTGCGCACGAAGACGCCAGGGAGCTGGCGCATGACCTCGTCCGGGCTGTCATACTCCATCGCCTCCAGATCTTCCTCGTCCAGCATCTGCGCCGAGGAGCCTGTCTTGGCGATCTCCTCCGGGGTCTGGATGACGTCGATGGTGTCGATGCGAAGTGACTTCTCATCCGAGGTCTCCTCGTCGACATCATCGAGCATCTCGTCGAGGTCTTCGAGATCCTCGAGATCCTCATCCTCGCTCTCTTCGACAGGCGGTGCCTCTTCTGCGGGGGGAGCAGGGGCCTCTTCTTGAGCCGTCGCCGCGGACACGAACGCGACCTGAACACAGGCCGAGAAGATCGCGGTGGTCAACCATCGTGGTGAAGTTATCAGCTGAGTCATCGTCGTCCAAAGTGTGGAGGTGGCATGTCCGGCGCGGGCATGAGCCACGAGGCCGGTCGTATGGAGTCGTCGATCTTCATGAGGTCGGCGTCAGGGTCGATCATCGGTCGAGGAGGGCGCCCGTTGAGTGAAACGTTGGCGTCTACTCGGACCTCGACATCCTCGTGCCCGCGCGAGGAGAAGTCTTGCCCGATATGGTGCGCGAGGCGCAAGATCATATCGGGCTGCCCGGAAAATTCGCGCGCCTGTTGGTTTGTCAGGTAGCGCGTCGGAGGGACGAGCGTGTCGCGCGCGCGTCCTCTCCAACGCACGCGATACATGATCGCGCCGTTCTTCTCTCTCACCATCACCTTCCAGGACCAGCGCATCCCCTCTTCGGTCCAGAGCACCTCGCCTGGGTAGAGGAAGTGTCTGGCGGGAAAGAGCAACTGGAAGCAGCAAAAGCATCCGATCAGGATCGCGCCCGCGCCTCGCAGCGGTTGTCGCGGTGGCGTCGTGAGGTCCTGTCTCACAGCTCGCTTTACGATCCGCACGGGCCAGCCTGGATCGAAGAAGACCGTGGCCGCCGCGAGCATGATGATCGGAAACATTCCGATGTTAAAGAGCATCCCCGTGGTGACGTGGAAGCCGATGGCGACCACGTAAGCGATGCGTCGGGTGCGTGGCCAGAGCAAGAATACCCAGATCGTCGTGTCGAACAGGAAACCACCCCAGCTCATCGCCAGGGCTGTGTGCCACGAGTCGAAGAATGTCCCCAACAGCGGCGTGTCTTGCCTGGCCAGAAGCCAGATGTTTAGCGGCTGCGCGTGCAGCAACCAGTCCGAGCCAAGCTTCGCGAGCCCCGCCCAGAAGTAAACGCAGGCCACCTGAAATCGCAGCAGCGAGTGCATCCATTTGGGCACCGATGCGCGCTGCTTCTCGGGCCAAAGGCGCGCGTCAACAGACCACGCCGCGCCCGCTGGCAAGAAGCACAGGATGCCGAGCAACAGGCTGACCAGGTAGTAATGGTTGAGGTAGTTCGTCACGTCGATGAGCTCGACGTAGGTGAACAGCGCGAAGGCGCCCACGGTCGCCGCGCGCGTCATCGCGCCTGCGGCGATGCAGAGCCCCAGGAGCACGAGCGCCACGAAGACGACGTGCATCCAGAATACGGGGAGCGCGCCGATGAACTCGGCGCCATAAAAGGGGAAGAAGTACGTGGGGGAGCCAAAGAACTGATCGACCCATCCATAGATCAGGAACCGCGCCGCGCTCCATGCCACGATGACACCGAGCAAGACGCGGAAGGCAGCGAGCCATGCGATATCGACGGGCGCGCCGTCAACGCCGACTCGCTGCCTCAGATCAGTCATTGTCTCCTTCTGCACGTTGAGGGATCTCCAGATCGAGCGTGCTCACGAACTGCGTCTTGAGCAGCGTCCCGAGCTCGCTCGCTTTGGTGTACGCGTCGACCACCGATTGCGGGTCGTCGCGCAGTTGTTCTTCCAGAGTCCCTGGCCACGCTTCGAGGAGCGCGATGGTCTCGTCCGTGAGCCTGAGCATATCGGTCGAGAGCTGCTCTGCGCCGATGTTGATCAACAGGTCATCGAAGCCTTCCGCCTCGAGCCCGGTGAAGGCCGCGCGGAATGCCTGGAGGTTGGCGATCATCTCCTCCTTGGAGAAGTTCGCATAGAGCGACTCGCGATCCTCGGGGCATGTGTCTTCGTTACAGCCGGACAACCCCGCAGGGATCGCCAACTTCATGTCCTTTGTCTCTTTCTCGATGTAGAACAACGCATCGCTCAACGCGTTGAGCGCCTCTTGTGAAGAGGCATACGTCGAGGAGCCCTTGCCCGCCGTCGAGAACTCACCGAGGAAGTTCTTCCCATCGGGGGACCAGTGATCGACCAACGCTTCGGCGCGCGACTCGATATCTCTCGCGAGCGCGAGCGAGTAGGCCGCGCGGTTGGCGTCGATGCCATCCTCGCCGAGCGCATCCCACGAGCCCGAGGAGTTGATCTCGGAGACCGCGCTGCACGCGTTCTCGTAAGAGTCCTCGAACAACAGCCGCTCCATCGCGTCCAGACCTCGCACGTTGACGCGCTCCTCCGCGAAGAAGGTCGCCGCGTCCGCGTAGTCCTGAGCCACGAGCTCCTGATCCACACGGCACGCGCTCGAGATCGGCCAGGAGTAAATCGCGTCGCGGATGCTCTCGCCGCCAGCGACCTGACCCATCACCCCTGTCGGCCCGAGCTGATAGACCTCGACGCGTTGCCAGGAGGACATCGCCTCTTTCCACGCATCACGCGCTGTGGCGCGTGATGCGTCGGAGCCATCACCTTGCCATGCCTCGAGGGCATCGGTCAGCGCGGCGGCCTTTTGGGCGAAGTCTTCTTGCTGCGCCACGATCACAGCCGAGCCCACGTTGAGCAGCACCGCTTCTCGCAGCGCTGCGTCCGTGGCTGGCTCGTTGTTCGCGCTGCTCGTGTTGTTCTGGGTGTTGTTCTCACCGTTGCCAGAACCGCATGAAGCCAGCACGATCGCGAGCGCTACGAGCGCGTTTCGTCGGATCGGATTACCATCCATTGACATCGTCCTCATCGAAGTCATAGGCAGCTTGCAGGATGTCGCGAGCTGCTTCGAGATCTGCTTTGTAGTCTTCGAACGCAGTACCTTCTGCGTTTGGAAGCACGGGCGCATCACCCACCAGGTTGTGGAAGGTGACGAAGCGGCTCTCGCCACCGTCTTCCTGCATCATCGGCGAGTTTTCGTTGAACTGGAAGCCCAACGCGAAACCTTTGAGCTCGCTCCAGACCTTGGCGTGCTCCTCGAGGCTGTACGTGGTGGGGTCTGCGTCGTAGCCGTTCATCACCTCGAGCGTGTCGTTGATGTAGTGAACGACGGTCGCAGCGATCGCCTTCTCCCATGCGCCGATCGCCAGGTCGCGTTGCTCCTCGAGCTGGGTCTTCTCTTCTGCGCTCAGGCCCTCGTCTCCAGCATTGTAAATGATGAAGCGTCCCTGACGGAAAGCGTCGAAGGCTTGCTGCGTGAAGTCGGTGCCGCTGGCGCTGCCGAGGTCGCGTTTGGCTGCGTTGACGGCTGCGCCGCGGTTGTGCTCGGACTTCAAGTCGATCGAGCCGTCAGCGTCGGTGTCGATGACCTCGCCATCCGCGATTTGCTGATCCGTGTAGGCGTCGAAGTCGCGCGCCGCGCCGAAGTAGCCGAAGCCCTCGTCCCAGACGTGCTCGAGGCCCGAGTAGACCGCCTCGTCGCTGCGCGTGTTCGAAGCCTCGAGGCCTTTGCCCTCGGTGCCGCTCGCCATGTAGTCGTCGGAGGCTTGCGCGAAGGTCACGCTCATGAGCAGGAACTTCTGCGAGAGCTGCTTGAGGTCGTGCCCTTCAACGGTCACGTAAATGGGCAGCGGGTCGTTGTTGTCAGGGTTGATCGGGTCCTGGGTGACCGTGCCGTTGTTGGCGACATCGGCGACCTGCGTCGCGAGCTTGTCGAGGAAGACGTTGCGAAGGAGGCCCTCCGCGCTCGTCTGACCTTCCCAGCCCTGAAGCTCGGTCTTCCAGTCCTTGTAATCGGTCGAGGAGTCATTGCCCGCGAGCTTGTCGATGAGCTTGCCGCCGCCAATTTCAGAGTACGTCGACTGGAGCGTGGCAGGATCGGTCATGAGCTTGATGGGCTCCTCTGCGAGCGACTCCGACTGCAAGTATGCTTCGAAGACTTCGAGGACCTTTTCCTTGCCCGTTTTGCTGCCATCATCCGCGAAGGTGTCGCCGGAGGTGGCCGCGACCTCGATCTCGGAGCTGATGTAGCTGTTCAGATCGGCGATGAGCGTGTGACGGAGCGTCTGCCCGTTGTAGCGCACGCCAGACTCGTCCGCCACGTAGCGGCTCGGGAAGTTGTAAGTCGCTGGGACTTCCGTGAGCACAGGCGGCGTGAAGGGGGACGTGTTGTTCGCCGACGTATTGTTCACCGAGGTGTTGTTGACCGACGTATTGTTCGCCGATGTGTTGTTCACCGAGGTGTTATTCGCCGACGTGTTGTTCGCCGACGTATTGTTCGTGTTGTGGTTGTCGTGGTTCGCGTGGTTGTTGCCGTCGTTGTTGTCGGCGTTGTTTCCACCACAGGCGCTCAGCCCGAAAAGGCTGGCTGCGACAAGTACGGTTTTGATTCGCATCTTCATCTCATAGGTCAAAAGCAGTTTGCTTGCATGTTAGACGCGCCAAATTTCCCTTTGGTGCGATTTTGATATTCATTATCATTCTCGTTTTCGATTGCAAGCCTTTTCTTTTTCGAGCTGTTGGCCGCAGTTTTGGCCGCGTTGCGCCAAAAAGAGTCTCTCCCTCACGCTGCCACGGGCGTCCTTGAGAACGTCAAAACCAGTCGGCAGGGCGTTTGTTCGGCGATCCGTTGGTATTGTCCTGCGCGCTCGGGCATAATGTCAGGCATGGTCTTGAATCATGAGGTGGGGCGCCTCGAACGACGAGGTGCTGGCACCCTGGGAGGGGTTTATGCAGCGACGGGTGACCCTTATCACTGGCGCGAGCGTGGGGCTTGGCCTCGCCATCGCGCGGCGCATGCTCGAGAAGACCGAGGATCATCTGATCCTCACCGCGCGCGCATCTTCGCTCGATCGCTTCGAGCAAGAAGACCTCTCCGAGAACGAGCGCCTCTGGCTCCGACCGCTCGATGTCACCTCCGAGCACGAGCGCAAACTCGTCATCTGGGAGGCCGTCGAGAAGCTCGGCGGCGTCGACGTTCTCATCAACAATGCGGGCATCTCTTACCGCGCCGTCACCGAGCACGTGCGCGACGAGGAGCGAAACTACCAGATGGCCGTCAATTACAACGGCCCCATCGCGCTCTGCCGCCTCGTCCTCCCCTGCATGCGAGCCAAGGGGTACGGTCGCATCGTGCAGATCTCATCTGCGGGCGGCTTCATGGCGATGCCCACCATGGGCGTCTACACCGCCTCGAAGTTCGCGCTCGAAGGCGCCACCGAGGCGCTCTATTACGAGGTGCGCCCCTTCGGGATCAAGGTCAGCCTCATCCTCCCCGGCTTTATCAACTCCGATGGCTTCGAGAGGGTCGTTCTCACAGGCCAAAGCAACCTCGCCTTCGACGATCCTACAGATCCTTACCACCCCCACTACCGCTACATGAGCGACTTTATCGGGAAGATCATGAAGCGCGCGCTCGCCACCCCTGAGTCCGTGGCCAGGACGGTCGTGCGCACGGTCAACGCCAGGCACCCGAAGCTCAGAGTGCCAGGGACGCTCGATATGCGCTTTCTGTGGATGATGCGCCGTTACCTGCCCTCACGCCTTTACCACGAGCTCCTCTACCAGATGCTCCCTGGCATCCGGCACTGGAACAAGCAGCAAGCCACGCTCTTAAAGAAAACCCCCGGACGCGAAGGCGCCCAGGGGCAGTTGCCTCCCTGAGAGGAAACCCTCAGTCAGCCAGGATGAGGATGCCGTGGACCGTGTTCCATCGGAACGGGGTGTTGTCCTCTTGTTGGTGCAGTTCGACGCGCTCGAGCACGATGACGCCTGTGAGCGTCCCATCCGGCGCGCGCAGGTCGAGGACGCGCTCTCCCTCGGTCATTTCGATGTCCTCGAGGCCGCGCTCGGGCTCGGTGAGCGCGGCCCGTTTGGCGAGCAATGCGCCGCGGTGTTGTTCGAGTGAGGCGCGCGCTTCACCCTCGGGCGTGCTCACGATGATCGTGTCTCCCTCCAGCGTGATCCTTGCCACGAGCAGTTCTCCATCCTGGTTCTTCCACTCCTTGCTCCAGTGATAGACGTTGAACTCGAAGAGCTTCCCGGTGATAGGGATCGGCGTCGGGTCATGCCCGTACATCGCGAGCGTGTTGCGACGCCACGCGGGGACAACGGCGACCTCTCCCCAACCGAGCGAGTCGCGCACATGCCAGCTGTGCAGCGTATTCTTGCCCTGGTTCGTGTGCTCGATGAGGTCGAGGTAGACATCCTCCGTGACAAGATCCTTGAAGGCATCCGGGCCAAAGTGCTCGGCGAGGTATGCGATCCTCGAGTCTGCCTCCTCGCTGATTTTCTGCTTGTGGTTAGAGGTGTGGTGCAGCGACTTCATGATGCGCGCGGCGCCTTCACTCCCCGGGTTCGCCTCCATCAATCCAGCCGCCTCCAGCTCGCCGAGCATCCGGTTTGTCTGGCTGCGTTTGGAGACCTCTGCGGCGCTCCATGGGCCGACCGCCGAGAGGATCGCGGCGACGCCAAAGGTGGCGATGATCGTCCCGAGCGGTTGTGATTTCTTCATCCACCAGCGCGCCACCGACGAGATGAAGATGATCGTCAAGCACGCCACGAGCACCAGGCGCAGATAGCGAAACTCGGTCCAGCCGTGTTGCTCGATGCGCACCCACACCGCCCACGCGGTCATGGGCATCAGGGGGATAAACAGGAGCGGGAGGCGTTGCGCGAGCTTGACGAAGACCCCGAGCGAGGTCTCGACGCCGCGCTTGAGCTGCTCGGTGAAGAGCAGGCCAATGATCATCATGGCGGACGCGGCGATGACGAGCGGGCTCATCAGGTTCTTTGGCGCGGCCTCGACGCCGCCGAGCAGGACGCGCCCCTGGTAAGCGTACAGGATCACCAGGTAGAGCAGCATCAGCGGGGTGAACAGGTAGGTGCACACGATCCCGAGGAGCTTGCGACCTGCGGGCGTCATCACACCACGCTCCGAGAGCAGGCTCGGCAACCCGGCGGCGATCATCCACGGCCCCACCCCCAACATCAGGATCGCGTAAATGTAACCGGGCATCGATCGAGGCACGTCGATATCGAGCAGCTCGTCGAGTGACAGCGCGCCGATGACAATCCCCGTCGCCAGCGCGAACAAAAACCCGAGGGAGGCGGTGATATGGAAGATCATGCGCAGGTTAAAGGTCCAGAGCATGTCTCGGACCGCGCCTCGCTGCCGCACGATCGCCATCGGCAAGAGCGCGAACCCCACCGTCACCGCGCCAGATATCAAGATCCAGCGCCAGAGCTCGGACTGATAATAGGGGTGGAAGATCATGCTCCCATAGACGCCACCTGCGGCCAGATAAGCGACGGTGAGGCCGTGGCGAGCGCGCGTGGAGATGGTCCCGAAGGCGTGGAGGATGCTGACGCCGAAGATGGCGATAAAGAGCGGGATGACCGCCGCGGCGATGCGGCCGAAGACGCGCCAGGCGCCCGAGCCGCTGTCGTGGACGGCGATGCAGGCGCAGGCTGCGAGCCCGAGCCCCAGGGCGACCTCGACGGGGGTGCGCCAGATGGCGTGGATCGCTTCTTTTGTGGCGAGCTTGGCGCGCTCGACCAGTCCATGGTGTGTGGTGTGTGTAGGCATCTTCTCCTCGCGTTGCTTCGTCATCCTCTTCACCGCTGTTGTTTGTAACGCAGAGATGTGGCGAACCATGCGAATTGGGTGACCCGGTTTGGAGGAGAAAATGTTGCGAAATTGTGCAGACGCCTCGAAAGCCTGAAAACAAGCGCCAGAGCGCGTGGTCAGAGGTCAGCCTCCGAGCACAATCCTGGCGAGTTCGAGGATGCCATCCTCGGAGATGGAGGGGAGGTTGGGGAAGGCGTCGAGCATCGAGCGTGGCGAGTTGCCCATGACAAATGGGGCGCCGATGCCATCGAACATGGGGAGGTCGCCGGTGGAGTCTCCGACGGCGCCGACGCGTTCCGGAGCGATGTTCAGTGATTTTGCCACGCGCCTGCACGCGCTCCCCTTGTCGACGCCATCGCGTGTGACGGTGACAAAGGTCACATCGGGCATCACATCGCTCGTGCCGACGGCGGCGTGGCAACCTGGCGTGGGAGTGTCGAGGATCTGCGGCGCGTGTTCGTGCGCGAGAATCCATTGTGTTTTGATGATGGGGAGCGTTCGCGCGACCTCGATGAGGTCGCGCTCCGAGGAGATCATCCCGAGGAGCGCGGCGTGGCGGTTGGAGAAGTCTGTCTGCCTGTCCACAAAGATCGCGTCGCTCGTATAGAGCTCGAGCGTGTGCCCCACTCGCCGGGCACGTTCGACCATCCCTACCACCTCCTCGACGCCCACAGCCTCGGCGTGGATCACCTCTCCTGTGGAGGTGCATGTGAGCGCGCCGCCTGTGTAGATATGCGGCACGCGCGCATCTCCGAGCTTTGTGGCGACCTCTGCGGCGATGCCTCCAAAAGGTCTCCCAGTGCAGATGGAGAGGATGATTCCAGCGTCACGCATACGATCGATTGCGGGCCAAATCTCATCGCGCACCTGGCCTGTGTGACCGATGAGGGTGCCATCGAGATCGAGGAAGAGCAGGTCGATCGAGCGCATGTTTTCAGGGGACATCGAATTTCCTTACAGAACAGGTGTCTGGATGTGTTGAATTTGGAGTCTTGCGTCTTTCTGTTTTTTTGTTCAGTATGCCCGCAGAAGGGTAGATTCACGCGTCCATCTTACAGCCGTGATCTCGATTGAAGTCGACGGCAGATGGGGAAGAATCTCCTTGTTTGAGCTGAACATATGTCTACCTGTTCGGGTGTCTGTTTTTTGAAAGGTCAGCAAAAAAGATGCTGGTTTCGAGCAACCCCGAGGGGGATGGCGTCGAGAATAAGATGAAGCCATTCAAACATGCGAAGGGTTTCATCGAGCCGACAACATCCATCAGGAAAGCAAGCATAGAGAAAGGTGTGATCACATGTTGAGTCATCTGGTCATTCGCAACTTCGCCATCATCGAACATCTCGAGATCCCCTTCAACAGGGGGTTCACGGTCCTCACCGGCGAGACGGGGGCGGGCAAGTCGATCATCATCGACGCGCTCAACCTCTTGCTCGGCGGCCGCGCCATGACCGAGGTGATCCGAACGGACGAAGACGAAGCGGTGGTCGAGGGGATCTTCGAGCCCAAGCAGGCGATCCTCGACGCGATCAATACAAAACTCGAAGACCGCGGCATCCAGACCATCGATCATCAGATCATGGTGCGTCGTATCGTCAGCCGCTCTGGCCGCAACAAGGTCTTTATCAATGGGAGCCTGACGACGGTCACGGCGCTGGGCGAGCTGACGGCGGGTCTGGTCGATATCAGCGGCCAGCACGAGCACTACAGCTTGCTCGACCCGGAGGGGCACGTCGACATCCTCGACAGCTTCGCCGAGCTCGAGGACTTGCGCGAGCGCGTGGCCACATCATTCGCAAAAGTCGCGAGCATTCGCCGCGAGCTCTCGGACATTCGCAAGAACGTCCGCCAGCGCGCGAGCCGCATCGACTATCTCGGCTTCCAACTCGCCGAGATCGACGCCGCGTCGCTCGTGGTCGGCGAGGAAGAGGACCTGGCCAGGGAGCTCGATCTCTTGCGCCACGCCGAGAAGCTCCAGGATGCAGGCCGCAAGGCGTTGTATCTGAGTTACGAGGCGGACGCATCGAGCGCGCAGCAGCTCTCCGAATCGGTCGCCTTGCTCTCGCGGGTGGGGCCATTCGATGACGCGATGCAAGAGTTCGCCGATCGCATGGAAGAGGCGCAGATCATCGTCGAGGAGATCGCGCGCGATCTCCGCAGCCATATCATGGGCATCGACTCCGATCCGTTGCGCCTCGATGTCTGCATCGAGCGCGGCGAGGTCTTGAAGAAGCTCAAGCGCAAGCACGGCGAGTCGATCGCAGAGATCCTCGACACCGCCGAGCAAATGCGCACCGAGCTCGAGCGATTGCGCAACGCCGACGAGCGAGGACAGCACCTCGAGGATGACCTGCGCGAGGCCGAGCTCGAGACCTTCAAGCTCTCCAGACGTCTTAGCCGCGCGCGCCGCGAGGCCGCGCGCTTGCTCGAGCAAGTCCTCGAGTCCGAGCTCTCGGACTTGAACATGGCGCGCACGCGGTTTGTGGTCTCGTTCTCACCCGCAGAGCTCCCGGAAGAGGACGCGCTCGGGCACAACCTCGATAACGCGGACCTGCTCGATGTCCTCGAGGTCGAGGAGAACGAGGGCACGAGCGATCGCTTGCAGCTCGGCGTCAAGGGCTTCGATCAGGTCGAGTTCCTCATCTCACCAAACGTCGGAGAGTCGCCAAAACCGCTGGCAAAGATCGCCTCGGGCGGCGAGCTCTCGCGCGTGATGCTCGTGATGAAGTCCGCCTTGCTCGATCGCGACACCGTCAGCACCTACGTCTTTGACGAGGTGGACACCGGCATCGGCGGCTCGACCGCCGATATGGTCGGGCTCAAGATCGAAAAGACCGCCAGCGAGCACCAGGTGTTGTGTATCACTCACCTCCCTCAAATCGCCTCGCGTTGCACCCACCACTACCTCGTCGAGAAGAGCCTGGTGAACGGGCGCACGCAGTCGACCATCCGCCCGCTCGAGATGGACGAACAGGTCGCAGAGATCGCGCGCATGCTCGGCGGCGCGCGCGTGACCTCGACGACCATGGAGGCCGCGCGCGAGATGATCTCCGGGCGCCCGAGGATCTGAACGGATCTGTGTTGTTTGAGCGAGCCTGAACGAGCGCCTGGTGAGTTGCAAAACTCACCAGGCGCTTTTGTTTGGGAACAATTCGACGGCAAACCTCTCCAATAACGGAAGATGGCGCTGCCCATTGCCGATCTTTGTCCTCGGTGGTGGATTGCGCCGCTCGCATTTTAAGGGGTAAGGTGCTGCCATGACATTTCTCGAAGACACGACGCTCGCTTGCATCAGCGGCTCGCTTTCGCCTTGGCGGTGGCATCGTCCTGGGTGTTTGCTCGCGTGCTCGCTGGCGCTGTTGCTCCTCGGAGAAGTCTCCGCGTTCGCGCAAAAACCGAGCGGCTTCGTCCCCACACCGAAGATCTCGATCCTCTCGTCAACCGTGCGCCTCACCGCCAAAAAAGGCCAGCTCGAGCGCTCCTCGTTCGTCGTGCGGAACGACCGCTCCTGTTCGGTGGATGTCGACACGCGAAATATCACCGAGAACGGTCTCGTGGTGCAGTGCCCGCGAGGAAAGCTCGGCCCGAACGAGTCGATGACCTGCGAGGTCAGGCTCGCGCACTCCGTCACGGGCAAATTCAGCAAGCAATGGTCTGCGCGCGGTCGTGTGGAGCCCGATTGCAAGCGCATTGCCTACGGCAAGGTCGACGCGCGCGAGAAGGCCGAGAAGGCGCCCCTCGAGAAGACGCTCGCGTCGATGAAGACAAACGATGAGGTCGAGCGTTCCTGGGATGAGAAGCGCAAGGCTTTTCAGAAGGAGCAAAAGGCGAAGCTGGACGCGCTCGAGAAGAAGCTAAAGGACATGCCAGAGAAGCATCGCGAGAAGATCGATAAGGTCGAGGCGATCTGGGATGAAGCATCGCGAGAAATGGATCGTCGCATCGCTCGGCAAGAGAAGAAGCTCGAACTCGCCAAGCTCGACAACAGCGCATTAAAGGCTGTCGATGCCGAGATCAAGGACACCCAGATCAAGGCAGCCAATGACATCGACAGGATGTACGCGGCAAAGATCCGCGATTGTGACCAGCCCTCGAGGCTCCACGTCCAGAAACAGCAAGCCTACGATGACCTCACGCAAGGCGCTTACCATGACATATGCGGGAAAACGGCGTCCGAGATCGTGAGGAAAGAAGGGAGAACGCTCGCCGAGCACCTCGGGGAGTGGGGCGGGAAGATGCTCCCTGCACCTCAGCACATGATCGACAAGCGTATGGCAGAGTTTGACAAGAAGATCGCCGAGGCCGAGAAGCAGTGCGGCAACGCGACGCGTGGTCACCAAGCCGCCACCGAGACATGGGTCGCCAGAGTCAAAAAAGTGCAGGCAAAGCGTGAGGAGGTCGAGGCAAAGCGCATGGCGGTGCTCGCCAACATCCAGAGCGAGATCGACCAGCTCGAGGAGAACGCGCGCCTGTCCGAGCTGACCCACATCGAGCGCATCGATGGACTCCACGCGAAGCACCGTGCCGAGGTTCGTGAACTCGGTATCGAAATCGCTAACCTCAAGGACGCTCAGCGCGTCGAGCGTGAGGCATTCGAGCGTACGCGCGAGGAGGCGCTGGCCGAACATTGGGAGAAGCGCTCGAAGCTCGTGGGCAAGATAAGCGATATCAAAGCCGCCTACGACACCATCCGTGCCCAGATCTATGGCGCGCATCTCGAAGTATCTCGCGCCGACGTCCTCATCCAAACAGAAATCACTCCGTAGGTTCCTCCATGCGTCTTCTCTCGATGCGGTCGATCTCACTCTTGACGGTGGCGGCCCTTTGCACGACGGCTTGCTATGCTCCCTCGGGCCAAGTCCGAACCACCGTGAAGTATCGCAGCGACGGCGTAAAAAAGGAGCCAGTGCGCGTCGGTTCCAGGCTCGACTTCGAGGCCAAGCCTGGGAGCGAGGTGGTGATCGTCGCGACCGAGACGCCACTGTGTGCCCCTGTAGAAGGAGTGACGCGAACAACAACCAAGACGCCGATCCTCGAGAGGCGAGGATCGGAGGATGGCGTCGCCGTGCTCCTGATTGGAGGCGGCGTGGTAGTAGGTGGGAACGCGATCTTGATGAACGCGCTCTTCAACAAAGAGCTCGATGAGTCGAAAAAGAAAACGCATATGCTGGTCGGAGGCGCGCTGCTCACGGTAGGGCTGACCACGGTGGTAAGCCGCGTCATCCTCTCCAAACGACCTCACAGCAAGTACGGCAAGCCGACGGCTTCGGAGGCCAATGGAGCGGGGATCTCCATGGAGCCGCAACAATGGGTCACCTGTGGCCCTGCCAGACCGCTCGATGTGGATTTTGACGTGAGCTTGTTGGTCGACAAGAAGAAGTTCACCACGCAGATGCGCAGCGGTTCAGACGGCAGGTTGGTGCTTTCACAAGCATTCCTCACCGCTGTGGGTGACGCGGAGGCCCTTTGTGGGCGCCCCGTGTCGCTGACGGTCAACCTGACCGACAACGCGCGGCAGCGATACAGCACGAGCTCGAAGGTGAACTCGAAAACCCTCTTCCAATCACAGCGCGCGTCGACAAGCGCTGACAAGCCGATAGTGAAGTGGGATGTCCCCTTCAAGGGGAACAACTGGCTCGAGTTCGGGCCTGGCGCGGGGCTTCCAGGGAGCCAGTTCTCCGACATGTCAAAAATCTATAACCGCAACGCGCATCGCTCCTCTTTCAACGTCCGCGCCACGGCGCTCAAACGTCCTGGCGTGAACAAGGGGCCATCGATCACCAAAAACGCCGTGGCCTACTGCGCTTCGGCGTGGAAGACCTCGTGCGTGCAGAACACGCGCGGGAGCTTTTCCAAGACGTGTTGGACCTCGTGCATTAACGAGGACGCGGTGGAGACCTGTGAACTCAAACACGAGATTTGTATCGAGCAAACCGCAGGCATCGGCGGGACGCTGGCGCAACAGTGCGACAAACAAAAGAGCGCTTGTGTGCGGGGGGCTGGCCAGGACGCGAATTCACGCAATGTCTGCAAGGAGCAGTGCATGACGCGCCAGGCAGAGATCGCCTGCAAGTGAATCCACGCGGCGTGTTTTGTCTCGCGTGGTGAAAGTTCTCCATGGCCGTTGAATAGTATGGCAGACTCCCGATGTTTCGGTGGGGAGTCTGCCATGTTGTTTCTTGGAGCCGGGTGATGAAGATGAAGCTGAAGGTAAAGCTGACGCGATGGAAGAAGTTTCTCAGAGTCCTGATCGTCACCGCGTTGCTGATCCCGACCTCGTCCGGTTGTGTGATGGGCGGGATCAACTACAAGATGAAGCGCGACGCGCGAGGAGAGATCTTCAAGCACGACGATGACAACATCCCCACGCGCGAGGTCGCCATCGTGCTCGGCGCCCGCGTGATGCCTGACGGCGAGCCTTCGACCTCCTTGCGAGACAGGTTGTTTGTCGCCAAGGAGCTCTACAGGCGAGGCAAGGTCAAGAAGATCCTCGTCACCGGGGATCACGGCACACGCGGCTACAACGAGGTCCGCGCCATGTACGCCTGGTTGCGCGAGCGAGGTGTCCCCGCGTCAAAGATCTATGTGGATCACGCTGGCTTGCGCACGCTCGATTCGATGCGCCGCGCCGCGGAGGTCTTCAAGGTCAAGGACGCCATCATCTGCACGCAGGAGTTTCACCTGGCGCGCTCGCTCTTTCTTGCCGAAAGCTATGGGATCGACGCGGTCGGTGTGCTCGCGGATCAGCGTATTTACGCGAAGCGAAAGGCAAACCGCCAGCGCGAGTTCATCGCCCGCGTGGTCGCCTTCGTGGATGTGCATGTCCTGGATCGCCAGCCACGACACTGGGGGGATGAGATCCCGATCACTGGCCCTGCACAGAGCAGCCATGACAAGGTCATTCTGACCTGGGAGAAGAACTTCAAAGGGCGCTGAGCTTGTCGATAAACGCCTGATCCAGCCCGGCCTCGAGCCGGGCTTTTTCGTTGATTTGTTCGCCTCGCGCACGCGTCGCCGAGTTGTACGAGGTCAGGTTCTGAACGAAGTTCTCGAAGGACGCGCTCTGATCCTGGCTAAAGTGACGCAACCAGCGCACACCAAAGCCGACGTGCTTGATCTCATCCTGGGTGATGCGGTCCATCAACGCCGCGCTCTCTTCATCGCCAGCCTCTCGAAAGTGCGCTCCAAATACGGGCGCGTGATCGAGGTTTGCCTGCTCGAAGGTCAGGTTCATCGCGCAAACCCACTGCGCGGGCGTCTCGAGCAGCGGCGCCAACCTCCAGAAGTGGTCGTTTAATGGCAGCGCGCCAAAAGACTCGCCGAGCTGCTCGATGCGCTCGATGTAAAGTCGCAGGTGTTCTTGCTCCTCGAAGATCAACCAGGCGAGCCCTCGGCGAAAAGCAGTGGGCGCCTCGGGGTAGGCGAGAATCCCCCATGCCATCAGCTCGAGCGCCATCAGCTCGTGGTTTGCAAAGGTGTGCAGGCAGCGCACGCGCATGATCGGATCGTGGAGCGCCCGCGGGGAGGGGAGCGGCTTGCGCTCCTTCTTGGGGGCGATCTGGAGCTGCGGTGGTCGCGCAGGCTCACGCCAGGGGCGCATCTGACCAGGGTGCTCGTCCGTCAACGCAGCGAGCCCACCTTCAGGGAAGGTGAACCGCGCTTCGAGGGTGGGGGTGTCGAGGATGGTCTCGGCAAGGGTTCTCAGTTCCATCTTCGCGTGCTCCGTGACATGCCTTGCTCAGGCGGTGGCGTTGCTCTCCTCCCTGGTCTGGTAAGGAGCGCGCGCGAAGATGTCAACGTCGGTCAGCGCTGTTTTCTGCGGCGCAGCCCGAACAACAACCCGACCGCGAGCCAGATGCCTGCGCCTGGCAAGCCGCCGTTCGTGGTGCTCTGGCAGCCATCTTCCATGCCAGAGGAGTTCTCGCCATTGTCCTCGATGTTCCAGCCATCCTGTCCATCATCGCCCGTCATCTCGCCGCTGTTGTCATCGGTCTCGTCGTCGATGATATCTTCATCCTCGACGTGGTCGATGTCATCGCCGGTCTCTTCATCGACGGCGGGGCAGGCTTTGTATGCATCCTGTGGGACTGGACCATAGCCGTATTGTTCTGGCGTCACGGTCGCGCAACGCTGAGGTTGGCAAGTGCGCTCGGTCGCGCTGACCGCGCCCGAGGTGTGGTATGCCGTCACCGCCACGCAATGTGAGAACGAATAGAGGCTAAATCCTGCCGAGACCACGGGAGGAGGCTCGAGCCCGGTGGGGCTGTGCCAGCTGTCGAGTGGGACGAGGGTCTCGCGAAGAACATCTCCCGCGACATTTTCCAGTGCGATATGCACCACGACATCACCAGCGCTCCAGAACGGGATGGTGACTTCGACGCGGCTCTCTTCGAGGATGTCGCCAACGCACGTGTTGGGGCTTACCGGCTCGGTGAACTGCGCGCGCGACCATTGGATGCTGTCGATCTGAAGATCCGGGCGCGCGATGTTCGCGTCGACGAAGAAGGGGAATTCTTGAGGTGTGAGATCATTCTCATCTTCGCCCGGAGTACGGATGAGCGTATAGGCGCCACCGGGCAATTCATCCAGCGGAACGACCATCATATGCGAGCCGAAGAAGGCGCCCGAGGCGATGATTTCGAAGTCGATCTCCTGTCCTGCTTCATCGACGAGGCTGACATTCTCCTGACCGAAGCGCGCGTTCTCCACATAAAAGAAGAGGCGCCCATCAGGACCGATCGTCTCGTTCGCGTCAGGAATCCAACGCACCGTATTTTCGATCGGTGGGAGGCATGCCTCGGCGTCCTGTGAAAGCAAGGGCGCCGAGAGCAAGGAAGCGGTCAGAAACGCAAAAGCAAAAGTTCGCATGGTTTGGAATGGCATCGTAAATCTCCTGTAAACTCGCGTAAATAAAGTGGCGCCCCGTGGGGGATATGTATGAAAGGCCCACAGGGCGCCATAATAACGTTCGCGCAGAGTCTTATAACAAGACCCGTGCCAGGTTTTGCTTCGTGTAGGTGGATGTGCTCGCTGCCGCTTGTTTCAATGGGATACCGCCGCCGAGCCCCTCGTGCATTGCTTCGCATGTCTCAGGTTTCTGAGGTTGCCAGGCAGTGAGGTCGTGAAGATCTGTGATCTACCGAGCGCCTCGCCCAGAATCGTTCGGGGCAGAAATTTTGATACCCGCGAAAATCGACCGAGACCGGGCGGCAAAATTTCTGCCCCACTGGTTGCAAATGCACACCTCGTCATTGCCTGGTGGCGCGCGCACCCCTATGGTCGAGATATGCATAGCTGATGTGAGGATATGAGTCAGGAGATGGATACCAGCGCGGAGAGAGCCACGACGTTCGAGCAGATGCGTTTGCTCGATGGTTGGCTCGATCGCGTCCTCGACGCCGATGATCCTCAGCGTGCCCGCGCGCATGTACTGCAAGAGATCAGGGACCGTGCGCCTCACCTGGAGCGGCGCTTTCTGGCGCTGCTCGAAGCCGACGACGCGTCGATGATGAGCTGGGAGGGGGGCGCGATGCGTCTCATTCCACAGGATCGAGAGGAGGCGCTCGTTGTCGAGGAATCACTCGACCTCGGAGGTTGGACGATCGAGCGCGAGCTCGGGCGCGGCGGCATGGGACAGGTCTATCTGGTGCATCGCGAGCACCGGGGCGCCGAGGAGAGCTTCGAGCAAAAGGGCGCGCTCAAGTTGATGACGCGCTCGCTTCGGCCAAACCTCCCATTTGCCACGACCACAAACGCCATCCCCCACGACCACTTCCTCAGGGAAATGTCCACCCTCGCCATGCTCGCCGAGCACCCCCACATCGCCCGGTTTCTCGACGCGGGGCTGACCTCGGGCGCGGCCACTGTTCCATTCTTCGTGATGGAGTATATCGACGGTGAACCCGTCGATGTGTACTGCAAGAACCTCGACGAGCGCGCTCGCATAGGGCTCGTCATCGAGCTCGCGCGCGCGGTTCACTTCATGCACCAGCGCGGTGTGATTCATCGTGACTTGAAACCTGCAAACATCCTGGTGACCTCGCAAGGGCACCCGAAGATCCTCGACCTTGGCATCGCGCAGACATCGCATGTCGAGGGATCGCGCGCGTTCACGCCGGGGTGGTCCGCGCCCGAGCAACGAGGAAGAGAGGGCGGCGTGGTGACTGCTGCTGCCGATATCTACAACCTCGGGCTCCTGCTCGAGTTGGTTCTTTTGGGTGAGGACGCTTCGAGGACGCGCGAGCAGCGGTCCTCTTCCTCCGGGGAACATCGCGCCGTGAGCGCGATTATCGAGGTCGCCACGAAGACCTCGCCAGAGGATCGCTATGCCTCCGCCGAGGAGTTCGCCAGAGACCTCGAGCGCTACCTCGCGGGAGAGATCGTCGAGGTATTGAAAGAGGATCGCGCCTATGTCTTCGCGCACCTGGCCAGGAGACACCGCGTCGGCATCGCCGCGACGCTCGCGATCCTCGCGGTCGTCGTCTTCGCCGGGGTGATGCTCGTGCGCCAGAACTTCGCGCTGCAAGAGGCGCGGAGTGATGCCGTCGATGCACGCCAGGTCGCGGAGCGCGAGGCGGATGTGGCGCGCGAACTCTCCGGGTTTATGGAGGATGTCCTCACCAGCGCCAACCCTGTCGAGAGCGGTGAGGGCGCGAACGTGACCGTGGAGCAAGTGCTGGATCAGTCCGCGGCGCTTATCCTACAGAACGAGGCGATGCGAGATGCCAGCGTGCAGAGCACGATGTTGCGCGTGATGGCTGATTCTTACCTGGGGCTTGGCCTGTCAGAGAAGGCCGCGCCCTTGCTCGAGCGCGCCGTGGAGTTGACGCCGTTGCCCGAGCGGTTTGTCTGTCAGGGGCGCGGCGAGGAGCTCGAAGCTGCGCGGCTCTGTTACAGCCAGGGGTGGGTGCTTCGCGGACAGACGCGTATCGAGGAGGCGATCGCGCATCACAAGCAGCTCGTGGCGAGGTGCGAGGATCGCGACGCGTCAGCGCGCGAGGGGGAGGAAGATATCGCGGCAGCGGCGCTCAATGAGATCGCGGATATGTATTACTGGAATTTGCGAGATGGGGACGCCGCGCGCGAGCACTACCTGGCTGCGCTCGAGCGCAGCCAGGGAGAGACCGCCGACGAGATCTCCTCTCGGATTTTCGCGCTGGCGGGTGTCGCCATCACCGCCGCGCATACAGATGAGCCCGAAGCCGAGCGCAGAGCCCGCATCACCGAGATCCTGGCGCTCGCGGATCGTATATGGGGTCCGAATCATGTCGAGCGGGCCAAGTTATACAAGCAGCTCTCTTATTCGGAGATCGACCCGGAGGATGGCATCGAGCATCGGAAGAACGCGCTCGCTGTTTATGAACACATCTATGGAGAGGATCACATTTATGTGGCAGGTGTGCTTAATGATTTGGCGCTGACTTACGAGTTTACCGATCCTGAACTGGCGATGAGATATATCGAACGCTCCCACAAGATCTTGAGTGAGAAGCTCCCGGAGAATAACAAGATGCGGATCTCGGTCACGCGCAACTTTGGCGGGATGCTCCGGGAGCAGGGGCGACTGGAAGAGGCTGAAAAGTGGCTCGAGTGGGGCTACAAGCAAGAGCCCGAGAGCATCTTCTCTTTCTCCAACCTGTCGCTGCTGAGGCAAGCGCAGGGGGATATGGAGGAGGCGATCGCTCTCAACGAGAAGGGGTTGGCCTTGCTCCCATCAGATCCTGGCGAGATCTCCTTTAACTATCGCCACGGTTTTCACGTTCGCCTGGCAGGACAATACAGGATGTTGTCGGCCTACAAGGAGGCGCTCGAGTACTATCGTCTGGCGGCGACTTCTGCGCCTGGCACTGATAAGGCTGCCCTCGAAGGGGTCGTCTTTTCCATGGCGAGCACGTTGGTGGAGAGGGCGTATCGAGGAGCGCGATAGTGGCGGATGCAGACAGCGAAATCACTCGCTTGCTCGCGGCGTTGGGGAGCGAGCCGGACGAGCGCAGCGAGACGTGGCAGCGGTTGCTCACGTTGGTTTACGAGGAGCTCCGCGCGCTCGCACACCACCAACGCGCGAAGCTGCATGGCCAGCAACCTCGATACTTGCAGACGACCGAGCTTGTCCACGAGCTCTACGGTCGGCTCGAGGGGCACCTCGATCGCGGCGGTGAGATGCCAGGCAGCAGCGAGCACTTCTTCGCGCTCGCAGCGCGCGCGATGCGCCAGTTGATCATCGACGCGGTTCGCCACGAAGCGCGCGAGAAGCGTGGCGGCGGTGCGCGCGCCGTGACGCTCGACGAGGAGCTCTTGCCAGAGACGCAACTCTGGATGGAGCCAGACAGGATCGAGAAGCTCGTCGCGATGCATCGCGCGCTCGAGGAGATCGAGAAGATCAACCCCGAGCACGTGCGCCTGATCGAGATGCACGTCTTCCTCGGGCTCACGCTCGAGGAGGTCGCTCGGGTGCGAGAGCGCTCGGTGAGCACCGTGAAGCGCGAGTGGCGACGCGCCAGAGCGTGGCTTTCTACAAGCCTTTGAGGCGCTCCCTCGTTGATTTTTTCGTAAAAAATCAAAAAAAGCTGACCCCCTTCGAGGCCAGACGTCGTGGTTGTCGGTGAGGAGGTGAACGTGGCGAGTGCGCCCGTCTCACTCCTCTCACTTTAGCTCTGCATCCCGGAGAGGATCATGATGTCAGCCATGAAACATACGTTTTTGTTCACCACGATTATGATTGGCCTGTCGGCGTGTGGCCCGACCGAGCAAGAGAACAACGCCCCCGGTGAGGACTGCGTGTTGCTCGAATCAGAGGGGGTCAACGGAGGGCAAACCCTCTCGGGATGTTACAACGTCGAGTCGGTGCTCTCGGTGGATGATGGGCTCTTGACCATCGAGGCGGGCTCTCGGTTGATCTTCGCGCAGGATGCCGGGCTCACCGTCGGCGCGAACGCGGGGCTCGTCATCACCGGCACCCAGGAGGATCGCGTGATCTTTGAAGGGGCGTCGAAAGAGCGCGGGTTCTGGAAAGGAGTGCGCCTCGAGAACTCCGACGCACCTCAAAACAGCATCGCGCACCTGACGCTCTCTCACGCGGGGAGCTCTCAGTGGAACGGAAACCCGCGCTCGCGCGCTGGCCTCTTCATCGCTGGCGAGAAGAACAACCTCGAGGTCCGCGACTCGATCTTTCAGGAGAACGGCCTGACCGCCATCCACGCCAATGGGGGAGAGTCAGACCTGACGATCGCGTCCTCCTCGTTCGAGAACAATGACGGCTCGATCTGGGTGCACGCCAACCTCGCGGGAGGTCTCTCCGAGGACCTGGCGTTCGATGGCAACGATGATGATCGGGTGCACGCTTCTCTCGATGGCGCGAGCGAGGCCATCTCCAGAGAGCAGACGTGGCCCGCGTTGGCTGTGCCCTACCTGATCGAGCGAACCATCCAGGTCGAGACCTTGCTCACGATCGCGGCGGGCGCGACGCTCGAGTTCGAGCAAGAGGTCGGCATTCAGATCAGCGGAGAGGGGAGGTTGTCTGCGATCGGCACCGAGGAGGCGCAGATCACGTTTAAGGGGAGCGAGGCCGAGCGCGGTTTCTGGAGCGGGCTCTATTACACGGATACGCGCTCGAGCCAGAACGTGCTCGAGCACGTCCTGATCTCTGACGCGGGCGCGGACCAGTGGAACGGCGCGGAGTACTCGCGCGGTTGCATCTACATCGCCGGGGATGGCGTCGCGTTGAGCATCTCGAGCGCGACCTTTCGCGAGTGCGGGCAGGCAGGGATCGTCGCGGACTCTGGCGGCGTGGATCTCTCGATCGAGGGCTCCACATTCACCGCGAGCGATCTCCCTCTCTGGATCGACGCCAACCTCGTCGGTGGCCTCGCTGCGGATAATGCGATGAGCGGGAATGATAAGGATTACATCTACCTCGGCGTCAACGGCGCCTCGACGGATGTGACCTCGAACCAGGCATGGAACGCGCTGGATGTTCCTTATCGCGCCGATCGCACCGTGCGTGTTTCGGGCGAGCTGACGCTCTCTCCTGGGCTGACCTTCGAGTTCGATCAGGACACGGGGCTAAACATCGACGAGGGGACCTTGGTCGCGGATGGTTCAGCAGGCGATCGCATCGTGTTCGTGTCCGCAGATGGAGAATCACTCGAGGGGGTCTGGAAGGGGATTCGCTTCGGGAACAGCTTCAAGAGCGCGAACAAGATCAGCAACGCGGACATTCACTATGGCGGCAGCAGCGGTTGGAACGGGAGCCCGGATAGCGCGGCGGGGTTGTTCCTGAGTGGCAGCGGTCAAAAGTCACAGGTCGCGCTCGATGATGTCAGCATCCTCGGCAGCGGACGATGGGGGATCTCGGTGAGCGCTGAATCCTCCATCTCGCCGTGCGCCTCGGTCACCTTCGAGAACAACGGTGATGGCAGCGAGGGTGGGGACTTCCATGTCGATGAGGACGCCACCTTCGCGTGCAACTGATCCTCGCTGGCGTCACTCATCCAGACCGCATTGTGTGAGCCTTGTGGAAATCAAGCATCGGATTTGCTATCAACAAGGGAGGAACATTTGCGAAACATCCCGCGCGACCTTATCGATGCCAAATTCTCTCGAGGAGAGTTTCTGGCGCGCGGGCTTGTTTCGAGCAAGGATACAAGCGGTTACGACCCACCCGATAAGCGTGCATTTCTGGCGCGCGGAGGCGATGAAGATGATGCGAAGCGAGGCGATCCTCACCAAGATGTTGTTGCTCTTTACCGCGAGCGTCGTGCTCGCAGGTTGTCCTGACGAGACCGTCGACACGACGCCGATCACCAAGGATATGGCGACCGCAGAGGACATGGGCTCGACCGAAGAGGACATGGCGACCGAGCCTGATATGGCGGTGGAAGAAGACATGGCCATGGAAGAGGATATGGCCATGGAGGTCGACCTCGGGCCGACCAACTTCGAGGTCTCGGGCACCTGGGTGATGCGTCACTATGACAACCAAACACCCGGCGACGAGATCATCACCTTCACGCTCGTCAACGAGGTGGACGCGGTAGAGGTCACCGGCACCTACCAACTCCCCAACGGTGGAGAGTCGGGCACGGTGATGGGCACCTACCTCCAGGAGGAGCTCGAGCTTAACTGGGTCGTGCCTCCTTCGCAGGTGCCCTACCAGTTCCTCAACGGCGAGATCAACGGCGACGCGGTCGTGGGTGATTACAACGACCCCGCGCTCGGTGGTATCCCACAGGATACGATCCTCGAGCGCGGCGAGTGATACGCGCCAAAGCGCGAGCTTTGCGAGGTTGCAAGGAGAGCCTTTTCAAGGATTTGGAAAGATCTCCTTGAAACAATTCGGGTGTAGTGTTCATCTCATGATGTGACGCCTGCACACCGCACGAGCGGTTGCATCTGACCACTTTCCGTAAAGCGAAGCGAAACGTTATGCCGAAGCGAATCGACAGAGACTCTCCTGAATACAAACGCGAACTCTGGGTCGTGGCCGTCGTCGTCACGGTGTTGACGCTGGTTGGCGGCGGGCTGCTCGGTTACAAGATCGACTCGGCCGAGAAGGCGCGCCAGGCACAGCGCGAGTCCCACCAGAAAGCGGATCAACAGGACGCCACCACCCCGACCCGCCAGGATCGTCGCGTCTACTGACCTCGCTTATCGCATCGGGCGAGAAATCGACTTGAAACAGCGCGCGCGCTTCGCGTAAGTGTCACGGAGCGCATCGTTAGAGCGAGAAGGGCCCCCACGAATATTGGACCCCACAACAAACAGGGCAGCACGCGAAAAACCCGATACCCCATCTCAGTTTGTCAACTAG
>JAYZVO010000128.1:0-39974 GCA_036155555.1 Myxococcota bacterium
CGGGTGGGTCCACAAACAAAAAACCACACACCAACCCCCCCCTGGGGGGGCCGCCCCCCTCCAACCCCCCCCCCCCCCCCACTCTTCGCGTCCTTTGAAAACGGGCCGTTTTTCGAGAATCAGTAAGGCTTGTAAGCCCAGGCGTCGACCTGGCCTGCGTTCCAACGCTGGCGCGCATGCCAGCGAATGGTGGAGACCTCCATTCCCTCGAGCGCGTGGCGGATCATGTCGAGCATGGCGCGCGACTTCGAAGTGTCATGTGGTGCAGAGGTGCCATGCTTGAAGCGCTGGTCGATGGTCAAGAGCCACTGCTCGGTCGGATGCCTCGAGAAAGGCGCGGCGGTGAGCTCCCATTTTTGCCCGTCGTGCTCGAGGATCACGCGCTGCGCATACCCCACAGAGCTGACGCGATCGAGGCGCACGCCCATCACGCGCAAGCGCTCGCACAACTCGAACATCACCGCGTTATCAAAGGGCGCGGTGGGGCGCAGCGAGCGCTCTTCAAAGTGTGCCAGCGGTTTGAAGGTGACATAGGTTCGCCAGCCGGAGCGATCCTCGGAGAAGAGCTTCTCGCGCCCTCCACCAATGCGCATCGCCACGCGCGTCAACAAGCTCGCTCCCCAAATGATCATGAAGAGCGCGACCAGTAACTTGATCGCCAAAAGGACCATCCTCAAACCTCCGCGCGTTGTTATCAGCGCTCGTCATGCCTCTTTTTACGTGAGGTCGAGAGCACCATCTCCTCGAAATCCTGAGGAGATTATAAGCACAAGAACCCGATTCGTCAGGAGAAACATGTGGCGATGGGGAGCCCATTCCTGGCGCGCTCACCAAAATATTCGCGATACTGCGCGGCGAGCTTCGCGACGTGCTCCCACTCCTCCTCGAGGACGCCGAAGCGGCGGTGGGCGTCGAGCTTGTGAACATCCTCGCTCAAAAAATCAGCGATCAGCGGCGCCGCGTTGGAAAACTGGCCGCTCGATTTGGGGCCGGGGATCAGATCTCGCGCATACCCCTCCCCCTGCATCGGCGCATATGTGCAGACGGCGATCAGGCGATCCCCCTCGGACAAATCCTGCGCCAGTGCTAGCGGGAAAGAGAGCATGACGATGGCGTCGAGTTCGTTGGCGTAGGCGGCCACGCGCAATGGCTCGACGCTCGCGACGATCGCTGGCCCCACATCGCCAAACCGCAAGTGCTCGGAGAAGACGTCGATGGCGGTGAGCTTTTGGCCCGAGCCGAGCGAGAGGCGCATATCGAAGAGCTTGCCGCGCCACCCTCGCAACCCCGGCTCGAGCGCGAGCAGCTTCTCTCGCGAGAGCGAAAGCCCCCCTTCGATCGAAGCCTGTGATTCATTGTCCAACGTCCTGCGCGCTTCCATGTCTCTTCTCTCGTATCAGTCATCGCTGGCGAGGTTCTATGCTCGAAGTAATGCGAATGATTCATCACTCGCGTTAACGCAGCAGCTCGAGCAAGCGCTCGGTTTGCTCGATGTGTCGTGCGCTGCCGCGCTCGCGCCGAAGCTCGAGCGCGCGGCCCATGTGCGCGCGCGCCTCGGGGATCTCGGCGCGCTGTGCGTGCCAGCGGCCCCGGTATTCCTCGATGAAGTCCTCGTACATCGAGAGATCCTCACCCTCATCAGTCGAGGAGGATAACCTCGCCATCAACGCATCGAAGCGCCCTGTGATTTCTTCGAGCTTCTCGTCATCGAGGTCTGACTCGACGGAAAGAAGATGCTCGGCGAGCGTGGCGGTATGCTCGAGTTCGGCGAGGAACGTCGCCTTCCCGCGCCCGAGCTCGCGCCAGACCTCGATGGCGTCTGTCCAGGCATCGAGCGCATCGGAGAGCTGGCCGTTCAACCTCGCTTGCCGGGCAAACTTTCCCAGCGCACGTCCGAGGTCCGCGCGCTCTTTCTCCGCGCCGTCTGCCTGCTTATCGTAAAGCCGCGCGGCGTCGACGGTTTGACGCGCGCGCTCGACGCGCGCGTTTGCCTCGGGCGTGTTCGCGTCGGTGTAGCGCTCGCGAAAGCGCTCGTCGAGTGATGTTTCAGGTTTTGCCATGGTTGTTCAGGGCTCCAGGCCAAAGATGCGCGCTGGCGAGATCTCGAGGACGATGTTCCTCGAGGCTTCGAGTGCCGGGTCAGTGATAAGGATTTTGGCGATTTTGGGTTGCTCCTCGATGACCTCGAAGGTGACCTCGACCTCGAAGGTGGTCACCACGCGCTCGCCATCCTCCCTCGTCGCGCGCGTCTCGCCAGGGAGCGAGAGCACGATCGTGTCTCCATCGCGCGCGATGCGCGTGATATGACGAAACATCATCAGGTGCCCGATGGCGTTGACGTCCTGGCGCTCGACCTGTTCTTCGAGCGCGGTCGCGATCCTGTCACCGTGCGCCTCCCAGAGCTCGGAGGTAAAGAGTGGCTCCAGCGGCTCCTCGATGCGCTCGAGGACGATGGTGTTGCGCAGCTTGCTCCACACCATGAGCGCCTGCTCCTCCACGGACTCCTTTCGACCGAGTGATTTCGCGACTGGCGCGCTCGCGCCCTTACACCCAGCCACGAGGCGTGCGGTGGCGTCGAATTTTGCCACACGCCGCGTGTTCTTATCCGGGTCATCGAGCCCGCGCATACGCGCGTCCCTGTTGCTGATCACTCTGGCCGCGATCAGGTGACCCTGCGCGCTGATCAGGTAATGTCCGATGACCTCTCCCTGCGCCTGCGCGAGGACGCGCTTGCCATCTGGCATAAACGCAGGCTCGGGCGCCTCCGCGAGATCCATGCGCGTCGACACGAGCGCGACGCGCTGCCCCGAGAGGTCGAGCCAACGCTCGATCTTCGAGGTCGCGCTCTTGCTTATCGGCCTGGGGTCCATGAAGCTTAACGCCCTGGGAATGCGCGTCATGCCGCGCTCGGCCTCGACCTTCTGGCCGCTGCCGCGCGCGTGCCAGGTGAAGGTCCACGCGCGCTCCTCTCCGTGCCCGAGGGCGGTATGATCTGGCAACGAGGGGAAGAAATACACCGGCCCCGAATACAACCCGGACGCACTCCATGTCGAGGTAGGACCACGCACCTCTGCCAACTCGCCGCCACTCACCGACAACATCGTCGGAGCCGCATAACCAGCAGGCAAGACGGCTGTTGGCGAACCTTGTTTTTTGTCGGCATCCTCGGCGTTGTTGGCGATGAGGAACTTCCCGGGCGCGACCTCGATATCGACGCCCTCCCCTCTCTTCAGCCCGAACTCGCTGTAATAATCGATGTGCTTTACGGAGTCGTCTCCACCTTCCACGCGCACCTCGCCGCGCGCCAACGACTCGTAACCGAGGACGCAGCCTTCGGGCGGCGCGCTCCACACGAGCGGAGCGTCTGGCGGCGCTGCATCCTCGATGGAGGAGAGATCGACGGCGTCCGCGAACGGAGCGAGCGCTTCCGAGAGCGGGGTGCTCGGCGTGGTATAGGGCGTGAGCGGCGCAGGTTTTGTGTGCGCGGTGGTTGCCGGAGAGGTCGTGGAGGCGGCCTCCTCCTTCTTTCCATCACAGGCAAAAAGCAATGCGGCCGCCGACAACGCCAACGTGGCGCTCCTCGTGTTCATCTGTGCTCCATTTCTAGCGATCGCTCATGTGAAGGCGATCGTTGGAGATCTCGAAAACCTCCCAGTCGCCATCTTTCTTGCGCGTGTCGATGCCGACGCTGGTGATGCGCGGCTCACCATCCTCGATGCGAAAGTTCACCACGACATGCAAGGTCTGACGCGAGGTGTCGGTGAGAGATCTGTAGTACCTGGCGTTCCCGGTCATGACAGCACGCACTGTGCCATCTTTGGCGTCGAGTTCGTAGGCCAGCTCTGGCGCTCCGAGGCTGTAGATGCCAAAGCGCGCGACCATCGCGTCGAGGGATGACTTGATCCTGTCGCCGTGCGCGGCCCAGACCTCTGGCGCAAAAAGTGGCTCGAGCGGCTCGTCGATCTTGTCGGAGATGGTGGAGTCGCGCACCTTTGCCCAGATCATCAAGGCGCGCTCCTCGGGGCTGCGTGCGCGATCGAAGGACTTTGCCACGAGCGCATCCTCTTTGCAGCCTCGGATCATGCGCGTCTCGTAGTCCCCCTCCGTCGCTTGCACGAGCACGTGCCCCTTGCCAAAGCCGACAAACATCGTCGAGAGCTGCGTGGTCGTAAACCGCGCCGCGAGCAGTTGCCCCTCCTCGGTGATGAGGTAGTGGCCATATTGCTCGCCATCGAGGTACTGCCCACCACCGATAAAGAGGCTGACATCTCTTCCTTTAAGCGTACCGTCCTCGTTCCGCTTGATGCCTTCTCCGAACTTCGACCTCAGCTCGAGGAGCGCGACGCGCTGACCTCGAAGCTCGATCCAGCGATCGATGGTGACCTGCGCGGTGAAGATCCTGGCCCTGGGCTCTGGCGCGCTGGAGTTCGGCGGGAGCTTTGTGGAGCCGCGCTCGCTCTCGACCTTTAACCCGCTCCCCTTGACGTGGAACTTGACCCTCCAATCTCGCTCCTCGCCCATTGCTTCGGGGATCGCGGGGAAGAAGAGCACGGTGCCAGGGTACGTGCCGAACGCGCTCCAGGTCGCCGTGGGGCCCTGGACCTCCTCGATCACGCCATCCTCGTGCGAGAGCCACACCTTCGCGGTCGAGCCTGCGGGCTGAACCGCGGGAGCGCGGCGCACCTTCTTGTTGGTGTGCGAAATCACGATGGCGCCATGAGAGAGCTGCCAGTTCGCCGGGCCTCCGCGCTCGAGGTCGTAATCTGCCTCGACTGTCATGCCATGTGGGCGCCTGGCCGAGGCGGAGAGTTCCTCTTTCTTCCCCTTGTTTGTCGCGCTGACAGAACGCAACGAGAAGAACGCGTTCGCCTGGTAGCCGAGCTTGCAACCTTCGGGAATGGACCAGGCGAGTGGTTTTTCAGGGGGCTCGATCTCCTTCGCGCCGGAGAGGTCGAGCGCGCCGTCAAAGGGGGCGAGCGCCTCGGCGAGTGATTTTCGTGTGGGCGGTTTTTCAGGTGTTGTCTTGCTTGGAGTGGTGGCGGAATCACTCGGTGGCGAGGTGGTCGAAGAGGAGGTTGTGGAGGCGGCCTCCTCTTTCTTTTCATCGCAAGCGCAGAGCAATGCGGCCGCCGACAACGCCAGGGCGACGCTTTTGAGCATGAGTGTCACAAAACCCTCATCGAGGAGAGGAAGAGAGAAAGCATCGAAAATATGGCTCACAGACTAGCGATCCGGCGCGTGATGGAAAAGAGGAAGGTTGGGGATCGCGGCGCGGCCGATTACACTTTACGACAAAAATGGCGAAAGTTGTTGATTCTTGTTTTTCGCGCTGTTACTTCTTGGAGCGTCTCGATGGAAAACAGGTGAGGAAACGTGAGCGACGAGAAGGACAAAAAAGAGCACGAGCTCGCCGGTGAGTTTGGCCGACGCGTGGCGTATTCGATGCTCAAGCCAGCGGCGGCGATCGCGGACAGGCTCGGCTTGTCGATGGCGGACTTCGTGCATCTGTCACAAGTCGCCGTCTACAAGCAGAAGCGCTCGCGCGGGATGACGCTCGGCGACATGGCGAGCGAGCTCGACGTGAGCTCGCGGACGTTGGATCGTCTGGTCA
The DNA here is from genome assembly GCA_036155555.1 of Myxococcota bacterium. Taxonomy (GTDB): domain Bacteria; phylum Myxococcota_A; class Bradymonadia; order Bradymonadales; family Bradymonadaceae; genus JAYZVO01. The sequence goes on from JAYZVO010000128.1 coordinate 5,612, forward strand.
AGGCGATGCGCAACAACTTCTTCTCGCCAGAGCGCGAGCACGAGCTACCGAGACAGATCGAGTTCATGCTCTGGAGCGAGCCGTTGAGCGAAGCGAGGCTCAACCAGCTCATCTCCACGCAGGAAGCCGCGGACATCCGCGAGGCGCTCGAGAGCTTGCTCGAGAACGAGCGAATCGAAGAGCTCGAAGGTCGCACGATCACCTACCGCGCGACGCGGCGCGCCAACCGCATCCTCGATGACGGATTGGCCGCGCGCATCGACGGCCTGAACAACATGCTCGAGACGATCAAGGACACCGTCATCCGGCGCTTTTTCTCCGGAGACGGTCGCGCCGGAGCGCGGACCGTCGCGCTGCGCGTGCGTCCACAGGACCTCGCTGAAATCGAAGCCATTTATGAATCCGCTGTCTGGCCAAAGCTCGTCGAGCTCGACGCCGCAGCGAGTGATTGCGATGAGGCCGTCGAAGTCGGCCTCACCCTCGTCTGGTCGCCTCGAGGCGACCAGGAAAAGCAGGAGGATTGAGAGATGCGTATGTTTGCGAAGATGAGTTTTGGCGCGCCGTTGCTCGCCACATTGTTGATGTTTGGATGCTCTGCTCCAGACGATATCGAGCTCTCCTCCAAATGCGGTGAAGGAGAGGAGGTCAGCTACTCCGGCGAGGTTTATTGCGTCTACCGCGGCCCGATCATCGAGACGCGCTTTCAGTGCCCGCAGGACTATGGCACACGCCATGACCTGGGCGATGGGCAGACGGTGGTTTGCAGCAAGGGAGGCGATCTTCCTGGAGGTTTCGAGGAGCACCTGAAGGATGGAGGCTGGCAGATCGATGATCCCAACAACCAGATGAATCCTCCCAACCTCGATCCGAACAAGGTCCCGAACAACAAGCCAAGCCCGAACAATACGACGCCGGTGGAGACCCCATTCGAGTTCGAGGGGTTCTGGATGTTCGACGCCACGATGCTCCACGCCAGGAGCGCGAGTTACTATGTGATCGAGCCCTCGACCTTGATTCAGGCGGACAGCCCGGAGTCTTTCCGATTGCTCGGGAGATCGATCGCCAGGGAGAGCATCCCGCGAAGTTGCCATGCTGGCGGCGAGTGGACCACGAGTGGTGAGGCAACCATGAGGGTGCAGACCAACTGTGAGGGGATCGAGCTCGAGGTGACGTTCGCGTCGGTGGGAGGATTTGACAATGTTTACGATGTCTCGCTGCGCGCGGTCGGCCTCGATGAGGACGAGGAAGACGTGAGCGCGCAGATGAGCTGGCGCGCGATCCGTTGCAGCATCGAGAGCGGTGTCCCGGTGTGCGCCATCGACCTCCCTCGCGACGAGGACGCGGTCGAACCTCCCATCATCGAAGCGCCGGGCGAACCCCACTTCCCCACGAGCGGCCACTGGGACATCGAGGCACCGACGGGAGCGATTCGCATCGCGACCTACGAGTTCACCGACAGCGAGAGCATCCTGAAGGGAACGAGCATGGAGGACTTCGTGATCGGCGTCACGCTCTTCCCACCTGCGATGGCTACCGATGAGCCGACGATCACCTGCCCTGCGAATGGCCCGAGCGAGACCTCACAAAATGGCCGCGTGCGCACCATCACGAGCAGCTGTGATGATGGCACCACGCGCCAGATCGAGGTCGAAATCATCGGAGACTTCGACTTCACGCAGCCCGACTCTTACTACGCCTACACCTTCGAGACTCGCCTCGTGAACGGACTCCCCCCGGACTACGAAGCGAGGGAGTTTTGGGGCGGTCCTCTGGCCGCGCGTCCCTGCACGCTCGAGGAAGGACCTCGGCAGTGCTTTAACTTCCAGGAGCAGCCAGGCAACCTGTTCTTCTACGGGAGTTTTTGCGAATACGATGAGGGCACCTGCGAGCGCGTGCGCCATTGCGAATCGGTGCGCGATGCCAACGACGACTTTGTCTCATGCCAGACCATCGAGTGCGCGGCCGTGACCGACGCGCAAACCTGCTTCGAGCTGCCACATTGTCAGGGAGTCTTCACAGGCGATGGTGGCCAGGAAGAAGCTTTTGATAGCTGCCAGGAGACGCGCTCCTGCGAGCTCGAGGACGCGACGCGTGATACCAACGTTTGCGTCGACAGCGGCGGCGTCTGGGTACGCGAGGTCGGCAATGATCCTGGCAGCTGCGACTGCGGCAATGACCCGGAGCTGCGCAGGCTCTATGGCCGCACCTCCTACTCCAGAGGATTTGGCTGCCAGTACGCCATGGAGTACTGCGGACTGCTCGGCGGAACCTGGACGCTGCCTCAGTACACCAACGAGACGATCCGCACCGACATCGCACAGGCTGATTGCGTGAGCGACCCGGCGACCCCGACTATCGAGCTTGTCTGGAATGATACGACGCTCGTGTGCCACCGCTTTGACTTCGATGATACGAACTCCTACTGCCTGCTCGATGGCGTGAAAGAGTACGATCCTCGAAGCATCCACGAGGCAATGTTTGGCCCTGGCTGGCCAAGTTACTGCCCGGCTCCTTGAGCTCTTATTTTGAACTTATTCTGAGCCCCATCCCCTATAATCCCCTTCCTCTTATTCTGAGCCCCCATCCCCTATAATCCCCTTCCCCGTCTGGGAAGGGGATGGCGTCGCGCCTCGCTGCGCTCGGCGCGACTGCCTGAAGGTCACCACCCCCTGTCCCCCTCTTTCTAGAGGGGAGACCTTGGACGTGGGCTCGAGGTTTTCTTGGGGGGGCGTTGAGGGGAGACCTCGAGCGTTGACTCGAGGCAAGCCAAACTCACTGATGCGTCATTTGGACGCCGAGGCGTTCGAGGGCCTCGATGGTGTTGTCGAGGTGTTCCTGAGCGATGGCAAAGGAGCGCTCGCCGATCTGAATCGCCTTGCAGGCGCGAGCGTGATCGGTGGAGCCAAAGAGCTGTGCGTCTTCGCTTGTTTCGAGCGTGACGACGACCACGGCGTGAAGGAGGGTGGCTTTTGGGGGAGTGAGCAAGCGCGCCTTGAGTTGGAGGAGCTGCTCGCTCGGGAGGCCGCCGCGAACTCTGGCGCGCAAGAACCCAATGATTTGCGTGAAGGTCCGCTCGGGCCAGTATTCGGAGAGCTTTGTGGGGTCGAGTTCGACGACGCGGCGCCTCGGCGTGCATTCGTCGCGGACCTCGTTGCTGATCCTCTTGAGGATACCGACGGTCTCGATGTCTGCGGTCATCGGCTCGTAGGCAAAGCGCATCCCGGTGATCGCTTCGAGCGCGGGAGGTACCTCGCCGAGGTAATCGATGCGCAAGCCGCCATAGCGCTCGAGCTGGCGCAGGACCTCTTCCTCGGCGGTAGTGTCCAAAAAGACCGCGCCTGCGGCGAGCCGCTCGACGGCGAGTGATTCGTCCCGGAGGGCGTGGCGCACTTGACCGAGGATCGTGTCGAGACGATCGGGATCATCGTGGCGAAGCAGCATCCCGCTCGACCAGAGCGTGACGCGTCCCCAGATGCGCTCCCAGTCACGCAGTTGGAACTCGATAAGGTCAGCCAACGGCGCGTGCGAGTGTTCGTCGAGCAAGGAGATCGCGCGCTCGGCGTCGAGCCCCATCGAATAACCGCGCTGCACGGACTCGGCGGTGAGCTTGAAGGTCGCCACGCGGTCAGCGAGGTTCACGCGCTCACCGATCTGATACAACCTGTAGAGGACCTCCATGGGCGCGGCGTCGAGGAAGACCATCGCCTCGAAGTTGGGCTGGACGAAGAGGCAGCCGTTTTGCTGCGTATTATCGCCAAGCTCCTTGAACCCGAGCAAGCGTTCGCCATCAGGCGTCAAGCGCATCATCTCGATGCCCTGGCTGTCCTTGCCGAGCTCCACGGCGCCGATCCAGAAGAGCAAATCGACGATAAAGGCGCGCACGTAGTGATCGACCTGAAGGGACAGCCCGGCGTTGGCGAAGACGCGCGGCAGGTAGTCCCGGTCAAGCTGACCACACAGCTCGATCACGGCGTTGAGCGGCGTCCACCCGTTGAGGTTCGCGCGGCGAAGCACCGAGAAGATGTAACCTCTGGCGCCAATCAGCGCGGAGCCGTTATCGCGGGTTTGAGAGAGCTGCGCCTCGAGCACGTTGTCCTGCTCGCGGCCATCCTGAAGCGAAGGGCTCAAGCCCTCGCTCCACCCCTTGAGGTTTTGAACCACTTGCAACAAGCGCGCGCCGCGCTTCTTGTCGGACATGGTGAAGTAAGCTTGCGCGCCCGAGAACTGACCGACGAGGCCGCGATCTTCGATCACGGAGGAGAGCCCCAGCTCGCGCACAAGAGCGAACAAAAACCCGATGTAGTTCGCGTGCGTGGGGGTGTCGATGTCGAGCCAGAGGTCGTGCGTATCCGTGGCGGCCGGGCGCGTGAGCCCGACGACAAAACGGGAGAGCGAGCGACGGTTTGGCGCGCCTGATTTATTGAGCCGCAGCACATCCTGGCCAAGACCTGCTGCAAGATGAAGCAGGTTAAGCTCGAGTGATTGGAGGGACTCGACGCGCGAGTTGGTGATCTCGCCATCCCATGCGCCGATCTCGGCGTCCGAGTGCGTGATGCCGCGCTTGTCGAGTTCGTCGATGAGCGCCTGCGTCAGCGCGAGCTCTTGTTGCAGGAAGGCTTGCTGATCGAGGACTGTTTCGAGGTCGAGTTCGCTCTGGCCCGAGCTTGGCAGCACGACGAGGACGCCGTGACGTGCCAGGGTGCGGAGTTCATCGCTGACATCTCCCTGGCCGCGCAGCAAGAGCTCCTTGCGCAGGTTCTCGGCGCGTGCGCGACCGCCCGCGTTCGAGAGCGCGGCGAAGATGGCGCGATCGCTACGCGAGAGCTCCCCGATGCGCTCGAGCGCATCGGTGACGCGCGCGGGCTTGCTCATCGAGGCGAATACAGCGTCAGCGCGATCGGGCTCGCCGCCCCAGAGGTTTGCGAGGAAACGGCGTGAGCTTTGCGCGTAGCCGCGCTCGAAGATCGCCTCGAGTTCGGTGGACGCGAGGGGACCGGATCGTTGGCGTTCTTGCCTTGCGGCCATGCTCACTCCTCTTCAGCAACGATGTCAGCGCCATCTTCATCATCGGCAAAGTCACCCTCGCCCTGCTCGAGCACCTCTCCGACGATCCGAGGATACACGCCGCGCGCGTGTAGCGCATCGCGCAACCTGACGAGTTCTTGCGTCGGCGCGACGATCGCGCGCGCGCCCAGACGTTGATGGATCAACTCGTCGAGGTCGAGCTCGACGAGGATCTCTTCGAGGACGGCGGGGTTCTCACACAGCATCAAAGAGATGTTTCGATGCACCACCAGCGCTTCTCGTGCAGCCACGACGTCCTCCTCTTCTTTAAATCACGGGCGCTTCGACGACGCTGACGACGTGCCCTGAATGGTTCGATGGTCGATCGAATCGACCTCGGGAGCATAGGGGCCATGACGCACCGTGTCAATCTGAACAAAGGTGCATATCAAGCGGCCCATCCGACCGGCTCACCTCCCCTTGAAGGCGGGCTTGCGGCGTTCCTTGAACGCGGCAAGTCCCTCGAGCCTGTCCTCGGTCGGCACGGTCACAGCGTAGGCGCGCGACTCGATGGCGAGCCCTGTCGCGAGGTCTGCCTGCATCCCTGCGTCGATGGCGATCTTTGCCTGCGCAAGCGCGATCGGCGCGCTGTCGAGCATCCTGGCCGCCATCGCCCTGGCGCTCGCGAGCAGCTCGTCGCGCGGTGCGGTGGCGTTGACCACGCCCAACGAGAGCGCCCTCTCTGCATCGCAACGTTCGCCAGTAAAGATAAGCTCTTTCGCGCGCGATGCCCCGATCAACCTCGCCAGGCGTTGCGTTCCGCCAGCGCCCGGGATGATGCCGAGCTTGAGCTCGGTGAGGCCGACCTTTGTCTCACTCGCCATGATGCGAATATCGGCAGCGAGCGCGAGCTCCAGGCCACCGCCAAAGGCGTACCCGTTGATGGCGCAAATCACTGGCTTTGGCAACGAAGCCACGGCACCAAACGAGCGACCGTAGTCGTCGATGCGCTTTCGCACCGCGAGCTCGCTCATCGTCGCGCGCTCCTTGAGATCAGCGCCTGCGCAAAACGCCTTCTCGCCCGCGCCTGTCAGGATCACGACGCGGACATCATCCTCGTAAGCGAGCTCGTAGAAGGTGTGCCAGATCCAGTCGACCAATTCGCCATTGAGCGCGTTCATCACATCGGGACGGTTCAGCGTCACGACGCAAATCCCGTCCTCATCGACCTCTTTGGTCAGGGTGTCGGTCTGAAACATCTCGGTCATAAGAGGTCGCTCCTTTGCAGTGTCGGGACGTGTCAAAAGGGGAAAGAGATGATGCGCGTGAAGATGTCAAAGTGCTAACCTTTACACCTATTCGAGGGAGGCAAACCCTAGCCCGAAGGGCCAAGAGTATACAGGAAGAGAGGAGCAGATGACACAGGAGCGCGCAGAGAATCAGGGAGTGTCGACCTCCGAGCAGCAAGAGGCCACCTCACAAACGCCCACGCCACCACAGGATGCGCCAAGGCGCCCCTCGCGCAAGGACTCACCGACCTGGCAGCGCGTCGAGGCCGTCAGCCGCGTTTACTACACGGTGTGCCGCCAGGTCGCGCGCATGATCAACGCCTTCGATCGCTGAACCTCAAAGGTCCTTGCGGCGAGATTGCAGGTAGTTGGAGCAACGCGAGGGGATGTCGATGTCGGCGGATTCCTCGAGCCAGAGTGCGATCTCACTCAAGGATGCCACGGACATCCCCGTGTTCACGCCGAGGCTGTCGAGCAAGTAGAGCAAGTCCTCGGTGCCGAGGTTGCCTGCCGCGCCAGGCGCGAACGGGCAGCCACCGATGCCACCGACGGAGCTATCGAAGCATCGCATCCCCACATCATAGGCGACCATGGCGTTCGTGACGCCCATCCCGCGCGTGTCGTGCAAGTGGAGCGCGATGCGCTCCTCGCCATAGGCTTCGATGGCGCGCGCGCAATCCCTGCGCACTTGCACCGGCGTGCCGATCCCGACGGTGTCCCCGAGTGAAATCATCGCCGCGCCCATCTCGAGCAAGGTGCCCGAGAGATCCATCACGCGACCGAAATCGATCTGCCCCTCGTAAGGGCACCCGAACACCATCGAGACATATGCACGAACGGTGAGGTCATGTTGCTTGGCGACAGCAAACATCTCCTCGAACTCGTGGAGGCTCTCCTCGATCCCCTTGTTGAGGTTCTTGCGGTTGTGCGTGTCACTGGCCGAGATAAAGAAGGCCGCGTGCGTAACGCCGACCTCGAGCGCGCGCTCCATCCCCTTCATGTTCGGGATGAGCGACCAGTAGTTGACCCCCTCGACCGGCTCGAGCGAGCGCACGAGCGCGTCGGTATCGGCCATCTGCGGCACCCAGCGCGGGTGCACGAAGCTCCCCACCTCGATGTCGCGCGCGCCCGCGTCGATGAGCTTCTTGATAAGCTCGGCGCGCTTTTCTACCGAGAGGATCGCGCTCTCGTTTTGCAGACCATCCCTTGGCCCGACCTCGAAGATCCTGACATCGCTGCCCATGACTCACTCCCTCGCTTTCTCTTGCCTCGCAGTGGCGATGGCGCGAGCGCCATCACCAAAATCGTAGGGATACGATTCCCCTCCTGTCAATATAGACACGAAGAATGAACGGTCGATTTCTGGGGATGAATGGTCGTTCAGGGAAAATGAATGGTGCTCGTACCCGAACACCTCCACATAACTCACCGCACACATCCACGGGTGCCGACCGAGCGCGAAGCGCGAGAAGAGCGCACCATTCAGGATCGCTTGAAGTAGTAGCGAAGCTGGAGGCCAAAGCTCGTGAAGTTGGGGGTCGCGCGGCCAGGGCTATCGAGGAAGCCGCGCGTTTTAAAGCGAACGCCAGGGCGGTACTCGATGGCGAAATCGAGCGGGAGCTCGTGGAACTGGAAGATGACGCCCGCGCATAGGTTGAGGTCAGCGACCCAGGTCCCGCGGTTGCTGACGCCGCCAGCAAGCCCTGGGCCGAGCGCCCAGATCATATCGATCTCTCGCGTGCTCGAGATCGGCCCCATTTCAAAGATGTAGTCCGCGCCGACAGACCAGACCCTCCCATAACGCGAGGTATCCCCGGCGAAGAAAGGGCCGAGGTTTCCTTGCAACGCGCGGCCATCCTGCAAGTAGAACTTGCTAGAATACCCGTAGCCCAGCGCACCGATCCCGACGCCCATTCCCATGTGCCCCTTCTCGGAGAGCTTTGGCGGGCGAGCGTTTGCGTCACCTGGCGCGCTGACAAGCGCGACGGCGAATAGCATCGTGACAATCAGCATCGCCTGACGAGCGGTGCGTCTGGCGGGTGTGGCGAATTCATCCATGAAACAACTCCACGAGGTGCTCCGCGTCCATAATGGCGGAGACGTTGCGATGCTTTAACCGAGCGCGTCCTCGTAGGCGCTCTCCTTGAAGCCGACAAGAACCGTGTCCTCCAAATCGAGGAGCGGGCGCTTGATCAGCATGCCATCGTCAGCGAGCAAGCCGAGGCGCTCCTCATCCGAGTAGTCGTCATACGTGTTCTTGAGGTCGAGCGCACGATAAGAGCCCCCGGAGGTGTTGAAGAACTTCTTGAGCGGCAACCCGCTCTTCTCCCACAACGCCTGGAGCGTGTCCTTGTCGGGGGTCTCGTCGACGAGGTGAATCGCCTCGAACTCGACGCCATTGGACTCGAGCCACTTCTTGGCTTTCTTGCAACTGCTGCAATTGGGGTAGTGGTAGAACTTCATCGAAGGATGCTCCTGTCTTTGGGAGAAAGAAATCACTCGCGCCGTACTTAATCCGAGCGCGGCGAGGAAGCAAGCGGCGGCTTCTCGTCAGCCGATCAGAATAGGCAAGAAGCCTTGTCAGGGGGCCGACCTCGATGCATCTTCTCGGGTGTCATTCTTACATTCGCTCACTCGAAGATGAGGCACCTCTTGCTCTTTGATCTCCTCGACCCGAAAGAAGGCGACCTCGTAGGCGCGCTCCCCGAAGGATTCGACGCCTGGAACACCGAATACCAGCTCGTGCTTCGCTGTGGCCTTGATGGAAACTATGGCGAGACGCGCCTCTTTGCCTGGGATGGAAAGCTCGTGGGCGCGACGCGCAGCTCGATCATGAGTGACTTTATCCCCATCACGATGCTCAGCCCCGCCAGGTTGCGCCGCGCTGGCCTCAACACCCACCTCATCTTGACGCTCGTCACCGGCGAGCAAGTCGAGATCCCTGTGATGCTCGCCGACCGCGAACGCATCGCGCAGTTGCTCGAGGCCGCGCCAGGAATCATCGAACCTCCTGCGCCTGAACCAGAGCCTGCGATCGAACCTGAACTTGCGCCGGAAGAGTCAGCGCCAGAGATCGCGCCCGAGCAAGCGGCAACAGCCGGGCACGCCCAGGAGGCTCCAGACGACGAGGCGCGGGCAAAGCTCGCGAGGCAGATGCTCGAGAAGCTGCGTGAGAAGGAAGAGGCAGAAGCAGTGGCAGCCCCCGAGCAGCCAGAGCTAGCCAGGAAAAAGAAAGAAGAGGTCGTCCTTTATGACTTCGAGACAGCCGCTCGCCCGAGCGTGATCACGCTCCCCGAGAACGCCATCTTGCGCGTCGGCCCCACGCGAATGAAGCGCTGGGGCGGAACACGCGATGACGAGTATCTGCGCGCGCTTCACATCGGGGGAGGAGATCGTGTGTTGGTGGGGACGTGCGCCTCGTCCACGGCGCGGGCGTGGTCGCTGGCGACTGGCGAGATCGTGCGCGAGCTCGCACTCGACCCTGCCCATGGCGACATCGAACACTCGGCGATATCACCCGATGGCAGGACATTTGTGGCGGCTTATGAGCGCGGCAAGGTGGTCATCTGGGAGCTCGGTTCGGGCATCGACAGGTTGCACTTCGACATCGAGGCAAAGGTGACGTCGATGGCGATCACGCACGATGGCGAAGCGTTGCTGTTGGGGTACGAGAACGGCTCCCTCTCGGCCTGGGGGCTCGAGGATGGCGAGCCGATGGGGATGTTCTTCTTTGGACAGGACGCGATCCTCGCGATCGCGGCGAGCTCACGCCATCAGATCATCGTGGCTTCCAACAACAACGAGCTGCTCCGATGCGATCTGCATACAAACGAGCACACGCGCTTGCTGCGTGGTAACGAGCAAATCCTCGGGCTCGACCTTTCAGCTCGTGGGCATGTGCTGATCCGAGGTCGCGAGACGATCGCGCTCTTTGACGTCAACGCGAAGACGATGATCTGGGGGTTCGAGCAACGCAACGCGCGCGCGGCGCACTTTGGCCACACACAAGAGACCTTCTATGTGATCAACCGCGCCGGTCGCGTCCTCATCTATGACATCGACGCGAGGATGGTCGTGCATGCCCTCTCGCCAAAGGCAGCGCCAACCGCGATGGCGCTCTCGAGCGATGGCAAGATCCTGGCGACAGGGAAGCACCGCGTCGAGCTCTTCGATATGCCACACGGCGACGCGCGACTGCCCGAAGTGGGGCACCACGCGGCGATCTCGCACGTGCACATCTCGCCATACGGCGATGAGATCGCGACCTCCTCTTCGGATGGTTCGGTGCTCGGGTGGTCGTTCCAGCCGACATCGCTCGCGTGGGAGCTTCGCGATGGATCGCTGGGAGTGATTTCACCAGACGAGAAGTGGTTGGCGGCGGTTCGCCCGGAAGGAATCGCGCTCTGGAGCAATGCCGAGGATCGCGAGATCGGGTTGCTCCCGGGGCTCACCGGCAGCGCGCGAGACCTGATCTTCTCGCCAAAGAGTAACTTCCTGCTCGCGCAATACTGGAGCGGCCCGGTGCTCGTCTGGGACTTGAACCAATCCAGGGTTCATATGCAATGCGACTCATCGGATCGAACACGCGCGGTCGCGTTCGATAACGAGGAGAAGCAGCTCGCGGTCGCGGACAGCGACGGAAGAGTCGTGATCTGGTCGATGGACAGCGGTCGAGAGCGCTCCATGCTCGAGGCAGATACCACGGTCGCGGCCATGGCCTTCACGCCAGATCACATGATGTTGGCGACCGCAGAAACGCGCGGTCAGGTTTCGATCTGGGATCTGAGCACCGCGAACACGCGCTATCGATGGGAGTACTTCAGGGAGAACCCACGAAACCTCGCGCTCTCGCCAGATGGCGAGTTCCTGGCGCTCGGGTGCCTCGACGGGACCTTGATCTTGCTCGACCTGAACTCGGGGCAGGAGGTGTTCCGTGCCACAGCGCACGAGGGGTTGATCACGGCGCTCGATTTTGACGCTTCGGGGAAGCGCATCGCCACAGCGAGCGTGGATATGAACGCGGTGCTCTGGGATCTCTCCGAGTGGATGTAACTAAAGGTGTGAAGTCACGCTCGCGCGGTGAGTGATTTTACCCTAGACTCGAAGTGCTGATTCGAACCCCAACCCGAGGTCGTCCAAATGTCTGAAAGCAATGCAAATACGTGGAAGTTCGCAGCGCTCGGAGCGTCCGCGCTGATCGGTGCGATGGGCCTGATGATCATGGTCGACGGCGTCGGCAACTGCGTGTCCAAGCGCGACATGGCCGAGCAAGAACTCGCTGCCAAGGTCGCCATGCACGAGGCAAAGGATCGACTCGACGCGCAGATGCTCGAGCGTCAACAAAAGGAGCTCGCGCAAGCCCAGGCAGAGCTCGTCGCGACCAAGGCGCGCCTCCTGCAATCCGAAGAGAAGTACCGCCTGCACATGCAAGCCGCGCACACCAGCGAGCCCACGAAGCCAAAGATCGATGAAGAAAGCCTCCGCATGCTCGCAGACAATGGCGGCAACATCCCCCGACAACTGAGCAAGCCCCAGATCCAGGGCGTCATCCGAAAGTACAACGGCAGGATCTCGTCCTGTGCCAGGTCGTCGAACGCCAAGACGCTCAAGGGCACCGTCTGGGTCAGCATCGACATCCAGGATGATGGCACCGTCAGTGATACTCAGATCATCAGCAAGTCAGCAAAATTCAGAGGCACAGATGTGGGCGCCTGCATCCTGGATGTCGTGAAGAAAATGGATTTCCCAGAAGCACGAGAATCACTCTCGATCTCGCAATATCCATTCTCGCTCAGATAAAAAACCAAAGACACAAGACACCGAAAGCATTCAAGAAACCGGCAACCCTCAAAAGGGTTGCCGGTTTTTTTGAATATTTTTAGATCCGTTTTCGTCGCGCGCCGTTCAACCCAATCAAGGGAGAACGCTCACACGCAGTTTGGGTGACTGCACGAGATTTCGCGAGGCAAACGATGAAGCCAGATCAAGGTCATGACATCAGCACGGGTTCGAGGAAGAAGTTCAACTGGGTGAACGGTCTTATCCTACTCACCATCTGCTTTTTGGGCGCGATCACGGTCGTCAAAGTCTTCGGGACAACGACAGAAGCAAAATTCGCCGAAGCGAGCAATTCGGTCTCCAGCGAGGTTCGGTTCGATGGCCCCTCGGATTACGATTACACAGCGCGAAACACTCGCTCGAGCTCGCGCCCACAGGTCGTTGTTCAAAAAAAGGTCATCCGCGAGTCCGCCTCGTCCAGGGATCGTAGCGCTGACGCGGCGAGGTTAAGAGCTGCGGAGCAGGCCGCCGCTAAAGCCAGGGCAAAGCTCGACGCGGTGCAACAGGAGCTCGCCACGAGACCTGTCACCGAGGAACCTATCGAGCAGCGCGAAAACAACGTCAAGGCGCGAGACTACGGCGTCAACCCGATGACTCTGACGCGCCAGGACCCGCTCTCGACGTTCGCCATCGACGTCGACACCGCCTCCTACACGCGCGCTCGCAGCAACCTCAACTCACAAGCCTTGCCTTACGCCTCCGAGGTTCGCGTCGAGGAGTTTATCAACTACTTCGACTACGAGTACCCCAACCCCAAGGAGGGCGCATTCGGCGTCAACCTCGAGGCGGCGCCCAGCCCATTTAGCACCGAAAAGAACCGCTACCTCGTGCGCGTTGGCGTTCAGGGCAAGCGCGTTTTGGACAAGGACAGAAAGCCCACGCACCTGACCTTTTTGGTCGATGTCTCGGGCTCGATGAACGCCTACAACAAGCTCCCCATGGCCAAGCAGGCGCTCGAGACGCTCGTCGACAACCTCGGGGCGAGCGACACCGTCTCGCTCGTGACCTACGCCGGTGATACGAGCGTCATCCTCGCTTCTACGAGCGCTCGCAATGGCAGAAAGATCAAGCAAGCGATCCGCAGCCTCTCGACGCGTGGCGGGACCGACATGGGCATCGGGATGCAGCTCGCTTACGAACAGGCGAGCAAGAGCCACGAGCCTGGTCACAACAGCCGCGTCGTTGTCATCAGCGATGGGGACGCCAACATCGGAAACACCTCGCATAATGCGATCCTCCAGACCATCGAAGGATACATCGCTGATGGGATCACGATGTCGACGATCGGCGTCGGGATGGGCAGCTATAACGACACGATGATGGAGCAGTTGGCCAACAAGGGGAACGGCAACTACTACTACATCGACTCCCAGACCGAGGCGAACAAGCTCTTCTCCGAGAAGCTCACGAGCACGCTCGAGGTGATCGCCAAGGACGTCAAGATCCAGGTCGAGTTCAACCCGGACGCCGTCTCGCAGTACCGCCTGATCGGTTATGAAAACCGCGACATCGCCGACAGGGACTTCCGCAATGACGCGGTAGATGCTGGCGAAATCGGAGCAGGACACTCCGTCACCGCGCTCTACGAGATCGTGCGCGTCGATGACGCGACCGACCTACTCGCGACCGTGCGCATCCGCCACAAAGACCCTGAAGACGAGCGCCCCACCGAGTACAGCTACCCGCTCACGCGCGGCAACGTTTACAGCCAACTCGCCGACGCCTCGAAGAGCTTCCAATTCGCCACGGCCGTGGCGACCTTCGCCGAGCTGTTGCGCAACTCCCCCTACGCCAAGCATGTGAGCTACGAGCTCGTCACCGAGATCGCGCGAGGTTCCGCTGGCAAGTGGGCAGATCGTCAGGAGTTCGTGGAGCTCGTGAGCAAGGCAACCGCCCTTCACAAGAGAGGTTACTGAAACTTCTGTGATTCTCGCGGCGCGCGGACGGCCACGCGTCTCTCTTGAAGACATCCGAGAAACCCTGCCTTACGACCAACTGAAGCAGGACGTCATCAAAAGAAACGCAGCCTCCACACACCGCAGAGAGACGAGGGGAGCGGAGGTCGAAGACAAGATCCTGACCAGATCTTGAACTCGACCCTCTCGCTCCCCTCACCCATTTCCTGTCCTCTCCAAATGCCATCCTCGCGTGCGGATGGCATTTGGCGATGGAGTGAGAATCACTCCCCTTCAAGCATGGAGACAGCCTTGGTCTCGAAGCGTTCGTCGACGAGCAACCACCCCGTCTTTTTGCTCTCGCCGTCAACCTCGACGTACCACTCGGAGCCGACCTCTTTTGCCCCCTCGAGCTTCCATCCCTGAGCATCATCCGGGCAGTTGCCGAGCGCGAAGACAAACCCATCGCCTCGCCACCCGGTGTAACAGGTGCCCTCTCCGGCGTAGGCATATTTGTAGAGCTTCTCCCCCTTGGCAAAGCTGTGATCCACAGGCTCACCGAGCTTCAACGTGTCAGGAGCGACAGGAGAGTAGCCCTTGTATTCGATCGGCTTCGTGGCGACGAAGGCCACAGGCTCGAGCACGTGGTACTTGTAGGACTTCCACTTTACCACGTCCCCCTTGGCGAGCTTGACGGTGGAGACCTTGGCCGCGCCAGCCTCGGGTTTCTCGAGGAGATCGACAGCAGCGCCCTCCCCTTTCCAGGTAATCTCGAAGGAGGTGAACTCCTCGGAGTAGGGGTTGACGTCGAGGTTCTCCAGCGCAGGAGGCATGGCCACCTCTGGAGCCTTCTCCTCCTCGAGCTTCTTCTCGGCGGTGGTGGTGTCGGTGTTTTTTTCACCCTCGGCGGTCTGTTTTACTGCGGAGGTCTCTGTGGGCTTTTCATCCTCGGCGCTCTGCCGCTCACAGGCGGTGAGCGAGAGGATCAAGGACGCTGTGGCCAACCACTGGATCTTGTGCATTCGGGTTCCTTTCGGTCTCTGGGGAGATTTTCTTGTTTCGCGTCATCTCCTTGTTTCAAGCGCATGAGAGAGCATCCAGAAACGCGCTGACGCAAAAATGCGAAAAAAATTTAGATCCACCTCATCCCTTGCTTCGTGTGTACCTCCAATTCACCGAACGTGCTCTCGAATGGCGAGCACACAACAGGATCGACAGGATTCGGAAGACTTCAGGGAGTATCACCATGCAACTTACGATTCGCAATGCTCGCAACGCCGCAATCATCGCCGCCCTCGGATTCACGCTCGGGTGCGCCTCCGAACAAGCCAAGTACTCCGAGGCCAACTCGAGCGTCTCCAACGAGATCCAGTTTGGAGGCAGCGAGGCAGAGTACGCCCCTGAAGAGGCAACGATCAGCGCAGAAGAAGCACCTCGCCAGCAAGCGCCTGCGCCCAAAGCTGATCCTGCCCCTGCGCGTCCTGCCACTGTCGCAGCGACCGCAGCGGACAAGACCAAGGATGCGCGCGGCCCAGCGTTGAACAACCGCCTCAAAAAAATGGAGGCGCCCGCAGACGTGGGCGGCAAACCAGATCATTTCGAAGACGCCAATAAAAACGACGAGCTGAAGCAAGCGCCGAGCGAATCGAACGCGCAAAACGAAGGCTACGAGGATCACGGCGTCAACCCGATGACCGATACTGGCAAGGACCGCTTCTCCACGTTCTCCATCGACGTCGACACGGGCTCCTACACCATCGCGCGCCGCAAGCTCAACGAAGGGCACCTGCCGCCGATGGCAGCAGTGCGCGTCGAGGAGTTTATCAACTACTTCAACTACGAGTACCCCAACCCAGACGCTGGCGCTTTTGGCGTCAACATCGAAGCCGCGCCGAGCCCATTCAGCGTCGAGAAAGATCGCTACCTCGTGCGCATCGGCGTCCAGGGCAAGCACGTCTCGGCCAGAGAGCGAAAGCCCGTCCACCTGACCTTCCTGGTGGACACGTCTGGTTCGATGAACACACCTGACAAGCTCGGGCTGGCAAAGGAATCACTCAAGGTGCTCACGCGCAACCTGAAGCGAGGAGACACCGTCGCGCTCGCGACCTATGCGGGCAGCACGCGCGTCATCCTTCCTCCCACGGGTGTGATCCAGACGCGCAAGATCATGCGCGCCATCGACGACCTCTCCTCGGGCGGCGGGACGGCGATGGGCTCCGGCATGGAGCTCGCCTACAAGGAGGCGATGAAGGCGCACAAGCCAGGGCACGTCAACCGCGTGATCGTGTTGAGCGACGGCGACGCCAACATCGGTCGCACCTCCTATGACCAGATCCTCGGCACGATCAAGTCCTATGTGGATGAGGGGATCACGATGTCGACGATCGGCTTCGGGATGGGCAACTACAAGGACACGATGATGGAGCAGTTGGCCAACCGTGGGAACGGCAACTACTACTACATCGACAGCATCGACGAGGCGCGCAAGGTCTTTGGCGAGCAGATCGACGGGACGCTCGAGGTGATCGCCAAGGACGTCAAGATCCAGGTCGAGTTCAACCCGGACGCCGTCTCGCAGTACCGCCTGATCGGTTACGAGAACCGCGACATCGCCGACAAGGACTTCCGCAATGACGCGGTGGACGCTGGCGAAATCGGAGCAGGACACTCCGTCACCGCGCTCTATGAGGTCGTCATGGACGACGCCTACGAAGGCACCCTGGCCTATGTCCGCATGCGTCACAAGGAGCCCGAGGGCTACAAGGCGAGCGAGCAGACCTTCATGCTGAGCAGCTCGGGCGTTTACAAGAAGCTGGCGGATGCTTCGAAGAGCTTCCAGTTCGCGGCTGCGGTCGCAGGCTTCGCAGAGATCCTGCGCAAGTCCCCCTACGCCTCCAACCTGAGCTACGACCTGATCAAGGAGGTCGCTGAAGGTTCGAGCAGCAGGAACCAGAAGGATCGCCAGGAGTTCATCGCGCTCGTGGAGAAAGCAAAGCGCCTGGATCGCCGCTGAAATACAATCGCGGCGGCCGCGAATTAACACTGTGAACGACGCGTCAGCCCCCTCTTCATCTTCGGAGAGGGGGCTGACTTGTTGCTTCCTCCGTCTCGCGCTTTGACACCTGAAGATGTAGGGTTGGGGCCATGGGTGAAACCACGAAGAGGTAGAAGATGCGAAAGAGGACTGATCGGCTGCTGCCAATCCTGTTGACGACGAGTGTGTTGCTCGCGCTGGCTGCTGGATGCAGCTCTCAAAAATCCGC
This sequence comes from Myxococcota bacterium, assembly GCA_036155555.1. Classification (GTDB taxonomy): domain Bacteria; phylum Myxococcota_A; class Bradymonadia; order Bradymonadales; family Bradymonadaceae; genus JAYZVO01. The sequence goes on from JAYZVO010000128.1 coordinate 22,901, forward strand.
CGAGCAAGGCGCCACGGATGCCGCCGAGACAGGCGCTCCTGGCAGCGACAAGACCCAGAACCAGGGCTCGATGAAGTCCGAGGAAGTCGCCACAGCGGAAGCCTCGATGGGGCCTCAGGGGCCGGAGGTTCTCATCGGCAAGCGCGCGCGTGGGAAGGCGATTCCAGGCCGCGTCGGCGCTCCCACTGGCGAAGCGAGCGCCTTGCTCGTCGCCATCGACACGCCCTACCAGATCTTTGACAACCAGGGGACCTACGTTCACGTCGCGGCGTGGCATGTGGATGGCAAACCTGCAAAGAGCGCGCGTGTTCACGTGGGCGAGTTCCAGGTCGGTGAGACAGACGAGCATGGCTCGCTCGTCTTCCTTTATCCACCCAAGGGCTCAGGGGGAAAGAGCGCGCTCGGCGCGAACATGGTCACGGTGGTCGATACTCAGGATGAGAACCTGCAAGGTTCAGTCGGGTTCTCACCGAACATTCGCACGGCCTCTTTTGCCTCGGACCACCTGTTTGTCTACACCGATCGCGGCGTCTACAAGCCAGGAGACACCATCAGCGTGCGCGCCATCGGCTGGCACCTCAAGGAGGATTACCAGCCGCTGCTCGAGGCGGACGTCGAGTTCATCCTCAAGGATGGCTCGGGGCGCGTGGTCGGTGGCGCCAAGCGCACCACGGATGAGTTCGGCATCTCATCGATGCAGATCCCGCTCCCGGGGACCGCATCCGAGGGGCTCTACACGCTCGAGGTCGCCTACAAACAGGAGCGCCAGAGCGCCCGGTTGCAGGTTCGCGAGTACAAGCCGCCGACGGTTCAGATCGAACATGACCTGGCGAGGTTCATCACGCGCGACCAGAAGAAGCTGGCGACTGATGTGACGCTCCGCCCGAGCGCGGGTGGGACCTTCAAGGCGGGAGAGCTCGAGCTCGCGGCGAATTATGCGGGGACGACGCTGTTCTCGATGAAGAGGTCGGTCAAGGGCAACGGGCCGCACCGCTTCGAGGTAAGCGACGCTGACCTCGCAAAGATCAAGGCAAAGGCTGGCGAGAACAGCTGGGTCAAGTTCAAGCTGCGCGTGCGTGACAGCATCGGCAGGGAGGACGAGTTGGTGCGCGAGATGCGCTTCACCTCGAATCCATATGTGGCGGTCATCGAGCTCGACAAGGATCAGTATTCGACGGGAGATGCGGTCGAGGTTGTCGCCAAGATCCGCGACCTCGACGGCGTGCCGCTGCGCGAGAAGAAGGTCACGCTCGATGTCGCAGGCGTGCAGATGGAGGCAAAGACCGATGGCTCGGGCACCGCGCAGTTTAGCCTGGAGATGCCCGCGAGCACGACCACCGTCAAGCTCTATATCGACGGCGTGAAGACGCCGATTGCCACCCAGATCCTGCGTTGGGTCGCGCCTCGCGCGATGGTCTCGCATATCGCGCAGCCCATCATCAAGGAGCGCCAGACGGCCAAGGTCACCGTGAAGTTCCCCACCGACATCGTGCCCGCCGAAGAGGTCGTGCACATGGATGTGGTGGACACCTCAGGCGCGATCGTCAACGCCGTCCTCCTCGAGATCAAGGAAACCCCCGACGGCTACATCGCCAGCGGCGAGTTCGACTCACCGACCTGGGGCTCGATGCTGCTGACCTTCTTCGCGCTCGGCAAGCGCAAGGGCGCGAGCGCCGATCCTGGCAAACCACATTACTCGATCGGGCTACTGACCGAGGGACAAAACCTCGTGGTGCACCCGAACCGGGAGCTCGAGATCGTGCTCGATGGCGTCCCGGACAAGGCCACGCCAGGTCAAGAGCTGGCGATCCAGGCAAAGATCAAGGACGCCAACGGCAACCTCACGAGAGCGAGCGTCGGTGCGGCTGTGGTGGATGGGCGAGTGATTTCGTTAAAAGATCCGCTCGAGATCACGCCCATGGATCACTTCTACGAGCCGACCTTGCGCACGATGAGCACCACCGGCTCGAAGATCCTGAGTTGGCCTGTGGTCAGCCGAAACTGGGGCGGTCGCATTCACGACATCGCGCTCCCTCCCTTTCCTTATCTGGAAGGAGGCCGCGTCAGTGATTTGCGCCCGCGCACGACCGCCACGCTCGACTCGGTAGACGAGGACGCGCCATCGCCTCCTGGCGAACCAGAGCCAGAGGCCGAAGAGATGATGGATGGTCTCTCGGGCAGCTCGAGCAGCTCGGGCTATGGCTCGGGGAAAGGCGCAATGGCACCAAAGAAGGTCAAGATCAGCGCGTCGAAGATCATGCTCGGCGGCGCTGGAGAGGGGGGCGGTGGCATGTCATCGAATGGCATCGGCGGCCTCGCGGACAAGAGCAAGGAGTCTGAGCGGCGCTCGCGCGATTCGCGCGGCGGCGCTCCAGCTCGACCTGTCACAATCACCATCCGCACGAGCTTCGAGGAGACCTCCTTCTGGCAACCTCATATGCGCGCCGATGGAGAAACAACCTTCAAGGCAAAGCTCCCCGACAGCATCGCGGAGCAGGAGCTGATCGTTGTCGCCAGTGATTCACGTGGCGGCGTCGGCGTGACGCGAAAGATGGTCTCGGTCGAACAACCGCTCTACGCACGCGCGGACTTTCCGAAGTTCCTTCGCGCTGGCGAGCGCGTGATGATCCCGCTCGAGATCCGAAACAATACGGGCAAGGAGGAGACCTTTGACCTGAGCTTCCAGGCGGATGGGCTAAAGGCAGGCTTCGATAACGCCAGGGTCGTGATTCCTTCCGGGAGCGCTGGCGGTGCGATGATCGAGGTCACCGCGCTGACGCAGGGCGAGCTCCCTTACAAGATCGTGGTCAGCGGCGCGGGTCGCACAGACATCGTCGAAGGGAGCGTCGACGTCGAGCCCGCGGGCCTGGCGATGACGGCGACCTCGAGCGGGAGCGCTGGCAAGGGAAGCTCCTTCAAGAAGAAGTGGACGGTGCCCGCGGACGCGCTCGGAAACGAGGCGACCTTGAGCGTGGCGCTCCCGAGCGTGACGACGGCGATGGTCGGAGTGGAGCACTTCGAGTCCACAGTGAGAGACGCGCCGTTGACGATCACGGCTGATTTGGCCACCGCCGCGCTTCTGCTGCAATATGCGCAACGCCGCGGGTTGGACTCTGGCGCCATCGCGGACTTGCGCAAGCGCGTGATGATGGCGGTCGGCGCGCTCCAGTTCTCGCAACACCCCAACGGCTCCTATTCTTACTGGCGCAACGCAACGCCCAGCGTTTACGTGACCGCGTGGGCGCTCGAGGGATTGGTCGAAGCGCAGCAACTGGATATGGCGGTCCCACAAGAAACGATCGTGAAGTCCGCCGAGTGGCTCGCGCGCCAAGTGGACGCGGGCGGGCTCGTCGAGGTCGACAGCATCGCGTTCTGGGAGGGGGATTCTGAGAAGGTCCGCCTCGGCATCACCGCAGAGGTCTTCCATGTTCTGGCGAGCATGCCCAAAAGTACACGCACGCCCATCATCGAGAAGACGCTCGAGAAGCTCGCCACGTCCTATGGCAAGTACCTCGAGCAGCCGACGCTCGATCCGCTGGCCGCTGGCCGCGCGCTCCAGGCGATGACAAAGCTCGGCAAGGTCGAGACGACCGCCGCCAAATCGATCATCACTCGCCTGCTCTCCGCGCGCGACGATCGTCACTGGGAGCCCTCCTGGTTCCACGCCTACGCGGGCCGCGTCGACACCACGACGGCGATGATCGAGCTCATGGTCACGGTCGATGCCACAGGTTACAGGGCAGAGATCCGGGACGCGTTGCAGTGGGTGCTCTCGACGCGCGAGTCCTGGGGCGCCTGGCACAGCGAACGCGCCACGGCGGCGGCAGCGCGCGCGTTGATGGCGGCAGGGCTCGACGACAAGGATTACTCCGGCAAGCTCGAGGTGTACCTCGATGGCAAAAAAGTGCGCGAGTACAAGATCGATGGAAAGGACCCGTTTATCTCCGCGCTCGAGCTCAACCACCTCTCGCTCGGTCGCGCGCTCTCTGCAGGAGAGCACGAGGTCGAGGTTCGCTTCGATGGTGCGCCCGTTTCAGTGATTCACACCGCGCGCACCTGGCCAAAGCGCGCGCTCTCCACGAGCGCGACGGCGGGCGGCTACAAGCTCACGACCCAAGCGGCAAAGAGCAAGCTCATGATCGGGCAGGACACCTCGCTCGGCATCGACGCAGAGCTCCCCGCCACGCGCGAGGTCACGCGTATCACCGTGTCCCCGAGCGGGTTGCTCGATGTGCAAACGGGTGAGTTGGCGCGCCTTGCAGAGGAGAACAAGGAGATCACCAACTGGAGCATGAACGAGGATGGATTGACCCTCTGGGTCAAGCCCGGAAAGGCGCGCTCGCTCTCGCTCGCGCTCCCGGTGAGCGCCACGCGCCCTGGCGAAGGAGCATTCCCCACCGTCGCCATCGAGCAAAACGGCGAGGCGCTCGTCGCAGCCTCGGCAGGAAAGGTCACCACCTCGCTCTGAGGTCAGCGATCCCCCATTGCTCGGGAAAACAAGGTGCGCATGACGCCCTCCGGTGGCCAGAACCATCGGGGGGCACTTTTTTGGTGCCGGTCGTCGGGCGATTTTTGCGGGTATCAAAAAAGTGCCCCCCGATGGTTCTGGGCGAAACGCAGGCGAAGCACCGATCCCCCTCGAATCCAAAACGCTTGCAGCGCGCGCAGGAGTATCCAACAATGCGCCATCGCTAGCGCAGTTCGCCTCGAGGCGAGCTGCGCTTGATTTGGCAGGCAGGCAAAAAACAAGGAAGAGGAGTTGTCGTGACGACCATCGCAGTCGACGCCATGGGAGGCTATCATCCAGACGCAGTGCTCGCGGCTGTTGCCGAAGCGAGCATGTTCCGCGACGAGCACAGCGAGCAACCCGTCTTCTTCTCACTGGTAGGTGACGAGCGCACGCTCACGAGCAAGCTCTCGGGCTTGAGCCACAACCCCGAGCGCATCAACGTCGTGCACGCGCCGGATCATGTGGGGATGGCAGAATCACCGCAGCGCGCCTTCGAGAATCACCCGCTCAATGCGACGACGGTGGCTTGCGAGTTGGTGGCGCAGGGGCACGCCGACGCGGTCGTCTCGGCGGGGAATCCAGGGCTCGCGGTGTTGAGCGCGCGCGAACACTTCACCTTGATCGAGGGGATCAAACGCGCCGCGCTCGCGTCCGTTTATCCTACCCCTCGAAGACGCGGTGAGAACCAGGATCGCTTTAGCTTGTTGCTCGACGTGGGCGCCTCGATCCACGCCTCTCCAGAGGAGCTGGTGAGCTTTGCCATCATGGGATCGAGCTACGCGCGCATTGTCAGCCGCAACGAAAACCCGCGCGTCGCGCTGTTGTCGAACTCGCGCGAAGGAGCGATGGGGCCAACCTCCGTGGTCAAGGCGCACGCGCTCTTGCAGGAGCGGCGAGATATCAACTTCATCGGCAATATCGAGGGGCATGATATCCCACATGGCAACGCAGATGTGATCGTCTGCGAAGGGTTCGTGGGAGATGTCGTGATCAAGATCCTCGAGGGGGTCGGCGAAGCCGCGATGGAGCTCGCGCGCTCGGCCTACGAGCGAAAGTTTGTTTACCGGCAAGGGCTGCGGTTGCTCTCGGGAGGGTTGAAGAAGATCAAGCAAGTGATCGACTTCGAAGAGTATGGCGGCGCGCCGCTCCTGGGGTACGAGCACCTGATGATCCTGGCGCACCCGAGGTCTCAGCAACGCGCCATTCACAACGCGCTGCGGCTCACCATCAAGAGCGCGCGTGAGGAGCTGGCAGGCGACATGCGCGCTCGCCTCGAGCAAGGAAGCGCGTAAAGCATCAATGCGTGAGCGGGTTGCGCTCGAGCACGAACTTCTGCCCCTCGGTAACCTCGGGGAGGAAGTTCGCGCGCTGTGGCGCGGCAGGGAACATCAGGTTGTTCGCGTCAGGGCAATCGAAGGCCAGCCGCGAAACGCTCGAGCACTCGACCGTGTCCTCCAGCGGATCGGTCACTCCCACGAGGCGCTCGAACTCGAGGTCATTGATGATCTCGGTCGTGTGCCTGAGCCCGAGGTAGTGCCCGACCTCGTGAGCCATGATGTGCGCGACCATCGCGTTGTCCACGCCGATAAGCGAGCTGTTAAAGATCAACCCATTGGACGCCGAGCCGTGCAACCCTGCGGAGCCAGGGACGCCTCCGGAGAGGCCAAGCAGCGTGCCTCCCTGGATCACGATCGAGTCGACCATAAAGATATCCACCGAGAGGTTATCGCGCAGCTCCTCGGAGCGCGCTCTACCCCACCCCATCAACTTGCGCGCGTTCGTGATGTTGCGGATGATCGCGAACTCGGTGGTGACCTCACGCGAGACGTTCAGGTAACGCACGTTGCCAATCGAGATCCCCTGCTGCGCATAGATCTCATCGAACCTCGCGAGCACCTTCTGGAAGTCCTCGTCAAAGGGCGCATTCACCGCGCTCAGGCCGCGCACATTTGTAAAGTAGAGGTTCAAATCGATGGTCTGCTTACCGCGTGAGGACGCCATGTAGAAGCACATATCATCCTCGCCAGCGACACGGAGCGTGTACTCCCCCTCCATGAGCATGTCGCCAAACTGCGGCGCGTAGGGCACTTGAATCGCCCAGCTAAACCCGACCGCGCCGTAGATGCCGCCACCAATGAGCAAGGACCCATCCGAGTAGCGCGCGTTGTGGTGGCGATAATCGTACACCAGATCGATCTCTTCGCCAGAGGGCAATACCAGCGCCACAGGACGCACGAGCAGCCCCAGCGAGTATGGCACCATCACGAAGCCATTGTCCTCGGGACCGATCGTAAACGTGAACTCGCGATCGCCGTTGGCCGAGGTGGAGGACTCGCAGATCACATCGAGCGCGGTAAGCAACGCGTCGTGCTCGTGGATTTCCGAGGAGGCGTCCTCGGGGATCATCACCTCGAACTCCCCGACCGTCTCACAACGAAAGCCATCCCTCGGCGCGTCTTCGATCTGATCACACCTCGCCCAGCATTGCTCGCCGTAATCCACCAACTCGACGCACGCCCCACCCGTCCCGCTGCAACCGAGCAAGCACGTGATCGGTCGGCAATAGCCATCCTGCTGCAAGATGTCGCAGACGTGATCGAAATCGCAATCCGCGTCGCTCTCGCAACGATCTCCCACGAGCGCGCCAGGGGTGCTCGTCGTGTTGTTGCCGCTCTTGTTGTTGCCCGTCGAGCTGTTCCCAGTCGATGCGTTGGTCGGGGTATTGTTCTGCTTTGTCGGCATGGGCATCTTGCCGGGGATCGGCTCGGGCTGCTCTGCCCCACAAGCAGCGAGCGCGGCGAGAGTGACGAAAAGAAATGCCGCGAAAATTCGGGGGTGACTCATAAGCCGCGCTCCAACAAAGCAATAAACCAGGCGCATAAACCTGACGCATTTGATCAAATGAGAATCTAACAAATCCTGTTTCTCGAGCAAACCAAACCGCTATCTATCCTCTCGCGCGGCAGATCGCGACGTGTTAAAAACAGCGCGAAGACCGTGATGCAAGAAACATAGGACCACGCTCATCAAGGAGGATGCCGTGTCGAGAGGACGTCGGGCGCGATGGTTCGCGCCGTTGTGTTGTGCGCTGTTGTTCGCAGCGCTCGGTTGCGAGAAAGAGACCCCCAAGGAAAAAGCTGACGAGAACGCGACCTCGCAAACTTCCAGGGCGACCGCCACCAGCGCGAGCCCAGATGGAGACAGCGCCAAAGGAACCACGCCAAACCCCAGGGCTGCGAGCGCTGTCACGCCGATCTTCGATCTCGTGGCGAACCGCCACCTCGCCCACTTCGAGGACAAGGGGATCGTCCTCGATCTCGGGATCGGCGCGGGCCTCAAGTATGTGCAAGGTCGCTGGAAGAACCCCTGGTTCGACGCCTCAGAGAGCGCGGCGAAGGACTTCTCGTTTGCCTACCCCAAGGGGATCGGCGCGACGCTCCGCTTCCCGCTCGGCACCCCGGAACAAAAAGGGCAAAAGACCGACAAGACCTGGAAGATCCAGGCGAGGCTCGAGCCGGTCGGGGATCAACGCTGCGATGTGTTTATCAACGCGCCGGGGCGCAAGGAGGAGAAGTTCGCCTCGCTCGTGCTCGAGGAGGGATGGAAGACCTACACGATGGAGCTTCCCGCCGGGCTCGAGCTTGGCCAGGAACACACCGTGCGCTTTCACTTCTCGCGCAGTCGCGACGTGGCGGGGCTCGGCAAGAGCGCCGCAGGGTTTGACTGGGTGCGCGCAGGCAAGGATCTCGGCGAGCAAGCGCCCGCGCGCCAGCTCTCTCGCTTTGACGCCGAGGCGAACACCATCACGCTCGACAAGGGGCAACGCCTGACCTGGTTCACCACGCTCTCTCCATCGAGCTTGTTGCACATCGACAAGCTCACCGGAAAGCTCGACCTGCATGTCTCCACGGACACGGGGAGTGATTCCAAAAAGGTCACGCTCGAGCCGGGTGAGAACATCGACCAGAAGCTCGCAGACTGGGATAACAAGGCGGTCGCCATCACGCTCTCTGCGCCTGAAGGAAAAGCGGTGCTCTCTGCGCCGTCGATCGCGCTCGACAAGACAACGCCGACCTCGCGTGGAGAAGATCCTCAATACGTGGTCGTGTGGTTGATCGATACCTTGCGCGCCGATCACCTCCCCTCTTACAACGCCGCCACCGATGTCGAGGCGCCGCAGCTGACGGACTTCGCGAAGAAAGCCGCGCTCTTCAAGCGCGCGTCCGTTCAAGGCAACAGCTCGCTCCCATCCTCGGCGTCGATCTTTAGCGGCGCGTATCCTCCAAAGCACAAGCTCGTGCGCGACAGCGAGGTCTTGCCAAAGGACTTCACCGTGCTCGGCGAGGGGATGAAGAAGGCGGGTTGGATCAACGGGCTCTTCTCCTCGAACGGCTATGTCTCGACAAAGCGCGGCTTCGCGCGAGGATTCTCCAAGGAGGTCAACCCGATCCAGGAAGAGAAGCCATCCGAGACCGAGCACCTCTGGCCCGCAGCGAAGAGCTGGCTCGCCGAGCAGGTCAAGGCCGACGCCAAGAAGAAGGTCTTTGTCTACATCAACACCTCCGATCCTCACGTCCCCTATGATCCTCCCGCCGATGACTTGAAGAAGTATCACTCGGGCGGACAGGTAGGGCGCGTATCACCGCGCGCCACGGGAGAGCTGCTGCATGATCTGGCGAAACCTGGCGCGCCGAGCCTCAATGGCGCAGAGCAAGCCTATATGCGCGCGCTCTACAAGGGCGAGATCACATACAACGATCGCTGGTTCGGCAAGATGCTCGAGGACCTGAAGGCGATGGGGATTCTCGACAAGACGATGATCATCGTGACCTCGGACCATGGCGAGGAGTTTGGCGAGTATGGGCGCTACGGTCATGGCATCAGCGTCAACCAGGAGCTCATCGATGTGCCATTGATTATTGGCTACAAGCCATGGACCGAGAATGGCGTGGTGGTCGAGCACGCCGCAGAAGTGCTCGATATTTTCCCCACGTTGCTCGATGTGGCAGGCGTGGCGCCGAAGGACTTCGCGAGCAACATTCAGGGGAGATCGCTCGTGCCCGCGATGTTGGCGCCGACGCGATCGCACCCGACGACCTCGATCGCCTACCACAACGACTTCCTGCGAAGCGCGCGCGTGGGTGACCTGAAGTACCAGCTCTTTCAGGGGGACAACGACCCGCTCTACGAGGTCAGCTATCACCCGACGAAGTATAGCGACTACAATCAGGCAAAGAAGATCGACGACCCGGACGTCTCGACCACGAAGCCCGTGGCGAGACGCCAGATGCGCGATCTGATGGCGTTCCATTTGCGCGCGGATACGGAGTCGACCAAGCGCGAGGATGGGCAGCCGAACAACCACAGCGCAGCGCGCGCCGTGGAGCTCGACAAGGGGTGGTGAGTTACTCCTCGAGCGCCTCGGGGTTGGCCTCGATGTCGAGGCCGACCGAAACCTGGTCTCGCTCGAGTCCATGGATCTTGATCTCGGGGTTGGTCACGCTCGCCCACTCCAGGTTCGCCTCGCCGCCAACGACAAGCTCCTGAGAGATGACCTTGGGGACGAGCAAGAAGACGGTGTTGAGCAACTTCTCGACCTGAGCATCCTCGAGGTCGAACAAGGGCTCGTCCACCAGATCTGCGCGTCCCGCGACATCGAGCTTGAAGGACACCTCGGTGCCTTCGATCTCGATCTCGACGCCGATGTCCAAAAACATCGCCAGCGTCAGCAGCTTCTTTGGCTGCGGCTTATCCACATCCAACATCAGGTCCATATGGACCTCGGCCATACGCACGATGACGGCGTTCCCCTCGCTCTCCCTGTCCAGCGCGAGCACGGGCGGGAGCTGCGGGCGGACGTTGATGCCTGCCGGGCTGTTGCTGTCTGCGTGGTTGGTGACGCGACCATCGAGCAGCAGCGCGAGCGCGCCTGCCTCGAGCTTGATCGGGAGCTCGAAGCCCGCGAAGTCGTCCCCTTGCAAGGATTGATTGAACAACCCGCTGCGCCACACGCCGTGGAGCAGGCGGTTGATGGCGACCTCGTTCGAGGTCACCACGCCATCGCGCTCGAGCATCGGGCTCTCCTTGACGCCGAGCGGCAGCATCAGCGCGCCGGGCACATCAGGGATCTGCGCGAACTTGTCTTGCGGCATCGCGAGCGAGGCGTTGACGTAGAGGCCGCTGGCGTTGGTGATGATCTCCTCGATGTCGAGCTTGAAGGTCATCTGGCGGCCAAAGACCTCGATGGTGCGCGTGAGGATGGCGGGGTCATAGAGTTGTTCGATGATTTGCTCGCTCAACAACTCGGAGAAGGCAAAGCGCGCGATGTCTTCGATGATACCCGCGAGCAAATCACTGTCTTCCTGGCTGAGCTCGCTGCCACCTGATTTGACCGTCCAGGAGAGCGCGCCGTCGGGCAAATCGAGCAAGGAATCACTGAAGGCAATATCGATGCTCCCCTGGCCATCAGCCTGAATGGTCATCGAGGTCGTGATGGTCGCCTCGGAGACCTGCACGTCGAGCTCGATGAGGTTGTCACTGAGCATGAAATCACCAGCGATGTCGACCTCCGAGACCTTGACCTCGAAGTCGATGTAGCCGGGCGCGTTCGGGTCGAGTTGATTGGACCTGGGGATCGCCTCGATCTCGACGGGCGCGAAGGAGACGCGCGTGATGTTGACCTCCTCGATGGGGAGGTTTTGTTTGACGAGGGATTCGACGAGCTCGGGGGTGAGGAGCTTCTTGATGACCTCGGCGACCTTGGGGAAGGCCGTGGCAGCGATCTCGATCTCGAAGCCGTCCTCGATCTTGCTCGTCGGGTCGACATAGGAGCCATACATCACGCCAATGATCGTATCCTCGCTGTTCTCGACGAGGTCGATGGCGGTCAGGGTGATCTCGTTCAAGCCGGGGTCGAGGCGCTGCTCGTAGGAGAACGAGCCATCATCACCGGGCTCGATGATCTGCTCGTTGATTTTAAAGAGCGAGAGCCCCGCGCCCGTATCGACGACCTTCCCTGCGACGAGGACGGACTTGCCGTCCGCCTCGTCGATGTGCTGGCCGCGCGTTGGCGAGGTCAGCTCGAGGACAGGAGGTGAGACATCGACGGTGAAGGAGACCTCGTCGGAGACCTCGCGCGCGGTCACTTCGACCGTGGCGGCGCCTTCTGGCAAGGTGACCTTGGTTTCGAAGATGCCACCGACGACGCTCGCGGGCGTGCCGTTGACCTGGACCTCTTCGACATTCTCTGCGCGCCCCTTGATCGTGACGCGGGTGGTGTTCACGATCTTACCGGGCTCCGGCGAGGTGATCTCGATCACAGGATCAGGGTCCTGGATCTGAGAGGATGCCGCGTTTTTGGAGCAGCCAGCCAACAGCGCTGGAAAACAAACACCGACCAACATCAAGAGCGCGAGCGCGCGCGCATAGCTTGGCGGATGGTGGAATACGTTCATGAAACTGTCCCCTGGTATAGTCTTCGGGTTGCAACCGTTCTTATCTTGGCTCAGTGTGTCTCACGCATCAACTAAACCTTGAGCGGCGTCCTCGCAAGCGGGCGCTGTAACGTTCTGAATGAAAATGAGAGGATGAGGATGCTCTACATCGTGCGCGTGTGGGTCGATAAAGAGGTCGCCGAGGATTGGCGTGTCTGGATGCGCGACATCCACATCCCAGAGGTGGTCGAGACAGGATGCTTCGTGCGCGCTTATATGGCTCGCAACGAGGACGCCGATACGGAGCAGCGGGTCGCGTGGGTGATGATGTACCACGCGCCATCGGCCGAGGATTACGCGCGCTACAAGCAAGAGCACGCCGCCGCGTTGCAGGCCGATCACACCGAGCGTTATGCAGGGCGCGTGAACGCCGAGCGAGAGCTGCTCCCGGTGCACGCGACCTTCCCTGGCGAGTAAGTGAACGCGCCCCGTCTCCTTCGAGAGGACGTTCGAAATCATGGCGATGACCCTGAGTGAATACGACGAGCTGATCAAAAGGCTCGAAGCACTCGAAGTCGACAACCCACGCGGGTACAAGCTGCGCGTGGCGGGGCTGGCGGCGGCAGGGTTCGGTTACATCCTGTTCGCGTTCACGCTGGTGTTGTTTGCCTGGTTCGTGGGCATCTGGCTGTCACTGATGGCGGGGTTGATCTGGTTGACGCTGGTGTGCGCGGTGGGGTTTTGCTTCACGCTTTACACCTCGGCGCGCACGCTCTTTGTCTCGATCCCCAGGCCACAAGGGCGCATGCTCTCGCGCAGCGAGGCGCCTGTCGTCTTCGAGGAGCTCGAGGCGTTGCGCGATGAACTCGGCGCGCCAAAGATCCACGAGGTGATCCTCTCGGAGGATTACAACGCGGCCATGATCCAGACGCCTCGGCTCGGCGTCTTCGGGCTCTATCACAACACGATGGTGCTCGGGCTCCCGCTGTTGATGTCGCTCTCGCGCGAGGAGTTTCGCTCCGTGATCGGGCATGAACTCGGGCACGCAGCCGGGCAGCACAGCCGCTTCGCGAGTTGGATTTACAGGTTGAGGAAGACCTGGGAGAAGCTCCAACAAGCGATCATCGCGCAGGAGCACCCGACCTTCCTGTTCAAGCGCTTCTTCGAGACCTTTGTCCCCTACTTCAACGCCTACACCTTTGTATTGGCGCGCGCCAACGAGTACGTGGCTGACAGGGCCGCCGCGCAGGTCACGAGCCCGGAGATCGCGGGGCGAGCGCTGCTTCGAGTGCACCTCGACAACGCGTGGCTCGAGGCGCACTTCTGGAAGGAGATCGACGAGCTCAACAAGAACTCTCCGATCCCGCCAAGAGATCTCTATCCTTCGATGCGGGATGCGCTCTCGGACGCGCGCGATGAGAAAGCGCTCGCGCTCGAGCTTCAGAAAGCGTTGGAGCAACGCACCGATCTTATCGACACGCACCCGAGCCTGTCGCGCCGGCTGGACGCGCTCGGTTGCGCTCCCGCGCTCCCCGCGCCGGTCGAGGAGCCCGCCGCGCTCTCGTGTCTTGGCAAGCGCTACGATGGTTTCCTCGATGAGTTTAGCACGTCGTGGCACGCGAACGTGCAGATGTATTGGAACGCGCTCTATGTGCGAAATTACGGGCAGCGCGAGCGCCTCGAGGCGCTCGAGGAGCGCATCCAACCGCCAGAGGATAGCGAAGATGGCGCACAGGAAGCGGCGCTGACCGCTGACGAGTTCATGGAGTACGCCTCGCTCGTCGAGGCGCAGCGTGGCAAGGAAGAGGCGATGGAGCTCTATCGCGAGCACCTCGCGCGACACGGCAACTCCGCTGGCGCGCGCTTTGCCATCGGGAGGTTGTTGCTCGCGGAGAAGGACGAAGAGGGGATCTCCTGGCTGGAAGAGGCGATGTCCGCCGATGAGATCTACACGGGACATGTCACCCAGCTGATGCTCGAGTACGAGTACAACGTGCGCGATGACAAGGAGCGCGCGCAGTACTGGCTCGAGAAGCATGACGCATGGCAGATCAAGTTGGCGCAATCACAACGCGAGCGATCCTTTATCGCCCCCGTCGATCGCTTCCTCACCCCCTCGCTCGAAGAGGAGACGCGCGCGAAAATCATCGAAGTGCTCGCGCGCTTCCCCGAGATCAAGCGCGTGTACCTCGTCGAGAAGCAGCTCGAGCACTTCCCCGACAAGCGCCTCTTTATCCTCGGCATCCTCCCCAGGCGCCTGAAGGTCCCGACCCACAACAAGCAACAGCAGCTCGTCCAGAACATCGCCGAGCAGCTCACCTTCGACGTCGACCTGCTGCTCTTTAACCTGGCCGACTCCAACCTCTCCTGGCTCAAGAAGAAGGCGGCAAAGACGCCGGGCTCCTTGCTGGAGGTCCCCTCTTGAAGGAACGGCTGGCGAAGTTTGCTCCGTCAGTGCTCGGCATCTCGTGCGTGCCGCTCGCGCTGCTTTACAGGTTGTTGCTCTATCGCCTGGAGCCCGCGCCTCTCGAGGGGATCGCGTTTGCTGGCGCGGGGTTATCGATCTTGCTCGGCGTGTTCGTCACCACGGGCGCGCTCTTTCTGGCGAGGTCTGCCTTGCGAGAAGAGCGCACAGGCCAGGTCGCGCTCTGGTGCATGATCGCGCCGTGGGCGATCTTTGTCGTGGGCCATGCGTTTTTAGTCATGACGCCAGCGCGCGCATCACTCGGCGTCGAAATCACCCCGATGTCAGAAGGGCTCCCCTCACCCGCGCCGCGCATGGTGCTTTTGCGCGAGGATCGCGCGAGCAAACGCATCCTCGCCATGAGCGAGGATCGCACGCTCTGGTTAAGAGAGGGCAAAGCCTGGCGCGAGCTTGGCGCGACCGCCTCGGAGGGTGCCATCGACCTCACGCTCACAAAGGATGCGGTACACATCCTCGAAGCAAACCTGCACACGAAGCGGCTGGACTTGCAGGGGAAGATGCTCTCGACGCATGACCTGTCCGCGCTCTTGCTCGATTATCAATGCAAACACCTCCAACAAGAGGCGCCCGAGTTCTACGCGGACTTCCCTTGCGACAAGCTAAACATGGAGGTTCTCCTCGAGTACCAGCGCGATGGCGAGATGCCGTGGGGGCACCCTACAGGTTGGCTCACGTTGCTGCGCCGCACGCTGCGGCAGAGCTTTTGCGGCTTCGAGGAGCTCGCGCTCGGCGTCATGCGCGTGCGCGTCGATCAATCGAGCGTCAAGTTGCACTACTGCCCGTATGATCCGGGCGAAGACTCGCTCTCGGTCGTCTGGGACACAGAGAAGAACGACTGGAAGATAAGCGAGGCGCGAGGCACGCGCATTATCACGCGTTTTCGGCAACCTCGCCGCGCGGGCTCGGGCCCTTGCACGATGGAGTCGATCTGGATCAAGGGCAACTTCCACCGCGCGTTCTACCTGCAATCCAAAAAGAACAAGCGCGACATGGAGCGCGTGGAGGTCTTCGGGCCAAGGCTCTGGATGGACAACGGGGACATGCTCGACATGGGGCTCGAGCGCATGACCTATTACAAGATCGATGCCTCGTGTGAGATCCAGGCGATTCATCCGATCACGATCCCTGGCATGAGCATCATCGAGGACGCGGCGAAGAATCACTCGAGCGTGCCGCACCCTCGCCATGATGCGCTGCTGCTCGAGCGCGAACCTCGCGATGAGAGCCTGGGGATGATCTTCGCGCCATCGGATGGAGGGGTCGCCAGCGCGCGCGTTTCGCTCGTCGATGAGAATGATCCCTGGACCTCGTGGCGCGCACGCGCTACCCGTATACGCATGAAACTCGAGGAGAGACGCCCCGCGAGAAGATTGCGTTATCTTCGCGCGCTGCTGTTCACTTTCCACCTGATTGGGTGGATACTGTTGGGCAAACGCTTATGGAAGCGCCGTTCCCCGGAGCGAGGCGAGTAGATGGCACAGGAAGAGGCACCGGTTCGTCACATCTTCCGTTGGGATTTGGATAAGACCTACTTGCGCACCGAGTTCGACTCGGTGCGCGACCTTATCCGTACCGCGCTGCAGAAACCCGAGGAGAAGATCAACGTCCCCGGCGCAGATGGGCTCTTGCGCGAGTTGACGCGCCCTGACGAAGCGGGGCGGAGCGTGCTGACATTTATCTCGGGCTCACCCGAGCAGATGCGCCGCACGCTCGAGCAGAAGTTCGAGCTCGATGGCGTGCGCCCGGACGCGTTTATCCTCAAGCCGCAGCTGCGGCTCTTGCTCAAGGGGAAGTTCCGAGCCATCCGCGGACAGATCGGCTACAAGCTCGACGCGCTGTTGCGCGTGCGCGGGATGACGCCGCTCGGTCCCGAGACCTTGTTTGGAGATGACGCCGAACAGGACGCGTTCATCTACTCGCTCTACGGCGACCTGGTGGGAGATCGCATCGACATCGACACGCTCACCGAGATCTTGCAAGCAGCCAATGTCTACCCGGACACGCGTGATCTGATCCTCGAGCGCGCGCGTACCACTCCGAGGCAGGACACCGTCACGCGTATTTTTATCAACCTCGACCGGCGCTCGGCGCCGGGTCGCTTCCTCCCATTTGGACCTCGCGTCATCCCGATCACGAACTACTTCCAGGCCGCGCTCGTGCTCATGCGCGACAGCGTGCTCTCGCCAGCGGGCCTGGTTCGCATGGCGAGCGGGATGGTGCGGACAGCCGGTTACGGGATACCGGAGCTGGCGAACTCCTTCCAGGATATGGGGCGAAGAGGTTTGCTGGGCGCGGAAGTCGTCGAGATGCTCGAGGATGCGCGCGATGGTTTCGAGGACCTCGAGGATGTCCCGCGCGACTTCCCCGAGCGCCTGCTCTCGAGGTTGCGCGCGCTCTCACCGCGCTCGGATTTGCCCGAGCGCGACTGGGAGGGACCACCGGATTACCTCGAGATCCTCGAGGCCGACCGGGAGATGCGCGTGGCGCTCTAAGAGACGCCGAGCACACGCCGAAGCCTCAACCCGTTCTCCTGAGTCACAAAAACCCTCCAACCGACCTCCTCGCATGCTACGAAAACCTTACAACATGGTCTTCGAGCAGCTCGCGAAGAAGCGCGAGGAGGGAGGGCGAGAAACTCCGTTTCTC